>NZ_NFJE01000001.1:0-392158 GCF_002159695.1 Collinsella sp. An271 | reverse complement strand
TTCGACTGCGGTGCGCGACCGCCGTTTGCGCTGACAACAACGATTGTCGCCCATCCCGCGGGCATCCGGGGAGGCTCCGACCGATCAGTTATCGGTCATATCTTCTAAAGGCAATTACAGACCCCTTTAGCGTGCCAAACGGCCCGTTCTGTGTCATCGGTCCCCGCCGATGCTGCCCTCCCCGAGGAAAGTGGCTAGAAATTTCTGTTTTGCTGTAAGCCAGGCGCGGCGGAGATATCCGGATAAGCCGTCTTGGCTGTATTGGCCGGTTACAAAGTCGGTCTCTGGACCCCAAGATCCCCGAATCGGGCGCTTTAATGGGGGAGACCGGTGCCGGCGGCGGGCTTCCGACCCCTCAATACCGGTTCAGCTACAGCAAAACGGAAATTTCTAGCCACTTTCGCCCGGAGGAGGTTGCGGCCTGCGCGGCGCGGGGCGCAAAGCCGCGGGTATGCGTCCTCTTGGCGGATGCTGATAGTCGCGATGAAGCGCTTTACCACACGGTGTCATTGTAAGGACCGTGTAAACCGGTAGAAATCTGAAGGTAAATCTTAGTCAGAGCATCGTAATAAGACGCGAGCGAGCAAAATCGCCCGGTGAACGCGCGATAGAGTACGTAGTCGAAACGCGGACGGGTCTGCATGGCCGCCCGCACGGATGTTGCGAATCGCAGAATTCGCGAAAGGAGAACCATGTTCGACTACGCTTGCTCTCGTCGTCAGTTCCTCGGTTTCGCCGGTGGCCTTGCTGCTGTTGCCGGCCTCGGTCTTGCTGGTTGCGGCGGCGACACCGCCTCCACCGCTGCCGGTTCCGCTGGCGCTTCCGAGAGCTCCTCGCTGACCGGTACCGTCACCTATGACGGCGCTTCCTCCTTCCAGGCTCTCGTCGAGGCCGCCGCTGAGCAGTTCATGGCCGAGAACCCCGATGTCTCCATCACCGGCTCCGGCAACGGTTCCGGCACCGGCCTGACCGCTGTCGCGGACGGCACCGTGACCATCGGCAACTCCGACGTGTTCGCCGAGACCAAGCTCGAGGCCGACCAGTGCGAGGACCTCGTCGACCATGAGGTCGCCGTCGTCGGCATGGGCCCCGTCGTCTCCATGAACGTCACCGTCGACGATCTGACCCTTGAGCAGCTCAAGGGCATCTTCTCCGGCGAGATTACCAACTGGTCCGAGGTCGGTGGCGACGACGCCGCGATCTACGTCATGAACCGCAAGTCCGGCTCCGGTACCCGCGCCACCTTCGAGGCCGCCGTCTTCGGCGCCGGCCAGCCCGAGTCCACCTTCAAGGGCGAGGCCGAGCTCGACAAGTCCGGCGACGTCGTGACCCAGATCGGTTCCACCGACAACGCCATCTCCTACCTCGACTTCTCCCACTTCGACGACACCAAGTTCAAGGCCATCAAGGTCAACGGCGTCGAGCCCGTCTCCGAGAACGTCTACGACAACTCGTTCCCCATCTGGGCCACCGAGCACATGTACTGCAAGAAGGACGCCGACGAGGTTACCACCGCCTTCCTCGAGTACATGCTCTCCGAGGACGTCCAGGGCTCGCTCGTCGAGGAGCAGGGCTTCATCCCCGTGTCCCAGATGACCGTGGTCAAGGACGCCGACGGCAACGTTACCGAGAAGTAATTCCGGCCTGTCCGAATTACGCCCAGTACATAGAACTTTTTCGAAAGGTGCGCTATGGCTAAGCAGATGCCAAAACGCAACCTTGAGAAGGTAGGCTTGAGTGTCACGGGCGCCTGCGTCGCGCTCGTGACACTTGTCGTTGTGGCGCTCATCCTCATGGTTGCTCAGCGCGGGTTGTCCACCTTCATCAAGGACGGCGTTAACATTGCAGAATTCTTCACGGGAACGACGTGGAACCTCGCAAACACGAACGAGGCGACCGGCCTGCCGTTTACCGGCGCGCTCCCGCTGATCGTCACCTCCTTCGCGGTGACGGTCATCTCCACGATCATCGCGGTGCCCATCGCCATCGGTGCGGCGATCTTCGTCGTCGAGATCCAGCCCAAGTTCGGCCAGAAGTACTTCCAGCCGCTCATCGAGCTGCTCGTGGGCATCCCGTCGGTCGTGTTCGGCCTGATCGGCTTCCATGTCATCGTCGGCGCGATGCGCGTGATCTTCAACGTCGATTTGGGCCTGGGCATCCTTCCCGGCTCCATCGTGCTGGCCTTGATGATTCTGCCGACCATCACGACGCTGTCCATCGATGCGCTGCGCGCCGTGCCCGATGGATACCGCAACGGTTCGCTCGCCCTGGGCTACACCCGTTGGCAGACCATCTGGCACGTCGTGCTCAAGAGCGCCACGCCGTCGCTCATGACCGCGGTCATTCTCGGCATGACGCGCGCGTTCGGCGAGACGCTCGCCGTCCGCATGGTCATCGGCGGCGTCGAGGCCATGCCCGAGGGCCTGCTCGATTCAGCGTCGACCATCACCACGACGCTGACCACCTCCATGGCCGTCTACGCGACCGGTTCCGTCCAGAACGACGTCCTGTGGTCGCTCGGCCTGCTGCTGATGGGCATGTCGCTCATCTTCATCCTGATCATCCATCTCATCGGTGCAAAGGGGGCGAAGGCGCGTGGCTAACATCTCTGTGGAGGCGCAGAACGCGCGCATCAAGCGTTCCATGCGCAATGACCGGATCGCCACCGGTATCCTGACGCTCATCGTAGGCCTGGTCATGCTCATCGTCGTGTCGATGGTCATCTATATCCTCGCGCAGGGTATCGGCCAGCTGTTCCAGCCCGGCTTCCTGACCGAGGCGAGCCGTTCCAACGGCACCGAGGGCGGCATCGCCTATCAGCTCTTCGACTCGTTCTACCTGCTGATCCTCACCCTGATCATCTCGCTGCCCATCAGCCTGGGCGGCGCGGTGTTCCTGGTCGAGTACGCGCCCGAGGGCCCCGTCACCAAGATCGCGTCCACGGCCATCGAGACCCTGTCCAGCCTGCCCTCCATCGTCGTCGGCATGTTCGGCTTCCTGATGTTCTCCGTGAACTTCGGGTGGGGCTACTCGCTCATCTCGGGCGCCATCGCGCTCACGATGTTCAACATCCCCATCCTGACCCGCGTGATCCAGCAGGCGCTCGAGGACGTTCCCGCCAGCCAGCGCGACGCGTGCCTGGCCATGGGCCTGACCCGCTGGGAGACCACCCTGCACGTGCTGATCCCCGCGGCGATGCCCGCTATCGTGACGGGCGTCGTGCTGTCCGCCGGCCGCGTGTTCGGCGAGGCCGCTGCGCTGCTGTTCACCTCCGGCATGAGCTCGCCGGCGCGCCTGAACTTCTTCTCGCTCAACTTCGCGAGCCCGACCTGCGCGTGGAACATCTTCCGTCCGGGCGAGTCGCTCGCCGTGCACATCTACAAGATCTACGGCGAGGGCAGCCCCGAGGCCCAGCACATCGTCTGGGGCACCGCGGCCCTGCTGATGATCTGCGTGCTGCTGTTCAACGTGCTTTCGCGCATCGCCGGTAAGGCACTTGCAAGGAGGATGACCGCCGAATGACGAACGAAACCGATCAGTTCCTCAAAAGCGTCGGCTCGAGCGAAAAGACGCACCGCACGACGGGCGTGGCCATCTCCGAGGAGGTCGTGCTCGAGACCAAAGACGTCAACGTGTACTACGGCGACCACCATGCGCTGAACGACACGAGCCTCAAGTTCCACAAGGGCGAGATCACCGCGCTCATCGGTCCTTCCGGTTGCGGCAAGTCCACGTTCCTGCGCAGCCTGAACCTCATGAACCGCGAGATCAAGGGCTGCCGCGTCGAGGGCGAGATCCTCTACCAGGGGCGCAACATCAACACCAAGACCGAGAACCTCTACGAGCTGCGCAAGTCCATCGGCATGGTGTTCCAGCAGCCGAACCCCTTCCATAAGTCCATCCGCGAGAACATCACGTTCGCGCCCAAGCGTCATGGCATCAAGGACAAGGCGACCCTCGACCAGATGGTGGAGGAGTCCCTGCGCGGCGCCGCCCTGTGGGACGAGGTCAAAGACAAGCTCGACCAGAGCGCGTTCGCCCTGTCCGGCGGCCAGCAGCAGCGCCTGTGCATCGCCCGCACGCTCGCCATGCATCCCGACGTGATCCTGTTCGACGAGCCCTGCTCGGCGCTCGACCCCATCTCGACGCTTGCCATCGAGGACCTCATGAACACGATCGTCGAGAACCGCGCCATCATCATCGTGACGCACAACATGGAGCAGGCCTCCCGCGTGTCCAACCGCACCGCCTTCTTCTACATGGGCGAGATGGTCGAGTACGGCGAGACGGACCAGATCTTCCAGCGTCCGAACGATAAACGGCTGAACGACTACCTCACGGGAATGTTCTCTTAATCCGACGTTCTCATATGCCCGCCGTCGAGTCCGGTTGCATGCCCAGGCTCCGGTGCGGCACTCCATGCAGCGGCGACCCGTTGAGACCCGGGTCGCCGTTTTTTGCAACTTTAGGGACAGTCCCCCAAATTTCACGGAGGAGACGCGCGTCTCCTCCGTGAAATTTGGGGGACTGTCCCTAAAGTTGCACTAGGATAGATGGTCGAACGAAATGCGATTGCAGAGGCGGTGTAGCGCATATGGCGATTCTTCTCGGCTGCGATTCCGTGAAGCTGGAGTTTCCCACCAAGCATATCTTCGACGACGTGACGCTCGGCGTGAACGAGGGCGACCGCATCGGCATCGTCGGGCGCAACGGCGACGGCAAGTCCACGTTGCTCCAGGTGCTATCCGGCGAGCTCGAGCCCGATGAGGGCCGTGTCACCCATCGGCGCGACATCTCGGTCGGCTTGCTCGGCCAGCGCGATGCGCTCGACGACGGCGACACGGTCCATCGCGCCGTGGTGGGCGACGCTCCCGAGTACGAATGGGCCTCGAGCCCGCGCGTGCGCCAGGTGCTGGACGGCCTGATCGCCGACGTGCCGTGGGAGGGCACGGTGGGCGAGCTGTCCGGCGGCCAGCGCCGCCGCGTCGACCTCGCGCGCCTGCTGATCGGCACCTATGACGTGCTCATGCTCGACGAGCCGACGAACCATCTCGACATGCGCACCATCAACTGGCTTGCCGAGCACCTGAAGGCCCGCTGGGGTGCAGGCGAGGGCGCGCTGCTCATCGTGACGCACGACCGCTGGTTTCTGGACGAGGTGTGCACCTCCATGTGGGAGGTGCACGACGGGGTCGTCGAGCCGTTCGAGGGCGGCTACTCCGCATACATCCTGCAGCGGGTCGAGCGCGACCGCTTGGCGGCGGTCGCCGAGGACCGGCGCAGGAACATGGCGCGCAAAGAGCTCGCCTGGCTGTCCCGCGGCGCGCAGGCGCGCTCGACGAAGCCGAAGTTCCGCGTCGAGGCGGCTCGCGCGCTCATCGCCGACGTGCCTCCGGTGCGCAACGAGCTCGAGCTCAAGCGCCTGGCGGTGTCGCGCCTGGGCAAGCAGGTCATCGACGTGATCGATGTCTATGCGGGATATGCGGACGGGGCCGACGGCGAGGTCAAGCCGGTGCTCGAGGACGTGACGTGGTTGATCGGCGCCGGCGACCGCTTCGGCCTGCTGGGCGAGAACGGCGCGGGGAAGTCCACCATGCTGTCGGTTATCCAAGGCAAGCTCACACCGACGAGCGGCCGCGTGAAGATCGGCGCGACGGTGCGCTTCGGCGTGCTGTCCCAGCAGCTCGACGAACTCGCCCCGCATATGGACGAGACGATCCGCGAGGTGCTCTCGCGCTACAAGCGCGTCTACATCGTCGACGGCAAGGAGACGAGCCCCGAGAAGCTGCTCGAGCGCCTGGGTTTCACCACCCAGCAGCTGTGGAGCCGCATCGGGGACCTTTCGGGCGGCCAGCGCCGCCGCCTGTCGCTTTTGCTGACGATCCTGGAGGAGCCCAACGTGCTCATCCTCGACGAGCCGGGCAACGACCTTGACACCGACATGCTGGCCATCGTCGAGGACCTGCTCGACGGGTGGCCGGGCACGCTGATTCTGGTGACGCACGACCGCTACCTCATGGAACGCGTGACCGACCATCAGTACGCGATCATCGATGGGCGTCTGCGCCACGTGCCGGGCGGGGTGGACGAATACCTGCGCCTGGTGGGCGCGTCGTCCGCGCGCACGCAGAAGTCCTCGGCGCAGCGGGCGGCCGAGGCGGCTTCTCCCGTGCAGACGGCGTCGGGGGAGGCTTCCGGCGGCTCGCGGCTCTCCAACGCCGAGCGCCAGCGGCTGCGTCGCGAGGTCTCGTCCCTGGAACGTAAGATGGAGGCGCGCCGCGCGAAGGTCGACGAGCTGACGGCCGCCATGGCAGATGTCGACCCTACGGATTTCGAGGCGCTTACGGCCCAGCAGCGGGCCATCGACGACGCCCGCGCGGAGCTCGACGAGCTGGAGACCGCGTGGCTCGAGGCGAGCGAGCAGCTGGAAGAGTAGGATTCCGGGGCTCGGGCGCCGCGGCTTGCGGGCTTGTCGCTTGCTGGAGGATGCGATGCGGATTCACATCAACAGGCTGGGCGCGGCTGACCGGGCGCGTCTGGTCGAGCACCGCCTGACGGTGGAGGAGCTGACGGAGCTCCACGGGATGCTTCTGCGCGGCCAGCAGGCGCGTCAGCGCGCCTTGCGCCGGGTGGCCGCGTTCTCGCTCATACTCGACATCGCCTTGCTGCTCATGACGGTCTTTGTCGCCGGGCCCACGCCGGCGGTCCTGTTCGCGGGCGTCGTCGTGACGGCGATCGTCCTTCTGTGCCTGGCGTGCACGTGGGCGGCTGCGATCGGCGTGTTCGCCCACCAGTACAACCAGGCGGTGGAGGAGGGCTATCCCGAGCTGCTGGGGCGTCTGCGCCTGTAGGGAATCTCCGATGCCATGGCCGATGCAGGTGCCGCGAGGCCGTTCGTTCATGAATTAACACGGGTGTCAAACAAACGAATCCTGCGGAAATGTCGAAAATGCCCTCGTTCGTTCATGAATGAACGAGGGCCTGAATCGGGGGAGATGCCGTGGCGGCGTGCCGGATGCGGGACAGGCTCCGGACATGACGAGGGCCCGAGACATCGGCTGTTCCGACGTCTCGGGCCCTCGGTCGATCGTGCGTGCGCGCCGCTATGCTGCGGGTTGCGGGTAGGGGAATCCGTCGCGGTCGGCGCGCATGAACACGGTTGCCGCCTGGGCGCGCTCAAGGTCTCCTCGCGGCTGGAGCTCGGTCGTGTTGCCGATACCGCGCAGGTATCCCTCGGCAACCGCCCACGTTACGGCCTCTGTCGCCCAATCGGATACCGCAGTACCGTCGGTGAAGCGGTCGAGGTCGCCTTCGGTGGCAGTCTCGGGCGCGGCGATGCGCCACAGGATGGTCGCCATCTGCTCGCGCGTCAGCGGGTCGTCCGGGCCGAACTTGTCGGTGTCGTCATACCCCATAAAGATGCCTTGCTGGGTGCACCAGGCGACTGCGTCGCGGTACCAGGCATCCTGGTCGCAGTCGCTGTAGGGGATCGGGTCGTCGACGGCCGGCTTTCCGGCGATGTTGTACAGGACCTGCGCCATCTGGGCGCGTGTGAGGGTGCCCGTCGGGTCGAACACGCCGGCATCCGCGTCGACGCCGAGCATGATCTTCTCGGAAACCGCCCAGTCGACCGGCTCGTGATACCACGCGAGCTCATCAAGGTCGGTGTAGCGCTCCGTTGGACACGCGATGCTCGCGAGCTGCTCTGTAGCCGCGCGGGGCAGCGTATACAGCGCGCCCGTAGCCGACGCCGCGTCGGTTCCGTTGTCGAGCGCGGTCAGGTGGACCGTCCCGTCGAAGACCGTGGCGGACGTGATGGTGACGCCCGTCGCGGAGTCGCTGCCGACCCATGCCGAGCCCTCGCACCTGAGCGTGTCGAGGTCGATGTACATGGTGTCGCCGACGCCTTGCTGGGAGCGCGCGAAGACGAGCGCGCCGTCTTCGAAGGGGACGGTCACGCAACTCTCGAGATCTCCGTAGTCTGAGTAGGTAAAGACCGGCGCATCCTCGATGGCACCGAGGTCATCCAACGCCCCGCTTGTCAGGTCGATAGTGTATGCATGCGGTGCGTACGTTGCCGAGGGGTCGGTCCGCCCGCCGCCGATCGCGCCGATCACGTAGATCTTTCCATCATGCGCGATGGGCGCAAGCGGCGCGAGCATGATGCCCGGGAACTGCTCCGTCTGAATCTCGGTCGCGGAGAGCTCCCCGTCGGGGCCCTCCAAGGTAGCGATTGCGTATCGGAAGAAATAATCGCCCGTTGCGAACTGGTAGTAGGTCCTCACAAGCGCGTAGGTGGTGCCGCCGATCGTCGTCGCGTCCACGAGCGAGGAGATGTAGAGCGCCTGGTCGGCCCCTTCCGGGGTCGCGATGGCATCGATCTGCCGATAGGGGCTCCATTCGTCGCGCTCCGCGCTGTAGGTCGCCGCAAGCACGACGATGCCGCTTTCGTCTAGGTCGGTCGTGACGGCGACGATATCGCTTCCGATCGCCGTGTAGGCTATCGGGGCATGGGAGTCGTGCATAGTTGACTGCCACGGAGTTCCGGGTACCGCGCATGCGGTCCAGGAGCCGTTTCCGGGATGATCCAGGCGATACAGGTAGGCGCCTTTCGTGTCGGCGAAATACAGCGCGCCCTCGGCGCCCACCAGTCTGCCGGTGGCCGAGTCCGTCGTGCCGCCGGGGAGGCTGTCCGTCCGCATCATGTCATAGGATGCTTCGCGCGCGGGGAAGCTGTAGGAGGCGCGGTGCGTGCGCCCGGTCGAGCCGTCGGTCACGTCGATGCGATGGACGCCTCCGTCGAAGGCGTCGGCAGGCGCCGTGAAGGTCAGCTCGCTGTCGGTCTGCGCCGTGCAGGAGACGTCCTCGCCGTCGAGGGTGACGCTCGCGTCGCCGAGGGCATAGCCGTGGACGGTAACCGTGCCGGTCGCCGGGTCGGCGTCGACGGACCACGTGTTCGCGTTCACCGCATCGTCGTCGAGCGCCACGTTCCAGTCGAAGCGGCCGTCGGTCGCCGTGTGCTTCTCGACGCCCCCATAAGTTGTCGTGCTCACCGGGACGGTCGAGCCGACCAGCTTTCCGCGCAGCTCGAGCGCGCTCGCCTCGGGGTCGAGGGCAGCGAGCTGGCCTACGGTGCCCGCGGCGAGAGGGGTCGCCATGGACGTCCCGCTCATCTCGCCGTAGGGGGCGTAGTCGCTCGTCTCGTCGTCCACGCCCTCGCCGTCCACCAGACCGATGCCGTAGGGCTCGATGTAGAAGGTGGTCTTTTCGCTCGACCAGACGCCGTCGGCGGGATTGATGCTGAACTGGGCGGCACCGATCAGTCGGTCTGCCTCGGTGTCGAGGGCGGCCAAGGAGGTGCCGTAGACGTAGGTCAGGTCGATGTTCACCTCGGTGATGGTCGACACGCCGTGAAGCGGGACGGTCGCGCCGTCCTTGACGGCGTACAGGGATGGTACGAGGTACAGCCTCGTGTTGGAGGGGCTGCCGGCATCGATGCTCGCGCTCACGCCGATCGCATAGTCCTGCACCGCGTGCGTCGTGCCGATAAACGGGTTATCGAGATACCACTGGAGCGTCGCGGTGTACCCAGAGCTTCCGTCAGCCCGGGAGGGGTCGAAGGTCACCTTGAGGCCGGGGGTGCCGTGTCCCGCATCTGCGACCGGCTCGATGGCGAACGCGTCGGTGGCCTCAGGCGAGGCGAGCGTCCCGTCGGCGTTGTAGACGAAGAGCCGGTAGGCGTCAGAATCCGGGGTGTAGTCGGAGAAGTCGTTCGCGTACTCCAGGTCCTTGCCTGCGGCCAGAGACACGCTCGGGGAGAAGTGGGCGTGCGCGGCGTCGGTGCTCACCGTCGACATGATGTTGGAGCCGGGCAGTGCGAGGTCGACGACCGTCTCGTTGAAGTTCGAGAAGGTCGACAGGACGTTCGACTTGTTGCTCGACGCGATGACGATCGCGTAAGGGCTCTCGAGGCTCGTGGTCGCCCCGGTGCCGACGGTGGCGGTGTCCGATGCGGCGTTTCCCGCAGCGAAGACGGACAGGATGCCGAGCTTTCCCGCCTGGTTTACCAGGTAGTCGAGTACGGGTGCGTAGGAGGCGATCTCCCAGGAGTTGCTCGCCGCGACGACGTTCTGCCCGGAGAGGGCCGCGCCGATGAGGTACTGGTAGGCGGAGACGATGTCTTTGAGGTACAGCACGCCCCTGCAGTTCTCGGGGGCCACCTTCAACGCCATGATCTTGGTGTCGGAGCTCGCTCCCGCGATTCCCTCCGCGTTGTTCTGGATGCCGGCGATGACGCCCGCGCAGTGGGTGCCGTGGGAGTCGATGTCCGTGGTGCCCGGCGTCGGGTCGTCGTCGTTGCCGGTGAAGTCGTAGCCGTTCGAGCCCGCCTCGCCGGGAAGGCCCTCGATGCCGGGGTTCTCCCACATGTGGTCGGCGAGGTCGGGGTGGGAGACGTCGACGCCCGTGTCGATCACGGCGACGATGTTGTCGTCGGTTGCAGCCGCCTCGTCGCGGGCGGCGAGCGCCGCCTCGAGGTCGATGCCGGCGCTCTCGCTGGTCAAGCCGTACTGCCAGCCGTCGTACAGGGTGTCATCGGGTGCGGTCGCGTCGATCGTCGCGACGTAGTTCGGTTGCGCCGCCACCACGAAGTCGAGTGCTTCGAGCTCGGCGACCAGCTCGTCTGCGTCGGCCCCTTCTCGCTCGACGAGCGCGACGCGCAGGTCGTCGCCCGACGGGATCGCGTCGGTTGCCCCATCGGCGCTCTGCAGCTCGATGTCGCCCCGGCTTGCGGCGCGGTCGACAGCGGAGAAGTCCCATGTCTGGGCGATCGTGACGCCGGCGTTTGCGAACTCGTCGGCGGCCGCGGAGTCGAGCAGGCTCACCGAGGCGGCATCGGATGCTCGGTACAAGACGAGCGCCTGGCCGGGCACGGCCGTCCGCTCGTCCTGAGCGTCCGTCGAAGACGGCTCCGTGAGCGCGGACAGCGGGTTCACCGGTATCGTCGGCAGGGCATATGCGACCGCGGGCGCAAGTCCGCAGGCCAAAGCGAGGCCGAGCGCATATCTGAGCGTTCGGCGTCCATAGGAAGGCAGTTTCATATGCGTTCCAATCTTTGAGGAATCGAGATAAGACACACTATATATGTGGGAGGCGAATCGCACCGGATGCTTTGGATGAATGCGGCGGTATTCGGAGCGAATGGGTGCTCTCTGAGGGCGCTGAATCATGGGTCATTTGGGGACGGGTTCGTTTCAACCCATCGACGGGTTTTCCGTGTCGCGCCGGATGCTCACCGTTTCTTTGGCACCCTGACCGTTTCATGACGGGAGCAATGGCGAATCTGTCTGCGCGCTGCGGTAGAATGGAGTCGCTTCGTTGCACGACGCGGAAAACCTGCGCCTGTTCGGATAAAGGAGGATTCCTATGTCTACCGTACCTGCTCCTATCGATGCCACGAGCACGCCTGCATGGGCTGACCTGCAGAAACACTATGACGAGCTCACCGGTGCCGGCATCGATCTCAAGGGCTGGTTCGCCGCCGATCCCGACCGCGTGAGCAAGCTCAGCTACGACATGGGCGAGTTCCACATCGACCTGTCCAAGAACCTCGTGACCGACGAGACGATGAAGCTGCTTGTCCAGCTTGCGCGCGAGCTGCATATCGAGGAGCGCCGCGACGCCATGTATTCCGGCGTGCACATCAACACCTCCGAGGACCGCGCCGTGCTTCACACCGCGCTGCGCCGCCCGGCATCCGATAAGGGCACCGTGTTCGACGGCGACCAGGACTGCGTGGCCGACGTCCGCGACATGCTCGACCGCATGTACGCGTTCGCCGAGAAGGTCCGTTCCGGCGAGTGGAAGGGCGTCACGGGCAAGAAGATCGAGCACGTCGTGTCCATCGGCATCGGTGGCTCCGACCTCGGCCCGGTCATGGTGTACGAGGCGCTCAAGCCCTACGCCGACGCCGGCATCGACTGCCGCTACATCTCCAACATCGACCCCAACGACATGGCCGAGAAGGTTCGCGGCCTCGACCCCGAGACCACGCTCGTCATCGTCGTGTCCAAGACGTTCACGACGCTCGAGACCCTGACCAACGGCCGCGAGGTCCGCACCTGGCTGCTCGACGCCCTCGAGGCCGCGGGCGCCATCGACGGTTCCGAGGAGAGCCGCGCCGAGGCCGTGAAGAAGCACTTCGTCGCCGTCTCGACCGCGCTCGACCTCGTCGCCGACTTCGGCATCGATCCCGAGAACGCCTTCGGATTCTGGAACTGGGTTGGCGGGCGCTACTCCGTCGACTCCGCCGTGGGCCTGTCGCTCATCATCGCGCTGGGGCCCGAGCGCTTCGAGTGCTTCCTCAAGGGCTTCCATGATGTCGACATGTACTTCCAGAACACGCCGCTCGAGGACAACGTCGTGGCGCTGATGGGCCTCATCAACGTCTGGTACGTCAACTTCTTCGGCGCCGAGAGCCACGCCGTGCTGCCGTACAACCAGTACATGCACCGCTTCCCGGCCTATCTGCAGCAGCTCACCATGGAGTCCAACGGCAAGGGCGTGCGCTGGGACGGCTCGGCGCTCACCACGGCTTCGGGCGAGATCTATTGGGGCGAGCCGGGCACCAACGGCCAGCACGCCTTCTACCAGCTCATCCATCAGGGCACGCGCCTGATCCCCTCCGACCTCATCGCGTTCGTCAACACCGCCAACCCCAACAAGGACGGCGACCAGGACGTGCACGAGCTGTTCCTGGGCAACTTCCTGGCCCAGACCAAGGCGCTCGCGTTCGGCAAGACCGCCGACGAGGTCCGCGCCGAGGGCACGCCCGAGGAGATCGTCACCGCGCGCATCTTCACCGGCAACCGTCCGTCCACCTCGATCTTCGGCATCGAGCTCACCCCGCATGCGCTCGGCGCCCTCATCGCGCTCTACGAGCACATCACGTTCGTCGAGGGCACGGTCTGGGGCATCGATTCCTTCGACCAGTGGGGCGTTGAGTTGGGCAAGCAGCTCGCCAAGCAGATCACGCCCGCGTTCCATGACGACGAGGCCCTCGCCGTCCAGGACGCGAGCACCAAGGCGCTCATCGAGTTCTACCGCGCCCATCGCAAGTAGCCCGCTTGCGTCTGCGTGACGTATCGGGACTGCCCCGTCTCTTCGGGGCAGTCCCTTTTCTGTGACCGAAAGGATTATTCGCCGTGGCATTTCCCTTCAAGGCCGTCATCTTCGATATGGACGGCGTGATCGTCGATACCGAGAAGTTCTACTTCGACGAGCTGCTCGTCATGAGCGAAGAGCTCGGACTGGGCATCACCGTTGATGAATGCAAGCATCAGGTCGGCATGTCGCACCAGGATTTTCAGCGCAATCTGCAGATGTGGATGCGCCGCGGGGGCCGCGGCGAGCTGTCCGGTGACGAGGCGGAGGCGATCTACAACGAGTGGGCGTCGCATCGCCCGCGGCCGTACGCGCAGCTGTTGAACCCCGGCGTCGCCGAGACGGTCGAGGCGCTCCACGGGATGGGGGTCCGCGTTGCGCTGGCGTCCTCCTCTCCGCTGGCGAATATCGACAAGGTTCTCAGCGCGTGCGGTCTGACGGGCCGGTTCGAGCCCATCGTGTCGGGCGAGCAGTTCCATCAAAGCAAGCCCAACCCCGAGATCTACCTGCACACGCTGGAGCTGTTGGGGCTTCCCGCCAGCGCGTGCTGCTGCGTGGAGGACTCGGTGTACGGCATCGCCGCCGGATGCGCCGCGGGGCTCACGGTCATCGCCAAGCGCGAGGAGCGCTTTGGCTTCTCTCAGGATCAGGCGAACCTCATCATCGATCAGATCCCCGACCTTCTGCGCATAGGGGAGCGCTGATCGATTCAACCCACGGCAACGTGAAGACGCGTACAAATTCGGGGACGTACCTCCCGCATGCACGTTTGCAAATTCGGGGACGTACCTTCGGCGTGCAAACGTGCATGCGGTAGGTACGTCCCCGAAATTGCACGTCCCCGAATTTGCACGCGCTTGCTCAAAAAGACGGGGACCCGCGGGTCCCCGTCTTGCTGTCGACGATGTGCGGCTGAGCGGCGCTATGCCGCCTGGCGAATCGGCATGGTGTTCATGCTCGGGCGGGTGAGCGCCGCGTGCAGCTTGCGACCCGCGAACGAGGCGATGCCGCTCACCTCTCTCGCGGGATGGTACTGTGCCCACACCAGGCGCTCGTTGCGGGGATTGACCCACGAGGCGGCACGTTTGAGGGCTGCCGGGACGGCGATGGAAGAGGCTTCGAGCACGACGAACACGATCGCAAGCGAAGCGAGCATCCCAGCAAGTGTGACGATGGCGTTGAAATCGATCATGATGGCTCCCTTCCGTATCGTGGTTCTGCCTTCTACTGGCTCCTTACCCGCGCGATGCGCAGTTATGCACGGCAATTCGGGGGAGCGAACACGTTGCTCGGCAGCAGGCGCGGACCTTCCGGAATCGGTTTGAAGCGGAGTGCCGCAGGTCTGTTCATTCATGAATTAGGAGGGGCGCCAAATAAACGAATCCTGCTCAAACGCCGAAAAGGCCCTCGTTCGTTCATGAATGAGCGGGGTCTGAAGCCGTCCCCGCGGCGAATGAGGCCACTGCAGGGAAGGCATCCGGCTTAGAGGTCGAGAAGCGCGGCGCTGCGCTCGGCGATGCGGTAGGCGAGTTCGCGTGCATCGGCGTGCCTGATGGCGGCGAGGCGCTCAGTCGTGTCCGCGAGCTCGCGTTCCAGCTCCGCGCAGCCGAAATCGGCGTTCGACGGCGGCGCATCGGTTTCGAGCAGCAGCCTGTCCTCGGGAACGATGCGCGCGTACTCGCGGCCTTTGCGGGTGGCGAGCATATGCGCGTTGATCGAGAACCAGCAGCCGGCGCGCCGCGCGCGGGCGAGCTCGCCGCTCGTCCCGGAAAACCAGTGGAAGATGCAGACGGATTCGAGCACAAGCCCGGTCTCTTCGAGGATGTCGAGCACCGTGTCGGCCGAACGCACGGCATGAATGGTCAGAAGACGCCCGTCAAGCGGGTGCTCTGCGCAGGCGCGGGCGACGCGCGTGAACGCGCGCACCTGGGCGTCTTTGCTCGGAAGATGCTTCGTGCTGAAATCAAGGCCGACTTCGCCGACGCGCGGCGTATCGGAGACGAGCTCGGCAAGGGCATCGACATCCGCGTCCCCGCAGGTTCCATCCGATAGCCACCACGGATGGAGGCCCGCGGCGACGCGGACGTTGGGGCAGGCGGCGTATGCCTCCCGCGAGGCGCTGTAGCCCGCAGGGGTCACGCTGGCGTCGAGGATCCCGATGCCGCGCATCTCGGCCTCTCGCGCGCAGGCGAGGCCGTCGCGCATGAGCCCGAGGTGGCAGTGCATATCGACGTAGTGCATGGCTCCTCCTTGGAAGTTCGGCCCATCGAGACTAGCGGTCGCGCCGGGCGCCGCCTGCGCATGCCCTACCGTATCCCACACCGGAGATCTGCCGTATGACCTCGCCGGCAATCATCTGCCCCATGATCGGCGGCATGAACGATGCCGTTCCCAGCACGCGCTCGCCCGGTTGCCCCTGTCCGCGCGCGAAAAGGTCGATCGGGTCCTCGCAGGAGTAGAGCACCTGCAGGCGGCGAATCCCGCGTCGGCGGCACTCCTTGCGCATGACGCGGGCGAGGGGGTCGCGCTCCGTTTCGCGGATATCGCATATCCGCAGGCACTCCGGGTGCAGCTTGTTGGCCGCTCCCATGCTGCTGATGAGCGGCAGGCCGCGCTCGTCGGCGAGCTGGGCCAGCGCGAGCTTGGACGAAACCGTGTCGATGGCGTCCACGATGTAATCGATGCGTCCGCTGCAGGCGGCCAGGCACTCATCAAACAGGCCCTCGAGGTTTTCAGGCAGCACGAAGGCGTCATGGGCGATGACGGTGCACGCGGGGTTGATGTCGCGGATCATGCCGGCCATCACGTCGACCTTGCGCTTGCCGACGGTGCTCGTGAAGGCGATGGCCTGCCGGTTGATGTTGCTCGGCGCCACCACGTCCTTGTCGACGATGACGATCCGACCGATAAACGCGCGGGCGAGCGCCTCGATGCAGCTCGACCCGACGCCGCCGCAGCCGAACACCATGACCGTTGCGCTTTGCAGGCGCTCGAGCCCCTCGTCTCCCATGATGATGCGAAGCCGGTCGGTTGCTGTTTCCTGCATACGGCGCCTTTCCCTCGGAACGTTGAAGCACATTATAGGTTAGGTGGCACATGCTCCGCCTCGTTGTCGCCTCTCCTGCCGCCGCCTTGCCTGTGGAAGTGTTGTCGGGCGCCCGTTTTGGTATGGAGGCAACCCCGCGTATCTGCGACGATAGACCCATACGTGTCAGATGACCATACAGGGAGTATGCATGGCAGAGTTCGTATATCAGATGTATCAGGCGCGCAAGGCGCATGGCGACAAGGTGATTTTGGACGATGTCACCCTGTCGTTTTACCCCGGTGCCAAGATCGGCGTCGTGGGCCCCAACGGCATGGGCAAGTCGACGCTGCTCAAGATCATGGCGGGCAAGGAGGAGGTCTCCAACGGCGAGGCCCGTCTGACGCCCGGCTACACGGTGGGCCTGCTCGAGCAGGAGCCGCCGCTCGACGACGACAAGACCGTCATCGAGAACATCCGCATGGCGTTCGGCGACCTGCTCGCCAAGGTCGACCGCTTCAACAAGATCGGCGAGGAGATGTGCGACCCGGACTGCGACATGGACGCCCTCATGGCGGAGATGGGCAGGCTGCAGGACGAGATCGATGCGGCCGACGGCTGGGACATCGACAGCAAGCTCGGCCAGGCCATGGACGCGCTGCAGTGCCCGGACGCCGATATGCCCGTCTCCGTCCTGTCGGGCGGCGAGCGTCGTCGCGTGGCCTTGTGCAAGCTGCTGCTCGAGGCTCCCGACCTGCTGCTGCTCGACGAGCCCACGAACCATCTGGACGCTGAGTCCGTCCTGTGGCTCGAGCACTTCCTGCACAACTATCCGGGCGCCGTGCTCGCCGTCACCCACGACCGTTACTTCCTCGACAACGTCGCCGAGTGGATCTGCGAGGTCGACCGCGGGCACCTGTACCCCTACAAGGGCAACTACTCCACCTATCTCGAGACCAAGGCCGCGCGTATCGCCGCGCAGGGCCAGCGCGACGCCAAGCTCGCCAAGCGCATGGCCGCCGAGCTCGAGTGGGTGCGCAGCAGCCCCAAGGCCCGCCAGGCCAAGAACAAGGCCCGTCTCGAGCGCTACGAGGAGATGGAGGCCGAGGCCCGCGCCAGCCAGAAGCTCGACTACACCGATATCCGCATCCCGGTCGGTCCGCGCCTGGGCGCGAAGGTCCTCGAGGTCGAGCATCTCCACAAGGAGTTCGACGGTCGCGTGCTCATCGATGACCTGACCTTCAGCCTGCCGCGCAACGGCATCGTGGGCGTCATCGGCCCCAACGGCGTGGGCAAGTCGACTCTGTTCAAGATGATCGTGGGTACCGAGCAGCCGACGTCGGGCTCCATCGAGCTGGGCGAGACCGTGAAGATCTCCTATGTCGACCAGATGCGCGAGGGCATCGACCCCGACAAATCGTTGTGGGAAGTCGTCTCGGGCGGCACCGACAAGATGCTCGTGGGCGAGACCGAGGTGCCGAGCCGCGCCTATGTGGCGAGCTTCGGCTTCAAGGGTTCTGACCAGCAGAAACGCGCCGGCGTGCTGTCTGGCGGCGAGCGCAACCGCCTGAACCTGGCGCTCACGCTCAAGCAGGGCGGCAACCTGCTGCTGCTCGACGAGCCGACCAACGACCTGGACGTCGAGACCCTGTCGTCGCTCGAGGCGGCATTGCTCGAGTTCCCGGGATGCTCGGTCGTCATCAGCCACGACCGCATGTTCCTGGACCGCGTGGCCACGCACATCCTGGCGTGGGAGGGCACCGACGAGAATCCGGGCAACTGGTACTGGTTCGAGGGCAACTTCCAGTCCTACCAGGAGAACCGCGTGGCGCGTCTGGGCGAGGACGCCGCGCAGCCGCATCGCATCCGCCGCAAGCTGACGCGCGACTAGTCGCGGCTGCAGGGTTTCCAAGCAGCGCTAGGGAGAAAGCCGCCTCGGGGCCTTCGGGTCCCGAGGCGGCTTTTCGTAGATGTGGACCTCGGGAGAGGGCCGACAGGCGCGAAGGCTATTATTCAGCGCTTCCTTTCGGTTCGTCGACCTCGAGCTTGTCGATGACCCAGGAGGTGCCGCTGGCCGTCGTGCTGCGCTTGATGCGCACCGCGGCATAACGGCGCTCGCCGTCCCGCGCATACCCGAAGGGGAACGTCGCGCGGTTGCGCGCTGCCTCGATCGTGTTGCGGAGCTGGGCGATGTAGTAGTACTCGTTGAGGATGCCCATGACGTCGGCGCCGTAGGGGAGCAGATAGGAGATCTCCCGCAGCAGGTCGCCGGGGCAGTAGACGTCGATCGTGAAATCTCGAGGGTAGTCGTCGGGAATGACGGGTGCGGCGGGCGGCACCGGTTCCGGCGAAGTGACCGGCTGCGGTTCAGGTTCAAGGGTTTCCGCAGGTGAGTTGGCAGGTTCCTGGGAAGCCGGCTCCGTTGTCGGTTCCGGCGCCCGGGGCTCATCGGATGCCGCAGGCGGCATGTCCGGCGCTTCTGTTCGCGCGGCTTCTTGCTCGACCTCGGGCTCTGCGCCCTCCTGCACCTCTAAGGCGACCTCGGACGGGCTGATGCCGGGCGTCGATTCGAGCGTCTGCATGCCGGCATTGGCGTTCTCGGGATCGTAGACGACCGTGAGCGTGATGGCGGGCTGCGGAGACTCCGCCTCCGGTTTCTCGGGCTCTTCCGGCGCGTTCACGCCATCGACGGGTTCCGCGGCGTCATCGGGGAGCTGCTCGTCGGCGTCCCCATCATGGTCTTCTTGCGTATCGGAATCTGCCAAGGTGGCTTCCTCGGACTGCTGCTCGACCGGCTCCTCAGCGAGCTGCTCCTGCTGCGCTGCGGCCTGCGGCTCGATCTCCTTGGCTTCCTCGGCGGTCTCCGAGGCATCTTGCGTCGGCTCTTCGACCGGCTCTTCTTGCGGCTTGGGCTCTTCGCGCTTGACGCGGCGCGGCTTTACGGGTCTCAGGCCCTTGTCGGTCTTCTTGCGCTTCCAGGACTTGCCCGATTTCTGCGCAGCGGTCTTTTCGGGGGCCGCCAGCGCCTCGTCCCATGCGGGCTGCGCGTTGATGGTGGCGTAGATGCGGCCACCTTTGAACACGGTCAGCGTGATGAAGTCGTCGAGCTCTTCCAGCAGCTCTCGCGTGTCGGAGAACCCGAGGTCCTCGGCGGTCATGCGCTCGGCGGCAAGGACCTCTTCGATCTTGGGCGCCAGGGTCTGCTTCCCGCATCCGATGGCCGTCGATAGAAGCTGATAGAGATAGATATGATTGCCGACGGACAGCGTCGGCTTGACCGGTTGCTTGCTCATGTGCCCCTCTTCCCATGTTCGTCCATAGCCATATTACCATCGAGCGGATAGCCTTTTTCCGACCGGGCGGCGGGGCGGATGCGCGCGCAGATAAATCCCGTAGGCGGCCCTCGCGCCTACGGGAGACGACCGTCTGGCTGCTGATGCTCGATGCGGGGAATCAGTTGGCCGAAGAGGCGGCTGTAGAAGGGGCGTCCGTTCCGGATGAGGGGGTCGTGGTCGGATTTCCCGTACTCGTATCGGTGCCCGTGCTCGAGGAGCTGCTCGATGTGCCGGAGCCCGTGGTGTCGGATGACGTGTTGCCTGCGGTGTCGGCCGGAGGCGTCGTGGCGTCCGTGGTCTGCTGGTCCTGCGGGGTCTCGGGCTCCGTCTGGGTGGTGTCATCGGCAGGGGAGGTGGCGGTGTCGGGCTGGACGGCGTCCGCATCGTCCTCGGTAGTCGCGGGAAGCTGCGCGCCGCCGTCATCGACGGTCTGCTGCGTGCCGGTATCGACGGGTTGCGTCGTCGTCGGGATGAGCGGGGCGGCCTTCTCGCCGATTCCCTCGCCCGAGGTGCCGAACCAGATGGCTGCGGCGCAGACGGCAACGGCGACCACGGCGGCGAGGATCGAGAACGCGATCACCTTCTTCTGGGTCGCGGAGCGCTCCGCCGCCGCGCGCTCGCGCAGGTTGACGGGCGCGATGCGCGCCCCTCTGACTCCCTGGCTCGGCGAGGCCTGGTCATCGCTTTGGGACGTGCGCATGCTTGCCTGCGCGATCGCGCCGGCATCTTTGAGCTTGCGCGCGCTGACGTCGAGGAAACGGCGGTAGATCTGGGAGGACACGACGGTCACAACCGAGCTGACCGCGGCGCCGATGATGGATCCCGCGATGCCGATATAGGATGCGAGCGCCACCGAGGTCGCCGCAGCGGCGGCGCCGGCGATGATCTGGGCCACAGACACGCCGTCGAACAGCTTCTTCTTGGGCGGGATCGCCTGAGTCTGACCGATGGTTTCATGCTTGAGCACCTGGGTGCTCTGAGGGGGTTGATAGACGCGCGTCCTCCTGCGCGAGGTGTAGTTGTCGCTGTATGCAGCCATGGACTGGCCCCTTTCGGATATGGCAAACGGCGAGGGCGGCGCTGCGCGCTCGAGCGCGGCCGCACGTCCCGCCGGAATCGTTCCGTTAGATTGTGTACCCCTCAACCATGATTGGAAGTGGACGCGGCAAGACAACAAAAAGAGGCAACACAAGGGGAGGAATTGTGGAGAACAAGGGTGGTGGAGGAGCACCGGACGGCAGGCGACGGTGCGGTATCACCACCGTGGAGATACCGCACATCTGCGAGCGGGGATCAATCGGCCAGCGTTTCCCTAGGGCCAAAAGACGAACGAACCGGCGGGCAGCTACCGTATGAGCGACAGATAGTGGTTGGCCCGCTCGACGAGCCAGGCGACATCGAGGCCGAAGGGGCACGGCGTCTCGACGAAGGACGAGTGGACGTCGACGTTCTGCCCGAGCGTCAGGTGCGTCCAGCCCTTGGAGGACGCGAGCGCCGCCATGAGCTTCGCGCTCGTATCGAGGGTGGTGTAGCTTGGAGGCTCCTCCGACGTGCCCACATGCTCTATGGACGGGGCGGGCCCGGTGCGTCAGCGGTCTTTGAGCGGGGGCATGGGCTTCCACGTGCGGTCCCGGTAGATCTTTCGCGCATCGCGCATGCCGCGGAACAGCGCCGGAATGCCCGTCTTCAGGCTGTCGCGGTTGACCATGACGAGGCGGATGACCTCCTTGGCGAAGGTGGCCGCCGTGCCGAGCCCGAACGTGATGCGGCGGTAATCGCCGTGGGCGCGGAAATACTGCATCATGTAGCCGCGGTTGCGCATGATGTGGTAGCGGTTCATGTCGGAGGTGCCGTTGAGCTGGCGAAGCCCCGCGATGTCCCAGTTGGCGATATTGCGGGTGCGCTGCAAGATGAGGTCTGCGATGACGATGGGCTCGGTGACCTTGGAGGCCAGATAGCCGTAGACGGTGTCGTCCCAGTAGATGAAGAAGCGGGGGTCGGGCAGGCCGATCTCGTCGACCACGGAGCGTGCGAACAGGCCGCCCTCGAAGCACATCGTGTTCATGGGGCGATAGCCTTCGGGGCCGAACGCCGCGGGCGCGATGGGGTTGGGGATGCCCAGCGACTCGATGAAGTGGTACTGCCAGTAGAAGTCGCCGCCGTCGTAGTCAAGACGCGACCCCTGGATCACGCGATGGTCGCGGGTCCAGGGCTCCAGGCGCTCGATCGCCTCGGGAAGGACCATGACGTCATCGTCCATGACCCAGAACCATTCGGCGCCGAGCTCCCACGCGCGCTTGACGCCGGCGGAGAAGCCGCCGGCACCGCCCAGGTTGTCGTCTTGCGGCGCATAGACCACGCGAGCGGTGCCGCCCTCGGCATCGGGCCCGTCGGCGGGTGCGCCCCACAGCTCGTCGGTGCGCTCGCCGAGCTCGGCCACCATGCGCTCGGTCTTGTCGGAATGCTCGTTGTCCACGATGACGATGCGCCAGGGCGCGACCGTGAGCGTGCAGAACGAGTCGAACAGCTTGGCAAGCAGCTCCTGCCGCTTGAACGTGACCACCACGATCGCGAGCTTCGGAATGCCGGGAGTCCCGGCTGCCTTGTTGGTGTTGGTCTCGCTCACGGTCGCGCTGCCTTCCTGTCGGGATTACATGCCCAGCCATTATACCTTTCGCAAACAGCGCGAACATCCCAGTCGCGAAAGAGCCATGGTATGCCGTCTGCCGTATGCCGCTACAATAGGTGGCGACAGGGCTTCCGTTGAAGGAGAAGAGATGGACGAGCTGTATCTAGCCGGCCTCGGGTCTGCCGCGGGCACGGGATTGGGCGATGGGTTTTTCCGTATTGCGTCGGCAACCCCGCATATCCGCGTGGGGGATGTCGAGGGCAACGCGCAGGCGATTCTCGAATGCGTGAAGGCGGCGGCGGACCGGGGCGCGGGCGCCCTCGTGCTGCCCGAGCTGTGCTTGAGCGGGTACACGTGCGCCGACCTGTTTTTGGACCGCACGCTGCTGCGCGCCTGCGAGAGCGCGCTGGCGCGGCTGCTCGACCAGACGCGCGACCTGCCCGTTCTCTTCACGGTCGGTCTGCCCGTCGCGAACGGCGAGGCCATCTACAATTGCGCCGCGGTGTGCTGCGCCGGCAGGCTGCTGGGCCTGACCGTCAAGCAGAACATCCCCAACTACGGCGAGTTCTACGAGCGGCGCTGGTTCACGCCGGCGCCGCTCAACACGGGGTGCGTCGCTTTTGCCGGTCAAAGCCAGGTCCTCATGGGTCACAGGCTCGTGTACCGGTGCTGCGATGCGGGGTTGGATTCCGTGACAATCGGCGTCGAGGTGTGCGAGGACCTGTGGGTGCCCGCGCCCCCCTCGATAGACATGACGGTGGACGGAGGGGCGACGATCATCTTGAACCCGTCCGCCTCCGATGAGACCATCGGCAAGGCCGAATACCGCCGCGAGCTGGTGCGCGGCCAATCGGCGCGCCTGTACTGCGCCTATGCGTATGCCGATGCAGGCGAGGGGGAGTCGACGACCGATCTGGTCTTCGTGGGCGAGAACCTGATTGCGGAAAACGGCAGCCTGCTCGCGCGTACCGATATGTTCACGTGCGACATGGCCGTGGCCGATGTCGATCTGGACCGCCTGATGGCGGAGCGCCGCCGCTCGACCACCTGGGCCAAGTCCCCGTTCAGCATGCGCCCGTGCAACGAGGTGCGGTTCTCCTACACGGGGAGCCGGTCGACCGGCGAGGAGTGCGGGCAGCCGACGGCCCCCTGCCTCATGCGCTCGGCGCTCGACATCGACCGCGTCTTCCCGCAGACCCCGTTCGTGCCGGCGGACCATGGCGATCTTGCCGAGCGCTGCGAGACGATTTTCAACCTCCAGGCCGCTGGCCTCAAGACGCGCTTGGCGCACACGGGCACCAAGCGCGCCGTCATCGGGCTCTCGGGCGGCCTGGACTCCACCCTGGCCCTGCTCGTGACCGTGCGCGCCTTCGACGCGCTCGGGCTTCCGCGCTCCGGCATCACCGCCGCCTCCATGCCCGGGTTCGGTACGACCGTGCGCACCAAGAGCAACGCCGAGACGCTCGCCCGCGGCCTCGGCGCGGACTTCCGCGAGATCTCGATCCACGACGCCGTCAAGCAGCATTTCGCCGACATCGGCCACGATCCGGCCGTCACCGACGTCACCTATGAGAACAGCCAGGCGCGCGAGCGCACGCAGATCCTCATGGATCTTTCCAACGAGCTCGGCGGCTTCGTCATCGGCACCGGCGACCTTTCCGAGCTCGCGCTGGGCTGGGCCACCTACAACGGCGACCACATGAGCATGTACGCCGTGAACGCGAGTGTGCCCAAGACGCTCGTGCGCCACCTGGTGCGCTACGCGGCCGACGTCTTCGGCGGCGAGATCGCCGACACCCTGCTCGACATCCTGGACACCCCGGTGTCTCCCGAGCTTTTGCCGCCCACGGGAGACGGCGAGATCGCGCAGAGGACCGAGGACCTCGTCGGCCCCTACGAGCTGCACGATTTCTTCCTGTACCACCTGCTGCGCTTTGGGTTCACGCCGGGCAAGATCTACCGGATGGCCTGCCGGTCCTTTGCGGGGACCTACGACGAGCGCACCGTGTGGAGCTGGCTGCGCGTGTTCTACCGGCGCTTCTTCGCGCAGCAGTTCAAGCGCAGCTGCCTGCCCGATGGGCCGAAGGTCGGCTCGGTCACCCTGTCGCCGCGCGGCGATTGGCGCATGCCGAGCGATGCCAGCTCGCGCCTGTGGCTCGAGGAGATCGACCGCCTGCAACCGTAGGCAGGTTCGGACCGGCCCCTGGCCGCTCCTGTGCATAGGGGCGGCCAGGGGCCGGTCTTGTGAAATCGACTCCACCCCGGCATCCTCCTTCGCGCTACACTAGGGTGCAGTGTTCTGCGACCAGACGTCCCGTCCGGGGCGAGGGAGGATATCCACCTATGAAGTTTTCCAGCAGGCTCGACCGTTTTGGCGACGAGGTGTTCGCGGCGCTCAACCAGCGCAGGCTCAAGCTCGAGGCGGAGGGCCGCACGATCTACAACCTGTCGGTGGGCACGCCCGATTTCGCGCCGTACGACCATGTGGCCGAAGCGCTGCGCGACGCCGCTGCCGACCCCACCATGTGGAAGTACAGCCTGCGCGACCTGCCCGAGCTCAAGCAGGCGGTCTGCGACTACTACGCGAGCCGCTTCGGCGTCGAGGGCATCACGCCCGACATGGTCGCCTCGTGCAACGGCACGCAGGAGGGCGTCGGCCATCTGGGGCTCGCCCTGCTCGATCCCGGGGACACGGCGCTGGTGCCCGACCCCTGCTATCCGGTGTTCGAGGCGGGCGTGAAGATCGCCGACGGCGAGCTTGCCTACTACCCGCTGAGCGCCGAGCATGACTTCCTGCCGCATGTGGCCGATATCGATCCTGCGGTCGCTGACCGCGCCAAGTACATGATCGTGTCGCTTCCCGCCAACCCGGTGGGCAGTGTGGGCACGCCCGAGGTGTACGAGGAGATCATCGCGTTCGCGCGCGAGCACGACCTTCTGATCGTGCACGACAACGCATATTCCGATATCGTGTACGATGGCCCGCGCGGCGGCAGCTTCCTGCAGTATCCCGGTGCGCTCGAGGTGGGCGTCGAGTTCTTCTCGCTCTCGAAGTCCTTCAACGTGACCGGAGCACGCATCGGTTTTCTGGTCGGCCGCTCCGACGTGGTCTCGGCGTTCGCCAAGCTGCGCAGCCAGATCGACTTCGGCATGTTCTACCCCATCCAGAAGGCCGCCATCGCCGCGCTGACCGGTCCGCTCGACCAGGTCGAGGCGCAGCGTCTCAAGTACCAGGAGCGTCGCGATGCGCTGTGCGACGGCCTGGAGCGCATCGGCTGGGAGCGGCCCAACGCGCACGGCACGATGTTCGTGTGGGCAAAGCTGCCCGGCGGGCGCACGGATTCCATGGCGTTTTGCGAGGAGCTTATGGACCGCGCAGGCGTGGTGGTGACGCCCGGCGCGAGCTTCGGCCCGCACGGCGAGGGCTACGTGCGCATGGCGCTCGTGCTGCCGCCCGAGGGCCTTCAGGCGGCCATCGCCGCGATCGAGGCCGCCGGCATCTAACATCTAGACGGGTTGGTTGGGGATGGGTTGGTTGGGGACGCGCTCCTTCCAACCCATCGCAACTCATTTGGGGATGCGTTCCCTCCAGCCCGTTGCGCTTGCTCGGCGTTCCTTCAGATATCTCGACGCTGTCGCACCATGGGCTGGAAGAAACACGCCCCATTCAACCCCGACGCTACCGCGCAATGGGTTGGAAGGAGCGCGTCCCAATGGGTTGGAGGGAACACGTCCCCAACCGACCCACAATGGGTTGGAGGGAACACGTCCCCAACCAACCCTTCTCATGTGTAAATGTTATAAGAATGATAGGAAATAGCGGCGGCGCGTTTAGGCTCGCACGTTGCGGATATATTTGACACCATGGTACCGATACCAATCCCGATTGAATCAGGGGGACTACCATGGTCAACGATAGAAAAGTCGCCGTCGTCGGATGCGGGTTCGTCGGCTCGTCATCGGCGTTCGCCCTCATGCAAAGCGGGCTGTTTTCCGAGATGGTCCTTATCGACGTGGACCGCGCCCGCGCCGAGGGCGAGGCGCTCGACATCAGCCACGGGGCGCCGTTCGCGCATCCCATGCGCATCTACGCCGGCGACTACGAGGATGCCGCCGATGCGGCGATCATCGTGGTGACGGCGGGCGCTGCGCAGAAACCCGGCGAGACGCGTCTGGATCTGGTGAACAAGAACGTCGCCATCTACCGCAGCATCATCCCGCGCATTCGGGAGGTTGGATTCGAGGGCATCCTGCTTATCGTCTCCAACCCGGTCGACGTGCTCACCTATGCCGCCATCAAGATGTCCGGCCTGCCCGAGAGCCGCGTGATCGGTTCGGGCACTGTGCTCGACACCGCCCGCCTGCAGGAGGCACTCGGCGATCATCTGGGCGTTGATCCGCGCGATGTCGAGGCGTACATCATCGGTGAGCACGGCGACTCCGAGCTTGCCGTGTGGTCGAGCGCCGACGTTGCCGGCGTACCGCTCGAGGACTTCTGCGAGATGCGCGGCCACTTCGACCACGAGGCGACCGAGGCGCGTATCGTCGACGAGGTCCGCCATGCCGCCTACGAGATCATCGCGCGCAAGCACGCGACGTATTACGGCATCGCGATGTCGGTCCAGCGCCTGTGCCGGGCGATTATGGGTGACGAGAAGTGCATCCTGCCCGTCTCGAGCCTCATGGTGGGGGAGTACGGCCTTTCCGACATCGCCATCTCCATGCCCACGATCATCGGCCGCGGCGGCATCGAGTGCCGCGTGCCCATCTCCCTTGACGATGAGGAGCTTGGTGAGCTGCACCGCTCCGCTGCGGCGCTGTCCGAGGTCATCGACCGCGCGCAGCTGCGTTAGCCGGATGCGCAGGCTGCGTCGGCGCCCATCGGCTTGTGTGGCGATGGGCGCCGACCGCCGACTGTGCAGCCGACAGGACTGACGCCGACAGACAGTCGACCGACAGCTGGCCAATCGTCAGCCAACCGACCGAACGTCGACCTGACGCCGACCAACAGCCGACCGGCGGCGTACCGGCACCTGGCCGGCAGGCTTCCCGCCGATCGCCAACAAGTTGCCAACCCGCCGACCGGCGACCGCCCTCGCACCCTGTCATATCCCGCGAAAAAAAACCGGTCGCATTTTGCTATCGTGCCATACTTGTTCGTACAAGCATGGCACGATAGAATGGCCCTGACGACCGATGTGAGCGGGAGGTAGCCATGGCGATCAACGCAATCGAATGGTGGAAGCAGGCTGTCGTGTACCAGGTGTATCCGCGCAGTTTCCGCGACGCCGACGGCGACGGCTTGGGCGATATCCGCGGGGTGACCGCCGGGATCGATTACCTCGCCGAACTCGGCATCGATGCCATCTGGCTCTCACCGTTCTATCCTTCCGAGCTCGCCGACGGCGGGTACGACGTCATCGATTACCGCGCGGTCGACCCGCGCCTGGGCACGCTCGACGATTTCGATGAGCTTATCGCCGCCGCGCATGCCCACTACATCCGCGTGATCGTGGACATCGTGCCCAACCACACCTCAAACAAGCACCGTTTCTTCCAGGCGGCGCTCGCCGCGGGCCCCGGCTCGTCCGAGCGCGAACGCTACATCTTCCGGCCTGGCCGCGGGGAGCACGGTGAGCTTCCCCCGAACGGCTGGATGTCGTGTTTCGGCGGCTCAGCGTGGGAGCGCGTCGAGGACGGCGAATGGTACCTGCATCTGTTTGCCGCCGAGCAGCCCGATCTTAACTGGCAGCATCCCGACGTGCGCGAGGAGTTCGAGCGCACGCTGCGCTTTTGGTGCGACCGCGGCGTCGACGGGTTCCGCGTGGATGTGGCGCACGCCCTAGCGAAGGACCTGACGAGCCGTCCGCTCGACGAGCTCGACCAGGCGCCTAAGCAGGGGAGCGGCAACGCGGACAATCCCTTATGGGACCGCCCCGAGGTCCATGAGATCTACCGCTCGTGGCGCCGCATCTTCAACGAATACGAGCCGCCGCGCTTCGCCGTCGCCGAGGCGTGGGTGACACCCGATCACCAGCGCCTCTACGCCTCGCCCGATGAGCTCGGTCAGGTGTTCAACTTCGAGTTCGCCAAGGCGGACTGGTACGCCGCCGACTTCCGTCGCGCTATTGAGGAGGGCCTGGCTTGCGCGGAGGATTCGGGCTCCACGAGTACGTGGGTGCTTTCCAATCACGACGTGCCGCGCCATGCGACGCGCTACGGCTTGCCGCAGGTGAAGGCAAAGGTGCACCATCAGTTCGTCAACGACTGGCTGCTGCGCGACGGGGCGACCTATACCGAGGATCGCGCGCTAGGCACCAAGCGCGCTCGCGCCGCGCTGCTCATGGAGATGGCGCTGCCGGGCTCAGCCTACATCTACCAGGGCGAGGAGCTGGGCCTGTTCGAGGTCGCGAACATCCCGTGGGATCGTCTGGAGGATCCGCAGGCGCGCCGGACCTGCCACGGGGATGCGCTGAAGGGGCGCGATGGCTGTCGCGTGCCGCTGCCTTGGGTCGCTTCCGACATGCCGGCGCCGGCTGCGTGGGACGGCTCCTTCGGTGACGGGGATACGGCGAGTTTCGGGTTTTCCGCGCCGGCTACGGGTGTGGCGCGCGCGGACAAGACGGCTGCCCCGCACCTGCCGCAGCCGTTGTGGTTCGTTGAGCACGCGGTGGATCGCCTGGATGCCGAGCCCGGCTCGATGCTCAACCTATACCGCCGAATCCTCGCACTGCGCCATGAGCTGCTCACGTCTACGGGCGATACCTCACTGACCTGGTGGGGAGCAGGCGAGTTGGGGATTTCTGCCGAACAGGCGCGCGAGGTGATCGCTTATGCCCGCCCCGCGGCCGGTGGCAAGACGCTCGTGAGCATCACCAACTTTGGTGCGCATGAGCTCGCCTTGCCCGACGGCGAGGTGCTCGTATCGTCCGAGCCGCTTACGGGTGCGCTGGGCCAAGACGCTTCTGTGTGGATGCTGCTTGGCTAGGAACCGGTTGGCCGCTGCATCGCGCACCCGGGCGGTTGCATAGCGGGTGCGCGAGCGGCTGGCCGCCGCTGCTGCGCGACGCCCCCGATCGGCACCTTATGGAAGTGCATATGGGTCTGAGACCGCGTCCCTGCCTCGGGAGGACGTCCAGCGGAGGTTCCGGAGCTCAGAGTTGCTGAAAAATCAACGTTTTGAGTGGGTGGATTTCAAGCGCCCGGAAATGCGAACTCGTCGTGCGGTCGTTACCTGCGGAAACGTTACCTCTGAAGATGCCCTCTCAGACGGGTTCGAAAACCACCCGCTCAAAACGTCGATTTTTCAGCGAAAGTCAGCGCTGGAACCTCCGCTGTGGACCGCAGGCAGCCTCGTTTTGCCCCAAACGCCTCTGCGGGGCAGGTCGTAGCTGGCAGTAATCTGCGCTTCTTAAGGCTAGAGTCTTCCTGGCGGTGCTTTTGGTACGCTTGGACAGAACCATTGTTGTTGCCTATGCGATGCTAACGTGAGGGGTCGAGCATGATGCATGCCGGAAAAGACGCGCGACGCGTCGTCTCGCTTGTGAAGCCGACGGGCGCAGGCCTGCCCGATGGCGCGACGATGCCTACGGATGAGAAGGCAGGTTCCGGCGTGCTCGGCACGCTTGCTGAGAAGATCCCCCTGAGCAGGCCGTCGCTTTCGACGCGCCATGCCGAGGACGACACAAGCGCTCAGCCCACCCCCTCGTCAAAGCGCGCGGACAACTTCTTGACCTACGCGCAGTCTGCTCGCGACCCGTTTTCCAGGCGGCCGCTGAACGCCCTCGACAGCCTCGTGTTCTCGTGGCTGTCGTACTTTCGCTTGAGCTCTCAACTGCGTTGCGCGCGCATGCCCGAGGGCATCGGACTCCACGAGCTGTTGCGCGCTGAGGATTTCTCGTCGATGTTCGGTACGAGCTGGGACCCCGAGTCCAGTCGCGAGCTGCTGTTCGCCGTGTGCGCGAGCCCGCGCTTTCGCGATACACGTCTGTGCCATTTCGCCTACAAGACCGAGCGCGCGACCTCCGAGCAGTTCGCCGCCATGACGTTCATGCTGCCCGACGGCAGCGCCTACCTCGCGTTTCGGGGTACGGACTCCACGCTGGTCGGGTGGCGCGAGGACTTCAACATGGCCTCGCAGCTCCCGGTGCCCTCGCAGTGTGAGGCGCAGCGGTATCTTGAGCGCGTGGCACCGCAGTTGACCGGCCCCATCTATCTCGGCGGCCATTCCAAGGGCGGTAACCTTGCGACCTATGCCGCGGCCTCGGCTCCCGAAGATATCCAGCGGCGGATCGTGCGCGTCTTTTCCCACGACGGCCCCGGCTTCGACGATTCGTTTCTCGAGGGCGAAGGGTATGCGCGCATCCGTGATCGCGTCGAGAAGAACGTGCCCAAATCCTCGATCATCGGCCTCATCATGGACGAGCGCCATGAGTTCACCGTCGTCGAGAGCGGCGGGATCTCCGTGCTGCAGCACAACCCGTTTCTGTGGGAGGTCGAGAGCTGCGAATTCAAGCAGGCAGATGGCCTGTCGGCGAGCTCGCGCTACTTCGGCTCGACGCTTGCCGCGTGGATGCGCCGGTTCACCCCCGAGGAGCGCGGGGAGTTCATCGCGACGCTGTTCCAGGTGCTGAGCGTGACCGGGGCCACGCGCTTCGCCGATATCCGCGAGAACTGGCGCACGAGCCTGCCCGCCATGAAAGAGGCGGTGTCTTCCCTGGCACCCGAGCAGCGCGCCTTCGTAACCGACGTGTTCAAGGCGCTTGCCCGCGTGGCGACGATCGATCGTATGTCTGACGTGGCATCCGGTTTGGTGGACTCCCTGCGCGCATCCGACGAGCAATAAGCCGCTTCGCGACGGGACCGTTTTGGTTCATCGCCTACTCGCGCTGTCCGCAAGACACGCTATACTCGTGAGGCTCACAAACCCTGATAGGAGTTGGCATGAAGATCAACCATGCGATTCTGCATATCCTCGATTTCGATTCGTCGGTCAACGTCATGAGCCAGCGCGAGCTCGACCTCGACACGCGCGCCGTGCGCTCGTTCGTGACCTCTCACCTGCGCCGCGCCCGAACGAGCGCGGACAACAAGCGCGCCTCGTTCGCCGAGAACAGCGGGTTTGCCGGCGAGCTCAAGGCGTTCTTGTTCGGCGACCGCGAGTTCATCGATTTCTCCGAGCAGATCGCCGAGTTCGTCGCAGGAGAGCTCGCCAAGGCAGACAAGGCGGAGTCGACCGACGTGCTCGTGGCGGACTTCGAAGACGATGACGAGGTGCGCTGGTTCGCGATCCTGCTCATGAGCAGCCGTATGGCGTTCATGCACGAGGTCGATCGCGAGGGCGGCCAGGTGCGTAACGATATCGCGCGTCATTACGCGATCCTGCCCAACCCGTCGCAGAAGGTGACGAGCTACTGCATCGTGCGCGCCAGCACGATGGAGGTGTTCTATCAGGACAAGAAGCGCAAAATCGCCGGTGAGGACACCATGCTCATCCCCGACGGGCTGCTGCAGTGCGTGACGGGGGTGTCAGGCAAGGAGATCATCGACACGGTCACGCGCATCGTGGAGGAGGTCGCCGAGGAGCACGGCGCCAACACGGCCATGGCCCTGGCGCGTGCTAAAGAGGTCGTCGCCGAGAAGGTCGAGGAGGACGAGGAGCTCGCCCCGTGGGATCTGGCCGACGAGATCTTCGAGGACGAACCCGCTATGAAGGAGCGCTTCGAGGCCGAGATGCGCGAGGAGCAGCTGCCCGAGCGCGTGCCGGTCGAGCGCGCCAACGTGGAGCGCGCGGCGGTGCGCAACCACAAGATCCGCACCGACACGGGCATCGAGATCACGTTTCCCGCGGAGATGCTGCGCAACACCGAGTACGTGCAGTTCGTGAACGAGCCGAACGGATTGATCTCCATCGAGCTCAAGAACATCGGGAGCATCGAGAACCGGTAGGACAGGGCGGTAAGCCGCCATGGGGTATACTCGTAGCGAGCAGAAGGTTTTACGCCCACCTGCGAAAAGGGTCTTTGTGGGATGGCCCCACGCCGAACAGCCGTCTCCGCTAAAGGCGGCTGTTCCTCTGTGCGTGGGCAAAACGGCCCCATTCTAAGACACGCCAAGCAACAGGCCCGCTGCGCCTCTTCAAGGTGCAGCGGGCCTGTTCGCAGGGGGTGTTCCTAAAGCGGTGCGATTACGCCGCCTCGACGTCCTTCGTCACGATGACATCGACTCCGAGTCCCAGCACGTCGGCGATTACGACATCGCCCTCGTGAACGGGTGCGGGGACCTCGACCTTGCGGATCTCGGCCATGACGTCGAAGATGCGGTCCTTGGGGATCACGCCGGACAGGCGCACGCTCGCGAGCGGCAGGTCGCCGCCGTCGACGAGCACCGATGTCGCGATGTTGCGCATCGGGTTCTCGATCTCCTGGGTGACGTAGGCCTCGCCCTTGGGGCACTTGTTGCCCGAGATGCCCTTGATCGTCTTGCCCTCGAGCTCGACGGAGATATCGCATCCCTGCGGGCACATGATGCAGGTGAATTCCCTTAGCATGACACCGTCACCTCCAGGTCGTCGGTGGTGTTGAGCTTGTTTGAGGCAAGCTTGATCTGAATCATCTCGGCGGGCAGGGCCTTCGCCATCTTGCGGCGCTTGAGGACGGTCTCGCCCTGGCGGATCTCGACGGTGCAGTCGCGCAGCGGACGGCGCACGCGGAACGACACGGTGACGTCGCTCTCGCCGCTGATGCGCGACGGCGTGAGTCCGCCCACGAGCTCGCCTCCGCGGACGGCGAGCTTGCTTTCGGGCAGCGACCCCTGCGTGATGAAGCGCGCGGCGCTGTCGGCGAGCGCTTCGGCCTCAAGCGACACGAAGTCCACGAGGTCGTGCACGTGCAGGACGTTGCCGGCGGCGAAGATGCCCGGCACGGTCGTCTGGTAGTTCTCGTCGACGGCGGGACCGCTCGTCCCAGGGTCCTTCTCGGCGCCCGCCATCCAGGTGAGCTCGTTTTCGGGGATCAGACCCACCGAGAGGATGAGCGTGTCGCACTCGTATTCCTTTTCGGTTCCCGGAATCGGCTGCATATGGTCGTCGACCTCGGAGATGACCACGCTCTCCAGGCGGTCGGTGCCGCGGATGTCGGTGACGGTGTGGGACAGCGACAGCGGGATGTTGTAGTCGTTTAGGCACTGCTCGACGTTGCGCGGAAGGCCGCTTGCGTAGGGCTGGACCTCGAACACGCCGAGCACCTCGGCGCCCTCGAGCGTCATGCGGCGCGCCATGATCATGCCGATGTCGCCGGAGCCCAGGATGATGACGCGGCGGCCGACCATCTTGTTCTTGAGGTTGATGTACGCCTGTGCCACGCCCGCGGTGTACACGCCGGCAGGACGCGTGCCCGGGATGCTGATGGCGCCGCGCGTGCGCTCGCGGCAACCCATGGCGAGGATGATCGCACCGGCCTCGAACTCCATCATGCCGTGCTCGGAGGAGGAGGCGAAGACGTGGCGGTCGGGCGTGATCTCGAGCACCGTGGTGTCGGTGAGGCAGGGGATCTCGAGCGACTCGGCCTCGCGGACGAAGCGCGCCGCGTACTCGGGGCCGGACAGGGTCTCGCCGAAGCGGGTGAGGCCGAAGCCGTCGTGGATGCACTGGCGCAGGATGCCGCCGGGCTTCTTCTCGCGCTCGAGGATCAAGATGTCGTCGATGCCCTTGCGGCGCAGCTCAATTGCGGCGGCGAGACCGGCGGGACCGCCGCCGACGATGATGGCGTCTACGTGCTTCATTATGCGCTCACGCTCCCTTCGGATGCGGAATCATCGGTTTTGCCGCTCCTGACAGGACCGGTGAACATGTACGAGCCGGCATGGTTGTAGCGCACGTCGGTCGGTTTGATGCCCAGCTCCTCCTCGATCATCTCGGTGATGCGGGTCTCGCAGTAGCCGCCCTGGCAGCGCCCCATGGTGGCGCGGGTGCGGTTCTTGATGCCCGTGACGGTGTGCACGCCGAGCGGGTTGTTGATGGCGCGGCGGATCTCGGCGCGGGTGACGGTCTCGCAGCGGCAGACGATCTCGCCGTACTCGGGATCTTCAGCGATGGCGGCCGCCTGCTCCTCGTGCGTCATGTCGTAGAAGCGCTTGGGTGCCGGGCGATGCGGGTCGAAGTGCTCGTTCACGCTCGGCTTCTCGACCTCCACCAGGCGCGCGACGGCACGGCGGGCTAGCGGCAGCGCGCAGGTGACGCCGGGGGACTCGATGCCCACGAGGTTCACGGTGTTGGGGTTGTGCTGCTGGTCGCTCTCGAGCTTGAAGTCGAGGACGTTGCCCTCCTCATCGACGCGCTTCCAGCGGATGCCGGCGAAGTTGCGGATGAAGTACTCGCGGCGCATCTGCTTGAACATCTTGGAGCCGTCGCGGATGAGCCCGTCGAGGTGGTCCTTGGTGCACTTGTAGTCCTCCCAGTCCTCGGTGACATAGGAGTCCGGACCCACCAGGATGTTGCCGTCGACGGTGGGGGTGGCGTGCGTGGAGAAGCCGCCGCGGTCGTTGGGCGCGGGGTAGACGGGGATCTTGAGGAACTGGCCGGCCTTCTTGTCGAGCACGAAGTATTCGCCCTTGAAGCCGCGTACGGGGTAGTTGGGATAGCCGAGCATCTCGGAGATCTGGCTGGCGTAGGCGCCGGCGCAGTTGATGACCCACTTGGTGCGGAACGTTTGCTGCGGGGTGTAGACCAGATAGCAGTTGTTGGCGATGTAGCGTTCGATGGCGGTGACCTTGCGGTCGAAGAAGAACTTCACGCCGTTTTGGGCCGCGTTGTCGGCGAGGGCGATCGTGTACGCCATCGGGTCGAGGATGCCCGAGGACGGCACGTACATGGCGAACTCGCCGCCCGCGTGCGGCTCGATGCTCTCGATCTCGGCCTTGTCGATGATGCGCATGCCCTCGACGCCGTTCTGCTCGCCGATGGCCTTGAACTTGAGGATATTCTCCATGTCGTGGTCGGTGAATCCCACGACCAGCTTGCCGGTGCGTTTGAACGGCACGCCGAGCTCGGCGGCGACCTGGTCGAACTCCTTGTTGCCCTCGACGGCGCATTCCGCCTTGAGCGTTCCGGGCTTGTAGGTAAAGCCTGCGTGCAGCATGCCGGTGTTGCGGCTGCTGTTGCCGCAGGCGACGTCAAGCTCCTTTTCCAGGACGGCGACGCGCAGCTGGTAGCGTGCAAGCTCGCGGGCTACCGCCGAGCCGACGACACCGGCTCCGATGACGATGACATCCCATTGCTCCATACGAATCCCTCCTGATTCGCTTCGGACACTGTCGGGTGTATCGTACGAAGCCGGCTACCAGATGTGATTAGTACGCAAAACAGTGTTTTGCGGGCTGTAGAGCGCCCCAAACGGTCAAGGGGGACCGATCGCTGTCGAATTCGGACTGATCGCATGCGCAGGCCTGGGAAGCCGGGCGTTAATCTGCCTGGAAAAACGCAAAAAGCCCGACGGTTGCTCGTAGGCGACCGTCGGGCTTATCGGTGAACGGCGTGGGTCAATCGGGGAGCGTGCGGTGTTCTACAGTGCAATCGTCTCAAGATCGTCGGGGATGTAGAGATTTCCGCGATAGTACGCAGACCCCTCGGCGGCGTAGAGTTCTTTGCGGCGCGCGATGTTGCGGTCCTCGGTATGGTAGAGCACGAGGTTTTCTGCGCCGAGCTCCTCGGCGAGCTCGCAGGCGTCCTTGACGGTGGAGTGGTGCTTTTCATAGGGCGAGAAGATGTCCGCCTGGCCGTGCAGGCAGAAGGCCTCGTGAAGCAGCCATGCGCTGCCTTCCGCATAGGCGCGCTCGCACTCGTTGTACGGCTCGTCGCCGCAGCAGGTGAGCTTGCGGCCGTCGCCCATGTCCATGGTGAAGCCGAACTGCTTGGCCTTGGTCGATTGGATATCGAAGAACGTGACCTCGTGGCCGATGATCGTGCGCGTCTCGCCGTCTTCGACGGTGACGAGGTGGACGCGATCGTCGATGAAGCGCGTCTGCTTGGGCTGCAGGAGCATGTCGGCGATGCTGCGAACGATGGTGAGGACCTCGTCGTGCCCGTAGATGGTGACATCGCCCTCGTAGGCGCCTTTCGCCATGTTCTGGCAGATGAGGCGGATGAGCCAGACGATGCCGACGATATGGTCGATGTGCTTGTGGGTCACGAAGATCTCGTGGATGTCGTGCCAGTCGATGTCCGCGCGCTTGAGCTGGACGAGCACGCCGTTGCCGCCTCCACCGTCGACCAGGAAGCGCTTCGTGCCGTCCGTGATGACAAAGCAGGTGTTATAGCATTCGGTGACGAGCGCGTTGCCCGTTCCCAGCAGGGTGAGTTCCATGGATGCCCCTCCTACGGTCGGTTCGTTTTTCCCGAGAGGGGATTATAGCGAACGTTTGCAGCTCCCGTGGAGGTTCCAGAGCCCAGAAGTGCTGAAAAATCGAGGTTATGAGCGACCCGTTTCAGAACGCTCGAAAAAGCGCATCTGTCTCTCGGCCGTTACCTGCGGAAACGGTGGCTCCGAAGGCGCCCTTTTGAGCTGGTTCGAAATCCACCCGCTCAAAAGCTCGATTATTCAGAACCTCTGGGTTCCGGAACCTCCGCTAGAAGGTTGGCTCATTTGGGGACGGGTTCGTTCCAACCCATCGGCGGCCGCGTGGGCCGCCGATGGGTTGGAACGAACCCGTCCCCAAATGAGCTATCTTCGCGAGCCTCCACTGGGGTGCGGTCGCGCCCAGTCGCTACAGCTTGCGCAGGTCCTCCTCGAGGCCCGTCTTGCTGTCCGTCTGCGCATCTCGCATCTTGATGACGCGCGCGGGGACGCCCGCGACCACCGCGCCGGCGGGCACGTCCTCGACGCACACGGCGCCCGCGGCGACGACGGCGCCTTTGCCCACGTGGACCCCTTCGAGCACGACGGCGTTCGCGCCGATCATGACATCGTCGTCCACGATGACCGGCGTCGCGCTTGCGGGCTCGACGACGCCTGCGAGCACGGTGCCGGCGCCGATGTGGCACCGCTTGCCCACGGTGGCGCGGCCTCCCAGCACCGCGCCCATGTCGATCATGGTTCCCTCGCCGATGACGGCGCCGATGTTGATGATGGCGCCCATCATGATGACGGCGTTGTCGCCGATTTCGACGCGGTCTCGGATGATGGCACCCGGCTCGATGCGCGCGTTGACGTTCTTGAGATCGAGCAGCGGGACCGCGGAGTTGCGGCAGTCGCTCTCGATGTCAAAGTACTCGATGTCGTCGGCATGGGCCTCAAGGACGGGGGCAAGATCCTTCCAATCGCCGAACACGATACGCCCGTCGGCGTTGCCGTATGCATGCGCGGCGCCCCAGTCGATGCCGGCGCCCTCGCGCTCGCGGATGTACAGTTTGACGGGCGTCTTCTTCTCCGCCGTCGCGATGAAGTCGATGATTTCCTGCGCGTTCATGCGCGCTCCTTCCTTGTCCTTGCGGCAGGTCTGCGCCGCGCCGTCGCCCGCGGCCATCTTGCTGCGTCGACGTCCGGCGCGAAAGCAACCGATTGACGTATTCCTAGCCGAACATGATCTGGTCGAAGGTGTAGAACCCCGGGCCGCGCTGCACGAGTTTGGTCGCGGCGGCAAGCGCCCCGTTCACGAAGATCTGTCTGCTCGTGGCCCGGTGCGTGAGCGAGACCTCCTCGTCGGTTCCAAAGAAGCTGACGGTGTGGACGCCTGCGACCGTGCCCCCGCGCAGCGCGTGCACGCCGATCTCATGCGGGTCGCGCGCGCCGCACATGCCCTGTCGCCCGTAGACGGGGTGATAGGCCGGATCCGCCTTGGCCTCCTCGACGGCCTGCAGGAGCATGGTCGCGGTGCCGGACGGCGCGTCTGCCTTCTGGTTGTGGTGGCACTCGACGATCTCGACGTCGAAGCCCGGCAACTCGCGCGTCGCCTGCGCGCACAGATGGCGCAGCGCGGCGACGCCGATTGAGTAGTTGCCCGACCAAACGACCGGCACGCGTGTACCTAGCTCTTTGAGCTCGGCTAGCTGTTCGGTGGTATACCCTGTCGTTCCGCTGACCAGCGCGCAGCCGGTGCGCTGAACGTAGGACAGGACGGCGGGGAGCGTGGCCACGTTGGAGAAGTCGATCATGACGTCTGCCGGCGCGGCGGAATCGGCGGCATCGAGGTCGAAGCCGACCTGCGCGACAACGTCAAACAGCCACGCGCCGGTATCGTCGCTCATGGACTCGGCGGTGTTGCGGATGAGCGCGCCCATGCGGCCGGCCCCCATGATGGCGATTTTAAGCAAGAAGACCAGCTCCCTTCATGGCCTCTACGAGCTGCGCCCGGTTGGCATCGGCCATCGGAACGAGCGGCAGGCGGTAGTTGGCCTCGCACATGCCGAGCTGCGCGCAGGCTTCCTTGACGGGAATGGGGTTGACCTCGCAGAACAGTGCATGTACGAGCGGCAGGCCTTCAACTTGGATGCTGCGTGCGCGGGCAGTGTCTCCCGTGAGGAACGCGCGGACCATGTCGTGGACGAGCGTGGGCTGGACGTTTGCCCACACCGAGATCACGCCCGAGGCGCCGAGGCTCATGAGCGGCACGACCATGTCGTCGTTACCCGAGTACATCTTGAAGTCGGGACCCAGGCAGTGCGCGATGTCGCTCGCATAGGCGATGGAGCCGCTCGCCTCCTTGATGCCCATGATGTTGGGGTGCTCGGCGAGCCGCTCGACGTTGCGCACGCTGATGGAGCAACCGGTCCGGCCGGGGACGTTGTACATGATGCACGGAATGTCCACCGCGTCCGCAACGGTCTTGAAGTGCTGGTAGATGCCCTCTTCGTTGCTCTTGTTGTAATACGGCGTGATAAGAAGCAGACCGTCGGCGCCGAGCCGCTGGTACATGAGGCTCTTCTCGAGCATGGTCTGGGTGCAGTTGGAGCCCGAGCCCGCGATGACGGGGATGCGTCCCGCGGCATGCTCGACGACGAAGCGGACGACGTCGTTGTCCTCCTCGTGCGTCATGGTCGAGCTCTCACCCGTCGTTCCGAGCGGCAGCAGGGCGTCGGTGCCTGCATCGATGTGAAACTCGATCAGCTTTTCGAGCGAATCGTAGTCGACGCTGCCGTCTGCGTTGAACGGGGTGATCAGGGCGACGATGGATCCCTGCAGATTCCTGATGTCCATGGTATCTCCCTTCAGATGGTGGATGTACGGAGTCGGCACGCGTTCGGTCAGCTATCGCTCGCGTGTTGTGCTCGCGTCCGCTCGATGAGCGCACGTCCGACGGGCAGCACGTCGAGCGTGGAGAAGTAGTCGGCCGGCGTTTCGGCGCGACGGATGAGCTCGTAGGTGCCGTCGCCGTGCAGCAGGATCTCGGCGCTGCGCAGGCGGCCGTTGTAGTTGTATCCCATGGAGTGACCGTGCGCCCCGGTGTCGTGGATGACGAGCAGGTCCCCCGTCTCGATCTCGGGCAGCTCGCGGTCGTGCGCGAACTTGTCGTTGTTCTCGCACAGGTTCCCGACGACGTCGTAGGTGCGGCTTGCCGGCATCCGGCTTTTGTCGGGACCGCCCTGCTGTCCCATGACCGTGATGTGGTGATAGGCGTCGTACATGGCGGGGCGGATGAGGTTGCACGCGTTGGCGTCGACGCCGATATAGTCTTTGTAGATATGCTTCTCGTGGATCGCGCGCGTGACGAGGCAGCCGTACGGCCCCATCATGAAGCGCCCCATCTCGGCGCACAGCGCGACGTCGTCCATGCCGGCGGGGACGAGCACCTCCTCGTACGCCCGGCGCACCCCCTCGCCGATGGCGCGGATGTCGCAGGGCTCCTCATCGGGGCGGTAGGGGATGCCCACGCCGCCCGACAGGTTGATGAAGCCGATGCGCACGCCGGTCTCGCGCGCGATGTCGACCGCGAGCTCGAACAGGATGCGCGCGAGGGCGGGATAGTACTCGTTGCCGTGCGTGTTGCTCGCCAGAAACGCGTGCAGGCCGAACGTCTTGGCGCCGCGCTCGGCGAGCATGCGGTAGGCTTGCGCGAGCTGCTCGCGCGTCATGCCGTATTTCGAGTCGCCCGGGTTGTCCATGATGCCGTTTGCCAGGCGAAACAGCCCGCCCGGATTGAAGCGGCAGCTCACGGTCTCGGGGATGGGCCCGGCGACCCGCTCGAAGAAATCGATATGCGAGATGTCGTCGAAATTGACGATGGCGCCGAGGTCGCGCGCCAGGCGGAAATCGGCCGCGGGCGTGTCGTTGGAGGAGAACATGATGTCGCTCCCCCCGATCCCGAGTGCGTCGGCGATCATGAGCTCCGTGTCGCTCGAGCAGTCGCATCCGAAGCCGTAGTCGCGCAGGATCGAAATGAGGGCGGGATTGGGATTCGCCTTGACGGCGAAGTACTCCTTGAACCCGGGGTTCCACGAAAAGGCGTCGAGTACCGCCTCGGCATTTGCGCGGATGCCCGCCTCGTCATACAGGTGAAAGGGTGTGGGAACGTGATCGGCGATATCGACGAGCCGGTCTTTCGATACAAACGGATGCTTAGGCATTGCCCCTCCTTGATAGCGCTCCTGCAAGATTCGTGCAGACAGTCCCGCAGGTGTTCCCTGCGGTCCCACCCGATCGCGCCGCGCCCGGCGGTCGAGTTCGGCGGGGTTGCCTTCGCGCGGGGTCATCGCCTGCCGGCTACCTCGCGCATCTTCGCGCCCGCTACCTCTATCGAATGGCGGCATGCTATCACGAAGCCACTTTGCCTTACAAGAGCAAATGCTGCGACGATACACGTTGGAAACCTTGCTCTTGCGCCTGCGCACGGCCAGCCGTTCAAAGACGGGCGCTTTGAGCTGCATCGGGGCGGCGCGGGGGAGCGGGAATGCATCTTTGCGCCGTCTCGGGAGGGGCGGGCAGGCGAAGGATGCGGGCGGATGCGATCTTCGGCGTATACTGGAGGGCGTGAGCGCCCTGTGATTCGGAGGTCAGCCATGCTCGAACTTGATACCGACGCCGCGTTGGCCGAGCTCGTCCGGCACCGCCGCGAGCTGCACCGCATTCCGGAGTTGGATTTCTGCCTGCCCGAGACCATCGCCTATATCGAGCGCGTGCTCGAGCCGCTGAGCTGCACGGTGATCCATCCGTGCGACGGATGCGTCTGCGCGCTGTTCGACACGGGCTCGGTGCGCACCGTCGCCATCCGGGCCGATATGGATGCACTGCCCATCGCGGAGGCGACCGGCGTCCCGTTTGCGTCTGCACATGAGGGGCGCATGCACGCATGCGGCCACGATGCCCATATGGCCATGGTCCTGACGCTGGCGGGGTGGCTCGACCGGGTGGTCCGCGAGCGGCCGGGCGCGTTGTCGCGCAACGTGCTGCTCGTGTTCCAGCCGGCGGAGGAGACGACGGGGGGCGCGGCGCGCGTATGCGCCTCGGGTGTGTTCGAGCGCTATCAAGTCGAGCGCATCTTCGGTTTCCACGTGTGGCCGGACCTCCCCTGGGGGTCTTTGGCATCGCGCCCCGGTCCCCTGCTTGCGCGGGCGAGCGAGGTGCACATCTCCATACACGGGCAGAGCACGCACATTGCCAAAACCTTCGGCTTGACTGTCGAGGAGACGCACGACGCCGCTCTCGCGGCTGCGCGGTTTCTGGTTGCGGAACGCTGGCTTGTACGCAAGCTTGGCCAGGACGAGCCCATCGTTGCCCACTTCGGCCTTCTGCAGGCGGGAACGGTCTGCAACGCGGTGGCAGGGGAAGCTGTGCTCGCGGGCAGCCTGCGCGTGTTTTCCGACGAGATGTTCGAGCGGGCGAAAGAGGAGCTCACGCGCACCCTGGACGAGGCCTGCTCGTCGTGCGGGTGCACCTACGACATCGATATCGCGGAGGGCTATCCGCCGGTCACCAACGACGACGCCCTGTTCGAGCGCGCCGCGACCGTCCTGCCCGAGCTGCAGCGCATCGACGAGCCGCTGCTCATCGCCGAGGACTTCGCGTTCTACCAGTGCCAAATCCCCGGCGTGTTCTTCCTGCTCGGCGTCGGCGCGCCGCAAGACGAGCGGGCCGCATGCGGCGATCTGGGCCATGCGACCACGGCGCTCCATACCGATGCGTTCATGTTCGACGAGCGCGTGCTGCTGGAGGGCCTCTCCGTCTACCGTCGTCTGGTCGCGCTCCCGTAGCGCGGCGGGAGCAAGGTAGCGCGGGCGGCCCTACCATACATGTAAGATTGCAACGCGCTGAGGACGGCTTCTTTCTCACGGCAGCTGGCTTTGGATATATATGCTGGGTGGTCACCTATGAAGAGACTGTTCATCATCGGCGGAACCATGGGGGTCGGAAAGAGCACCGTCTGCCAGGAATTGAAGACGATGCTGCCCAGCAGCGTATTCCTCGACGGCGATTGGTGCTGGGACTCTAGCCCGTTTCAGGTCACCGACGAGACGAAGGCCATGGTCATCCGGAACATCTGCGCCGTGCTCAACAACTTTCTCGCATGCTCTGCCTACGAAAACGTCATCTTTTGCTGGGTCATGCACGAGCAGTCCATCATCGACGACATCGTCTCCCGGCTGGACACCGCGGGCTGTCATGTTGTAACGGTCTCGCTCGTCTGCTCGGAACAGGAGCTTGTCTCACGCTTGCGCAAGGATGTGGTGGCGGGCACGCGCGCTCCGGATGTAATCGAGCGGAGCCTGCAGCGCCTTCCCCTGTATCGGAAGCTGAATACCATGAAGGTGGACACCTCGGGACTGAGCGCGACGGAGGTGGCGCGGGAAATAGCCGCGCTGTAGGGGATGCGCCCGATTAGGCCGCCGGCGAGGGCCTGCTGCCTTCGATCCGCTCCCCGCGGGGCGTGCAAAACATGTATATCGAGTTTGGTGCGATTTTTCGGTGCCCCCTGCTCACATGCGCTGCACCCCTCAGCATTTGCCCAGTTGTTTCCTGCGGAAATGCTGAGGGATATAGCGGCTGTGGGGAAAGCAGCCTCAAAAATCGCACCAAACTCAGCCTACTCTCCCTGTGGGTTTTGCCCGAAGCGGATATTTATGCAGTTTCGTGACAGGAATATACGTTTTGAGGGCTGCGTTGACCTTTCCTGGTGGTTTTCTGTCCGTGTGATGACGTGGGCCTGAAGACCGCGTGGTACATGCGCGTCTGCGGGCGCACCCGCCGCGAGGGTGCATCCAGGAGGGTGGGCGGGGAGGTCGTCCAGGGGGACGAGGCATTCATCCCCGAGGGCGCCTCTGGGAACCGCTCCCGCAATCCGCCCCGCCGATCCGGAATAATCTGAATCATTGGCCAACATAATGCGTTTTCGCGCCGACTGTTATCAAGGAGCGCGCGAACTCATCCCCATAGCTCCCAGCTAAGGAAATCCATCCGCATTTTTGAGATAGTTGTCAGCGTGTCCGCGGGGGATACATGAGATGATCGATGTCGATGCGTAGGAGGATCCCATGGCTGAGCGTTTGACCGAGGAAGTGCTGCAGGAGCTGCTCGACGCGCCGAGCATCGACTCGTTTATCGCGGAGCATGATTTTCCATCTTGCACGCTTTCCGAGTATCTCCAGCATCTGCTTGAGAAGAAGCATCTTGAGCGCGCACGGGTGGTCCGCATGGCCGATCTGAACGAGACCTTCGGGTACCAGATATTCACGGGCGCGCGCAATCCGAGCCGCAACAAGGTGCTGCAGATCGCATTCGCCATGGCTTTATCGCTGCGAGAGACGAACCGGGCGCTTACCGCCGCCGGTGTGAGCACCCTCACCTGCAAGAGCCGGCGCGACGCCATCATCATCTTCTGCATCGACCACGGTTGTTCGCTGCAGAAGGTCAACGAGGAACTGTTCCGCTTGGGCGAGGAAACGGTCTGCTGACGTCCCCGGTTTTTAGGGACAGTCCCCGGAATTTCACTGCAGTGAAATTCCGGGGACTGTCCCTAAAAACCGGTCGGCTTGGTACGATTCTGCGTATGGATACGCATGGCAACATAGAGAGGTCTCACGACGTGAGCGGCGAGCTCGACGCCCATCTGTCGGCGCTCGCGCGCGCAGATTCCTGGCGCGTGGAGCGGCGTCTCAAGGAAACGGAGTTCGAGACGACCGATGTGGTCTTCTTCGAAGGAGTCCGCGGTGGTGAGCTCGGGCCGTTCGTCCGCAAGCGGATTAACTGCTCCGCCGGCGTCGGCTCGGCGTACGAGGAGCTCATGAGGGCGCAGCGCGCAGGCATGCGGCTTCTGGCGGTGCCGCACCTGGTGGAGTGCACGCGCGTCGGCGACACGCTGACGGTTGTCATGGAGTATGTATCCGGGCCCACGCTGCAGCACCTGGTGGAGGAGCGAGGCGGCTCCCTCGAGCTTGCGGCCTCACTGTTTCCTGCGCTATGCGACGCGGTGGCTTCGTTGCACGAAGGTTTCACCCCGCCGCTTATCCATCGCGACCTGAAGCCATCGAACGTCATCGTGCGGGGCGGGCGGCCCGTCATCATCGATTTCGGTATCGCTCGCTTGTGGCGTGCCGATGCGGAGGCGGACACGACGCATTTCGGGACGCGCTCCTATGCGCCGCCCGAGCAGTTCGGGTTCGGCCAGACCGATGTGCGCAGCGACGTGTACGCACTCGGCAAGCTGCTGCTGTTCTGTCTGACCGGGCAGAACCCTCATGATGCCCGCAACGAGGAGCAGTATGAGGCGCTGGGGGTCGAACGGCCGCTGGCACGCGTCATTGCGCGGGCGACGGCATTCGATCCCACGGATCGCTTCGGGGGCGTGCGGGAGATGAGGCTCGCATTCGAGCGGGCTGTTTCGGGCATCGTCCCTGCAGCCGAGGCCGCCGATGAGGGTACGGCTGCGGTGTCCGCGGGCGCGCATCGCGCAGCCTCTGATGCGCAGGGAGCTCTGAACGATGTTCCGCCGTTTGATTGGGAATATGGCCCTGTAGGCTCCGAAGCCCAATCTGCCGGCGCGGCCGTCTTGCACGAGGAGAGCATCGGTCGCCCCAAGCGATCGCCGAAGTTCATCAAAAACATCGTGCTGATCGCGCTGTACGCGGTGTTTGTCCTCGGTTGCATCATGGCCATCGTCGATCCGAACGAGCAGGATCGAGGCTTTCCCCTCTGGTATCTCGTCATGGAGTACCTGTCCGTTGCGGCGCTGGTCGGATCGGTGGTCGCGCTGCTACTGAACAAGCCCGCGCTCGCCGTGTGGATTCCTCGCCTCGACATGAAGCGGCTTCGTCTGGCGAGCGTCATCGCGCTCATCACGTCCGTTGTGGTGTTCGCCGCAGCGGGCCAGCTGGCAGGGGCGCTGTAGGGAGGCGGTTGCGGCCGCGATGAGACAGGGAAGACCGCTTTCCTCGCGGGCTCCGCGTGCTTGGCCTCCGTAGGTGCGTTCCGTCTCCGTCGGGAGCATCCTGTGGTGCAAAGTGGCTAAAAAGTTCTATTCTGCTGTTCCGAGATCCCTCTGAACGCGACTGGCACCCGCATATGAGGTGCATATCCGTTCGATTGAGCCCGATTCGGATCGTTTTTGACCTCATGCGGGGACATCTAAACCAGATAAAACCATCAAGACGGCTAAACCGGACGCTGACAACAGATTGACCTGACAGCAAATCAGAACTTTTTAGCCACAATCGGCGAACGGCATAAGAAAAGCCCCTCCGAAGAGGGGCTTGCAAGCATCTAGATGAAGTTCATCTGTCCGCCGACGGTGTTGTACCAGTGCTGCCATGTGGGCGGGCAGTAGGTCTGGGCGGCCTTCGGCGTCAGGGTCGCACCGTAGTTCTTTGCCAAGAACGCGACGTGGGCGGTGATCGACTCCTCCCAGCTGCCGAACTGACGGCTGGTCATCCAGCCCCAGGCGTTGTAGTCGCGGAAGCAGTAGGCGCCCATGGAGCTCTCGGTGCACGCGATGGCGGGGGACCAGCGGGGGTCGACGCCGTTATCCCAGGCAGCCGCGGCAAACACGCTGCCATAGCCGGCAAGCGGGCTTCCGGACAGATAGGCGTCGATGCGCTGGGTCCACTCGGCGATGAACTCGTCGCGGCTCATGTTCCAGTCCACTGCGCCGGCCACGACGGTCGAGGCCGTCTGGCCGGATTGGTTGGCGGTATTGCTGGCGTTGCCGCCGTCGACGCCGGTGCCGGACGCAGCGGACGTGTCGCCGGCGAGCAGGGCGAGCTCCTCGGCGGCCTCGCGCTCGGCCTTGGCCTGAGCCTCGCTGCGGAGCTTCTGCGCCTCCTCGAGCGCCTCAGCCGCGCGCTTCTGCTCCTCTTCAGCCTGGGCTTTCGCGTGCGTGAGCTCTGCCTTCTTCTCCTCGAGCTCCGCCTCGATGTCGTTCAGGCGCTGGATGTCCTGGTTGCTCGACTCCTGGATCTGGTCCATATAGGCGAGCGTGGAGATGGCGTCATCGAACGACGTCGTGCCCAGCACGACGCTCAGCAGCGTGTTCGCGGTCGTGCGATACTTGTACTGCGAGCGCATGGCATCGGCGGCCTTCGAGCGCAGGGCGGGAAGCTGCGCCTCGATGTCGGCGATGGCGGCTTCGTTCTCCTCGATTCGCTTCTGCAGGTCCTCGAGGTTCTTCTGGGTCTCTTCGTAGGCCTTGGTGGTCTCCTCTACGCGTTGCTGCGTCTCGTTCAGCTGTGTTTGGGTTTCGTTTGAGACGGCATAGGCAGCAACAGGGGAGACGACCGGCGCCGCCGCGAACGCAACGGCAAGAGCTGCACACGTGATCATGCGCGCGGGCCTCTTCATCACGAAAGAGATTCGAGAGCAATCGGTTCGCATACACAGCCTCTAAAATAGTCGTACCTTACTGTTACCGTGATTATACGGCATGGTTCGAGTTCAACTTGAACCTTAGACCTCTTTAAGGGTCAAGTTGAAGGTTTAGGATTGGCTTGTAGCTGGGCATATGCAGAATTGTTAAGAAACTTTGGAGTTTCAAGTTCACCTTGAGGGTTAGGGTCGCGTGCGCGATCGCGCTCGCTACCTGCGAAATGTCTGCAGCGGCAGACGGGCCGTTTCACAGGGCGGAAGGGGTCCGGGCGGCACGGTGCCATGAAAAACCGCCGCCTGCGAACGGTGGCAGACGGCGGTTGGCGAGATCGGGCGTGTCGGGCTAGGCGTGCCCGCCGCTCAGGAACTTGCGGCGGCTGAAGTAGTTGTACCAGGTCACCATGAAGGTCGAGATGAGCTTCATGGCCTGATAGCCGATGCTCAAAAAGGCGACGCCGACGAACATGAACAGGTCGGTGAGACCCAGACCGATGGCGGAGAGCACGGCGAAGATCGTGAATTCGCGCTTGCGCGACATGTCCTCGCGGCGGTCGAACACGTAGCGGATGCTGAGGATGTAGTTGACGATGACCGACACGATGAACGAGACCGTGGTCCCGACGAGAACATCGATATGCAGGAGCTCGACCAGCGCCAACAGCAGGACGTAGTCCACGCCGAGAGAGGTGAAGCCCACGAGCGCGAACTTGGTGAACTGCTGGACGTTGGGATTTGAAAGCGCCTTGCGCACGAAGCCTCCTTTATGCGAACGCGCGACGGATCGCATTCCGTCGCGCGTTCAATGTTGCGTCTGCCATACTCTAGGGCAAGCGTCAGCGGAATGTAAGCGCTTTGTCAAAACGATATCAAGTCCGCAGAACGTTGCCACATATTTAGGAGCTCTGCGTACCGCCGTCGAGGAAGATCTTGCGGGAAACGAAGTTCCAGACCATGACGACCGCGGTGGCGAGCACCTTGACGATGCGGTAGTCGACAGGCGTCATCTCCGTGCCGACCCACATGAGTGCGTCGTTGATGGCAAGGCCGATGACGGACAGGACGATGAAGATGACGAATTCGCGCTGCCGGCTCATGCCCTCGCGGTGGCTGAAGACGTAGCGCATGCTTGCGAGATAGTTGAAGATGACCGATACGGTGAACGAGACGGTCGCCGAGGCGACCGGGTTGATGCCGAAGACCTCGGTCAAGAAGATCATGACGCCGAAGTCGATAACCGTGGCGATGACGCCCACGACGCCGAACTTCATGATCTGGGCGAGCAGATGCTTCATGCGATGACCTTCCTCACGTATGCGAGCTGCCATTGTATACCACCGGTGCCGCGAATCGCGCCGATTGCATACAGGCTGCATAGGGGGCATGCATATCAGGTGCGTTTCCGATGTGCATGCCCCTGCACGGGGGTCGGCGTTACTTGGAGGAGTGCTCCGGGATGACGCCTGTGCGGTACGCCTCGAGCAGCTGGCGCAGGTCGTTGATCTGCTCGCGGATCTCCTGGCCGGTGTCGGTGTCCGAAACCATCACGCGGCGCTGCGCGACGTCGATGAAGGTCGTCTCGCTCTGGATGTCGGCGTTGCGGGTCAGCGCCTCCTCCACGCTCTTGAACGCCTCATGCGCCTTCAGGCGCACGCCGCGCGAGCTCGCGATCAGGGTGTAGCCGGCGATGCCGGTTTTGGGATGGTATGCCCTGCAGAACCCGCCGTCGATGACCACGAGGCGCCCGTCGGCGCGTAGCGGGGATTCGCCCTCGATGGTCTTCACCGGCGTGTGCCCGTTGATGATGTGGCCGCTTCCGGGGATGAGCCCGAACTCGCGCATGATGGAATCGCAGGCGGACACGTCCTTCGTCAGCTCGAAGTAGGGGTCCATCGGTTCGGCCCAGGTCGACTGGTCGGCGATGTAGGAGCGCTCGAACGTCTTGACCACGCGGCCGGACATGGGGGAGCGGTGGCCGACCCACAGGTACCACAGCCAGTCCATGGCCTTGGGGTCGCGGGTGCGCCATGCGCGGCGGGCGACGTCGTCGCAGAAATCCATGTAGTCGCGGCCCGCGCGCCAGGTCCCCATGCAGTTCACGCTGGCGAAGGTCCCGTCCTCGCACATGGGCACACAGCCGTGGAACAGCAGGTTGCCGTTGCGAACGAGGTAGACCGAGCCGTGGCGGTACAGGAAGTCGATATGGCACTGCAGGTGGTCGGCGTTCGTGAACTCGTAGATCAGCTTGTTCAGGATCTTCTGCTCGTCCTCGGTGAGCGCGTAGGGATGCTCGGGGTCCAAGGTGGGGAAGTCGGATGTGACGAGTGGGTATGAGACGCCCTCGATCGCGACGGTGCCGGCATCGAGATCGATCTTGTCCAGCAGCAGGCGGTCCTCCATGTCGAACTCGGGATGGCGCTGGATGATCTGGCCCTCGAGCTTGAACAGCAAGACGTTGATCGCCTTCATGAGCGGGCTGATGCTCTCGCCGTCGTTATAGGTGGCTTCGGCGAAGCTCACCAGCTGGCGCAGGGAGATGCCGTAGTCGTTCTCGAGGATCTCGTAGTTGTTGTAGCGCAGGTTGTTGCGCAGGACGGTCACGATGCAGGCGGGAACGCCGCAGGCGGCGCCCATCCACAGCACATCGTGGTTGCCCCATTGGATGTCGGTGCGCTGATGGGTGCAGTGCAGCAGCCGGTCGATGATCTTGGCGGCGCCGCCACCGCGGTCGAAGATGTCGCCGACCAGGTGGATGTGGTCCACGGCGAGCACCTTGATAAGCTCTGCCAGCGAGAAGATGAAGTCCTCGGTCGAGTCCGTCTCCAGGATGGAGTCGATGATGCGCTCGTGATAGCGCACGCGGTAGTTGTTCTCGTCGGGATGGGTGTGCATGAGCTCGTCGATGATGTAGGCGAAGTCGTGGGGGATGGCCTTGCGGACCTTGGAGCGCGTGTAGCGGCTCGAAAGACGGCGCGTCACCGCGATGAGCTGGTCGAGCATGCGCTTGTACCACGAGGGGGAGTCCTGATGGGCGGCGCGCACGAGGGCGAGCTTCTCATGCGGGTAGTAGATCAGCGTGCACAGGTCACCCTTCTCCTGATGCGTCAGCGTGTCGCCGAAGACCTCGTCGACATGTTCGCGGATAACGCCGGAGCAGTTGTTGAGGATGTGCAGGAACGCCTCGTATTCGCCGTGAAGGTCGCTCATGAAATGCTCGGTGCCCTTGGGCAGGTTGAGGATGGCCTGCAGGTTGATGATCTCCGAGAACACGGCCTGCTGGTTGGGGAACTGGTTGGAAAGGAGGGTGAGATACTTCATCGTCTGCTCAGAACGGTCGCCGGAAACCATGGAAGGAGCCTCCTCGAGGTCACTTTATATTACGTATTGCTGAGTAGAGTATGCCCGAGCGATGTTGAGACAATGTGTACGTTTGCGGTTCTATCGGCAGACGGACGAAACCGACCGGTCGTCCAAGGAATGGGTCGACGTGCGCTTCCCGAAAACCAGGAAGGCCCCTTATGCAGCCCGTGCGAGCTGCATAAGGGGCCGAGCGCCGCGATACCGCCGGCAGACAATCAGTTGAATTGGTTGCGGTACGCCTCGCAGACCTCGTTGACGGGGCCGTCCATGCGCAGGTCGCCCTTCTCGATCCAGATGGCGCGCTGGCAGATGCGCTCGACCTGCGAGATCGAGTGCGACACGAACAGGACCGTGACGTCGCCGGACTCGATGAAGCGCTGGATGCGCCGCTCGCATTTCTCCTGGAAGAACACGTCGCCCACCGACAGGGTCTCGTCGACGATGAGGATGTCGGGCTCGGTGATGGTGGCGATAGCGAACGCGATGCGCGCCGTCATGCCGGAGGAGAAGTTCTTGAGCGGCATGTCCATGAAGTCCTGCAGCTCGGCGAACTCGATGATGCCCTCGAGGTTGTCGTCGATGAACTCCTTGGTGTATCCCAGCAGAGAGCCGTTCAGGTAGATGTTCTCGCGGGCGGTGAGCTCGGGGTCAAAGCCCGCGCCCAGCTCGATGAGCGGGGCGATGTTGCCGCGGACGACGCACGCGCCCTCGCTCGGCTCCAGCACGCCGGCGATGATCTTCAGCATGGTGGATTTGCCCGAGCCGTTGGTACCCACAAGGCCCACCACCTCGCCGCGGCGAACCTTGAACGAGATGTTTTTCAGCGCGCGGAACTCCTTGAAGAACAGCTCGCGGCGGATGAGCTTGATGAAGTACTCCTTGAGGTTGGTGAGGGATTCGGACGCCATGTTGAAGATCATGGTGACGTCGTTGACCTCGATGGCGTACTCGGAGGTCTCGTTCACAGATGAAGCCATGAGGGATCCTTAGATGTAGAGGATGAACTTGTGCTCGAACTTGTGGAAGACGGCGTAGCCGATGACGATCATCACGATGGCCCAGCCCGCGCACATGGCGATCGTGATGGGCTCGGGGTTCGTCTGCCACAGGAAGATCTGGCGCATGAAGTTCAGGTAGTTGTACATCGGGTTGCCGTACATGAGGACCTGCACCACGGAGGGCATGGCGTGGATGTAGTCGTCGGTCCAGAAGATGGGCGTGAAGTAGGTCCACGCGGTGATGACGACGCTCCACAGGTGCATGATGTCGCGGAAGAAGACGGTGAGCGCCGACAGCATGAGGCCGAGGCCCATGCAGAACAGCATCAGCAGCACCAGGCCGACCGGCAGCCAGATGAGGTGCCACGTGGGCATGACGCGGAACCACAGCATGACGAGGGCGACCGCGACGAGCGAGAAGCCGAAGTTCACGAGCGAGAAGAGGACCTTCTGCACGGGGAACACGTAGCGGTGGACCTTCACCTTCTTCAGCAGCGACGAGTTGTCGATGATCGACATGAGCGCCTGCGAGGTCGAGTCCGACATCACGGCGAAGGTGACGTTGCCCACGATGAGGTAGAGCGGGTACATCTCGGGGGAGACCGAGCCGTTGCGGCCCTGTGCGAAGATGGTCGAGAACACGACGGCCATGACGATCATCATGAGCAGCGGGTTCAGGACGCTCCAGACCACGCCGAGCGCGCTACGGCGATACTTGCGCTTGAAGTCGCGCGTCACGAGCTGCCTGAGGATAAAAGCGTCTTTTTGGACATCGGTCTTGGCGTGCGTCGCCTTGAGCGTCTTGAGAGGTTCAGCCACGAATGTGCTCCTCGAGCAATCGGTGCGGGATACGTCAAAGGGTCATGGTAGCACAGGCCCTGCTTGGGCACGGGATTTGCACGAGGCGCTCCGACGCTTTCCATAAGGCGGCGTGCGAAGGCGATCGATCGTCGGTTTTCTCTATATTGAAGGGTGGAACGGGAGCGGATGCGTGCGACCGTCCCGGGCTATTGCAAAAGCTCCCAGGCTTCGACTTCGAGTCCCTTGGCAAGGCGATCGAGCGTTTCGAGCGTGATGTTCTGATCACCCTGCTCGATGGCGATCAGGATCGGCCTGCTGATGCCAACCATCAGGGCGAGGCGAGTCTGCGACAGCTCTGCGCGCTGCCGAGCCGACCTCACGTTTCGACCGAGTTTTATCTGAAGCTCTTTGCACATGGTTTCGATTGTGCATACCTGTAAAGGAGAGCTGTAAACTATAGTTTACAAACACAAGTTCGTGTACGGTGATTAACTGGTTCAAGCTGCGAAAACAGGGCTAAATGCATTCTTCGAGCTATTAGGTAGACGGTAGACGAGCCGGCGTAGAGCCGCTCGCCCGTCCGCGGGAGGCGAGGGGGTCGCAAGCGGTACGGATGCTATACTTGCTGTGTCCGTAATTTGCGGCTGGACTAAGAGGAAGGAGTCCATATGCGCAAGACGCAGACAGCCACGAAACGCTTGGTCGCAAAAGCGTCCCGTGCGCTCGTCGCGATTTCCGTCGCGGCGTGCACCGTCATGGGCACCGCGGGTGTCGCGGTGGCCGAGGATTACCCCGACATCCTGCTGGCGAGCTTCTTCAACAGCGCGGCCGACAAGAGCGACACGCTCTACACGTCGGTCGACGGCAAGAACTTCCAGAAGATCGGCGTGGCGTATCAAGACAGCTCTCCGAACAGCACCTCGGACCAATGGGTGACGACGACGCCCTACTACGTCTCGACGTTGAGCGACCCGAGCATCATCTACCACAACGAGTGGTTCTACATGCTCTCCGGATTCACCGATCACAATGCGTGCCCGGGCAAGTTCATCCCCATGATCGGCTACTCCAAGGACCTGGTGAACTGGGCATACCCCAACAGCGGCAGCAGCACCAACGTGTCGCTCGATCCGATCCCCAACAGCTCGCTCGGCAGCAAGTTCGACATCGTCGCGCCTGAGTTCTTCCAGACCAGCTCCGGTGACGTGTACATCACGTTTAGTGCCGGCTACTACGGGGACTTCCACGGCGACCTGCACAACGACACGATGTATCCCTACATCGTGAAGCTCGACTACCTCGAGCCGGGTACGCAGACGCCTGAGTCCAACCCGGGCGCTGCGCCCAAGACGTCGTACGGCACCGCCGTTCGCATCAACCTTCCGGAATCGAGCTCCAACCGTATCGACGGCTCGTTCTACGAGGAGAACGGCACGTACTACTACATCATCAAGAAGGACGGCGTCACCAACGAGATCTGGTCCATCAAGGACATGAGCCAGGTTTCCAACCCGAACGCGTGGACCAAGGTCTGCGCCAACGCGCTCACCGGCTTCGAGGGCCCCTCGCTCGTCAAGTTCAACGGCCAGTACTGGCTCTACACCGACAAGCTCGCCGACTATCCGGCGGGCAGCGCGGACGGCAAGAACGGCATCTTCGTCCAGCAGTCCTCGAGCCTCTCCGGCGGCTGGTGGGGCAACGACCGCATCGGCACGAAGAACCTCGACGGCCGCGACATCCCCAACCGCCACGGCACCGTCATCGTGATCACCGACCCCACGGCCAAGAAGGTCGTGTGGGAGGCGCGCGCCAAGGCGGGCTTCGTGTATGAGGCCGGCAAGGACGGCGTCGAGGAGAAGGTCGTCAACGGCGTCACGGAGAAGTACTTCTGGGAGAACGGCGTCATGGCGCAGTCCAAGGAGGCTTTCGTCGATGGCGCGTGGCGCTGGTACGACTCCGACGGAACCATGGCGTTCTCCAAGGATGCCTATCTGCCCTCGAGCGGCGGCAAGTGGGTCCGCTACAACGAGAAGGGCGAGATGATCAAGGGCGAGGACTACCGCTACGGTGGCTGGTACTACTTCGACCCGATCACGGGCGCCATGTGCAAGGGCTGGCGCACGCTGCCCGATGGCCGTCGTGTCTACTACGACGATGTGACCGGCCAGATGGTGCACGGCTGGCGCAATATCGGCGGTCGCAACTACCACTTCAACGAGGTGACCGGTGCGCTGATGTAGCGTATCGCCTGCAAGCAGCTGCAAAACGGGGCGTCCTTCGGGGCGCCCCGTTTCTTGTTCTCGGGTGCGTCCGCCGCCGCGCCAAACGCACCCGAATCAAGCGGATCAAACGTGCCTGTCCCTAAAAGTTCACCGAACCAAAGGTGCCTGTCCCTAAAAGTTCAGGCTGTCGATGCCGAGCGGTGCCCTGGAACCCGAATGTTGCGCAACAGAGCGCCCCGATTTTTGTGTATACCTATCGAGTATGAACGCTTGGCCGCGAGGGGGTGAGTATAGTAATACATCGGCCACAAAGAGGGGGAGGTCCGATGCTGCAGGTTCGCTCGCGTCACGTTGCTATCCGTCTGCTTCTCGCCGCCGCGTGCGGATCGGCGGCGATCTTCGCTCCTGCTGTTGCCCGCGCGGGCACAGCGGAGACGACGGATCCCTCGCTGCGCTGCGAGATTGTCGAGGCGGCGCTTGAGGATATGGTTCCGGGTGCTCTCGCGAAGACGTCGCAGGGCGCCGACGCATCGATTTCGCGCGCGAGCGGTACGGCGCAGACTCCCTGCAGCAAAGATGTCGCCGTCGCGCGCCTGCTCGCCGTCGCCTCCTCGCAGGCGGGCATCACCGATGGCGATCGCTACCAGAACGCAGCCATCGAGGCGGGCTCCACCTTCAACGGCATGGGTCCGTGCACGGCATATGTATGGTGGTGCTTCAACGCGGCCGGCTTGAGCCCGTGCTTTATGGACGGCGCCGCCACGACGTACCCCCACGAGGTCCGCGACTGGTACGCCGCCCGCGATGCGTTCGAGCCCAAGGGCTCCTACACGCCGCAGCCGGGGGACATCTGGCTGACCGACAATCCGACCGGACGCCCGTTTCCCGAGGCGTCGGCCACCCATGCGGGCATCGTCGACCACGTGTCGGATGACGGGCAGACCATCTATTGCTGGGAGCACGTCAACGGATACGTGCATCTCGTCGCCGAGCGCGCAGACCATGAGACGCTGATCGGGTACGCGCGGCCCGATTTCGGATGCTGACATGCACGATCGCGCAGACGTCCCAAACGGGCCGTGCGCGGCGATTCAATAGGGAATGATCGAGGGGAAGGGAAGGACATGAACAAGACGGTGCGCAAGCTGGTTGTGTGCGCGCTGGTGGCGGCTACGGTCGCGTCGCCCGCCGCCGCACAGGCCGCTCCCGAGGAGCCGACGGATATCGAGTCGGTCCAAGCGGTTGCGGCCGATACCCAGCAGGCGATAGCGCCCGCGGCGGGAGAGGCTGCAGAAGACGCGCTTTCGGCTGAATCGACGGAAGGGCCCACGCAGGTCGAAGTCCTCGCAGACGACGAGGAGGACCTGCCCGTTGCCGGAGACGACGAGCCGACAGGTCCCGGCGACGATTCCGACGAGGATGTGGCGGGCCCCGATTACACCGGCTGGATCGACGAGGACGGCGTCCCATGCACGGTCGCCGATGCCGCCGGCTGGGTGGATGAGGGCGTGGCCGCCCGCTCGAAGTTCTTCTACGACTCGGCCACCAACGCCTGGTACTGGACCGAAGCCGACGGATCGGTGTCGCGCAACCACGACGCGTTCGTGCCGCTGGACAACTCGGTCGCCGGGACGGCGTGGGAGACCGCGACCGACGAGTGGCGTTCGGCCAACGGCAAATGGGTGCGCCTCGGCGCGGACGGCGCCATGGTCAAGGGCGTGAGCACGATCGGCGACGACCAGTGGTACTTCGATGAGGTCACGGGCGCCATGCAGTACGGCTTTCGCCTGGTGACCGACGGCGGCGGCGCGCGCTGGGTGTTCTACGACTACATCACCGGCAAGATGGCGCGCGGCGAGAAGGTCATCGACGGCAGCCACGGCGACGAGTCCGGCTGGATGTATTTCGATCCCGAGACCGGTGGGGCGACGTACGGCTGGTTCGAGCTTCCCGACGGCAATGGCGGCACGAAGTGGGTCTATTACGACGAGGTGACCGGGCGCATGCGCTACGGCAGCATCATGGTCGACGGCAAGCCCTGCTTCCTCGATCTCGTCACGGGCGCCAGGCAGGGGCGCGACGCCATGGTGAGCCGCCTGCTCGCCACCTGCGCGTCGCAAAACGGCATCACCGACGGCTACCGCTACCAGAACGCGGCCATCGACGCGGGCTCCACGTTCAACTACATGGGTCCGTGCACGGCCTACGTCTGGTGGTGCTTCAACGAGGCGGGCCTGAAGTACCAGTTCATGGACGGTGCCGCCACCACCTACCCGCACGATGTGCGCGACTGGTACACCGCGCGCGGCGCGTTTAGGGAAAAGGGCAGCTACACGCCGCAGCCGGGCGATATCTGGATCACTGACAACCCCGGCGGCCGCCCGTTCGCCGGCGCCTCCGCCACCCATGCGGGCATCGTCGACCATGTGTCGTCCGACGGCGTCTACATCTACTGCTGGGAGCATGTCAACGGATACGTGCACCTGGTGACCGAGCGCTACGACCACGGTACGCTCGTGGGCTACGCCTGCCCGTTCTACAACAGCTGATGACCTGCGCGCGGCCCGCGGCGATGCTGCTTGCGGGTCGCGCGCCTTCTTGCGTTCCGGTAAAGAATGCCGGGCGCGGTTGAGGCGCAAAAGCGCTTCGTGGTACGGTACTGGAAATGCGAATTCGCACATGCGATTCCGAATGAGAAAGGTCGCTATGCTTAGATTCCGTCGAACAATCGCCGTGGCGCTCACGACTGTGATGTGCTCGGTCTACGTGCTGCAGCCGCTGTCGATCTATGCGGACGTGGCGCTGCAGGAGGAGCCGGTCGCCGCCGATGCCGCAACGGCCGAGGGCGACGGCTCCGAGGATCAGGTCGCCGCAGATGAGGCTCAGGAGCCTTCTGCCGGGGACTCCGCGGCCGATGGGGCTGCCGACGCGAACGACGCGGCGGTTCTGCCCGAGTCTCCCGAGGAGGCCGACGCGGCGGACCCGAGCGCCGCGACCGAGGCGGAAGACGCCGATGCCGCGGGCGAGTCCGACCAATCCGAAGAGCTCACCCTCAACTCCTGGCGCTACGAGAACGGCCAGCTGCGCGAGGACCTCGAGGACGATGGCATCGCGCTGCTGTCCCTGTCGACGCTGCCCGAGGGCGCGACCGCGCAGGGCATCGACGTCAGCGAGTTCCAGGGCACGATCGATTGGGACAAGGTCAAGGCCGCCGGCGTCGACTACGCCATCATCCGCATCGGCTGGGGCAGCGAGCACACCGACGCCCAGTGGCGCCGCAACGTGCAGGAGTGCGAGCGCCTCGGCATCCCGTGGGGCGCCTACCTGTACAGCTACGCCGAGGATGCGTACGGCGCCACGCTCGAGGCGAACTTCACCATCGAGCAGCTTCGTGGCCTGACGCCCGACATGCCCATCTATTACGACCTCGAGGACAACTCCATCCTCTCCGGTGACACTGCGCACGACCAGGCCGCGATGGCCGAGGTCGCCTCGACCTGGTGCACCATGATCGAAGACGCCGGCTACACGCCGGGCGTGTACGCGAGCACGCGCTGGTGGAACAACTACCTCACCGACAGCTGTTTCGACCAGTGGCATCGCTGGGTCGCCCAGTACTACACCGTGTGCCAGTATGAGGGCGAGTACACCATGTGGCAGTACACGAGCTCCGGGCTGGTCGACGGCATCGTGGGCAACACCGGGAGCAACCCGAACGTCGACGTGAACTATTGGTACGGCGAGCCGCTGAGCGAGCCCGTGAGCGACTACACCGGCTGGGTCGACGCCGACGGCGAGGAGTGCGACGCCGCCCATGCGACCGGCTGGGTCGACGCCGGCTTCCCGGCCGCGAGCAAGTTCTTCTACGATCCCTCGACCGACGCCTGGTACTGGGCCGAGGCCGACGGCTCCATCGCCAAGAACCACGATGCTTTCGTGCCGCTGAACAACCAGGTCGCGGGCGATGCCTGGGAGAACGCCTCCACGAGCTGGCGCGTCAACAACGGCAAGTGGGTCCGCCTGGGTGCCGACGGCGCCATGATCAAAGGCGAGGACTACGTCGCCTCTGAGGACGCATGGTACTACTTCGACCTCGTGACCGGCGAGATGGCCCACGGGTTCCGCCTGGTGAGCGCCGACGGCGGCTCCAAGTGGGTGTTCTACGACTACACGACGGGCGTCATGGCCCACGGCGAGAAGTACGTCGACGACTCGCATGGTGATCAGGCCGGTTGGATGTATTTCGATGGGAACACCGGGGCCGTCGTGTACGGTTGGCTCGAGATCTCCGACGGCAACGGCGGCACCAAGTGGGTCTACTACGACGACGTCACGGGCCGCATGGTCTACGGCCGCCGCACGATCGACGGGTATTCGCGCTACTTCGATCCCTATACCGGCGCCTGCGACAAGATCGGCTACCAGAATCCGTCGCAGTACTTCCAGGTCAGCAGCCGCAACGTCACGCTGCCCGCCGCTGCTTACTCCACGCCCTACTCGTACGTGACCCCGTCGCGCATCGACGTGGACGCTTCGCGCCAGGACTGCGTGAACGCCATGGTCTCGCGCGCCTACGAGTACCTCGGGGCGCCGTACGTGTGGAACTACTCGCTGTCGCCGAGCCAGGGCGTCGACTGCTCCGGCCTGGTGATGCAGTGCCTGTTCGCCTGCGGCATGGACCTGGACGACTACAACCCCTATATGCACTGGTACGATCCGTGGCACGCTCACGACGCCAACAACATGGCCGCCGACGCCCGCTTCAAACATGTCTCTTTGAGTGAGCGTCAGCCCGGTGACTTGATTTTCTATCCCGGTCATGTTGCCATCTATGTCGGCAACGACAAGATCATCGAAGCCTACACGCCCGCGACGGGTGTCCGCATGGCGGGTACCTATTCCGGTGGCTTCACCGTCACCGCGGTCGCGCGCCCGCTGACCAACGCATAAAGGAGTACGTGCCCCGATTATGAACAAGCCCACCCTCTGCATCGTGATCCCGTGCTACAACGAGGAGGAGGTCCTCCCTCTGACGGCTCCCCGCTTCAAGGAGGAGCTCGAGCACCTGCAATCCCTCGGATACGTGGCGGACGATTCCCATATCCTGTTCGTCAACGATGGCAGCTCGGATGCGACGTGGAGCATCATCCAGTCGATGTCCGCGCAGGACGGCACGTTCAGGGGCATCTCGCTGTCGCGCAACCGCGGGCACCAGAACGCGCTGCTCGCAGGCCTGATGGAGTGCCGCGCGTTCTGCGACGTGTCCATCAGCATCGACTGCGACGGCCAGGACGACATCTCCGCGATGGACGAGATGGTGCGCGCCTACCTCGACGGGTGCGATGTGGTGTACGGTGTCCGCTCCTCGCGTGAGACCGACACGTTCTTCAAGCGCACGTCCGCGCAGGCGTTCTACAAGCTGATGAGCGGCATGGGGGTGGAGACCGTCTACAACCATGCCGACTACCGCCTGCTGTCGCGCCGGGTGCTCGACGAGCTCGCGAACTTCAAAGAGGTCAACCTCTTCTTGCGCGGTATGGTCCCGCTTGTCGGCTTCAAGTCCACGAGCGTGTACTACGAGCGCCACGAGCGCGTGGCGGGCCACAGCCACTATCCGCTGTCCAAGATGCTCGCGCTCGCCATGAACGGCATCACGAGCCTTTCGGTGAAGCCGATTCGCCTGATCACGGCGCTCGGCTTCATCGTGTCGTTCATCAGCTTCATCGGCGTGATCTGGGCCATCGTGGTGTCGATCATGGGCAACTCGGTTGCCGGCTGGGCGAGCATGGTGTCCATCGTGTGCTTCATCGGCGGCATCCAGCTGCTCGGCATCGGCATCGTCGGCGAGTACGTGGGCCGCATCTACCTCGAGAGCAAGCATCGTCCGCGCTTCATCATCGGTGAGCGCACCTACGACGAGGGTGAGCGCGCCGAGGACTAGAAGCGTCGAGTCGTCCGTTTCGCAACGGGGCTCAAGCGGCGTGTCGAGGGTTTTGAAGGGACCCGCGGCGCGCAGCTTGAGCCCCGTTCGCTGTTTTCTGGCGACCCGAGGGCGAGAACGGCGATCCGCCGTTGCGTCAAGGCGCGCTATTCGCTTGCCGCGTACAGGCTGCTCCAAAACGCTGTCGCGCGTTCGCGCAGGCGCACGCGGATGTGCGGGAAGAACACCGTGCGCAAAAGCGGCGTCACGTACATCAGCCCGACGAGCATGGCGTCGAACAGCAGGCGCACGCAGGCGAGCGCGACCCATGACCACGGGTGCGCGCCGCAGCTCGTGACGAGCGTGGGCAGGATGATCCACATGGGCAGCGTGTTGTCCTCCACGATGTGGAGGGCGAAAAGCGGCAGCGTGTTGCGGCCGGCGCATTCGAGCGCCCGCGACAGGCCGTGCGCGTGGCGGGCGATGAGCGCCGATGAGCGCAGGATGCACCAGCTCGCGCCGATGCCGCCTGCGATGTCGATGATTCCTGCGGGGAAGGCGCACATCGCTATGGAGGAGTTTCCACCATAGGCGATCGCGGCGATCCAGAGGCCGGCGGAGACGACGGTGACGGGGATGCGACGGGCGGCGAGCGCGTCGGCATGCGTGCGGAACAGCCATCCGACGTACATGAACGCGGCGCCGGCGATGCCCGATTGAATGCTCAGGGGCAGCCAGACATAGTTCGCCGACACCATGCCGAATGCAAGGGCAGCGAGCATGGCCACGAGCTTGCCCTTATCGCCGAGCTTCGCCGTGGCCCCGATGTAGAGCTTCGCCCAGAACAGCGCCGGCAGAAACCAGATGCCGCCGATGCGCTCGAGGTCGGGGACGAGTGCGAGGGGGTGCTGGGCTCCGGCGCCCCACAGCGAGGCCTCGAACCAGCGCTGCGCCTGCTCGGCGGGGTCGGTGCCCAGCGCACAGGCCCACGCGGCGGACCCTCCGATGATGAACAGGCATGAGATCGCATAGGGGAGCAGGGCGGAGCGCGCCGCTTTTACGACGAGGCTTCCCGAAAGCGGCCTGTTGAAGTTCGTCAGATAGCCCGAGACGATGAACAGCGTGTAGAGATGGAAGGTATCGAGAAACTTCGGGAGCCATTCCGGCATGCCGGCGCCCGGGTATAAAGGTTCGCTGAAGACCATGCCCGTGTGGTACACGATGATGGCGATGACGGCGATCGCTCGCGCGATGTCCAGCTCAGGGATACGACGGGTTGTTGTGCTCATGTACCAGCGCCTTTAGGTGTTTTTCCGCTTGCGGTGCAAGGTGACATTATACGTCATGGGCGCGTGGTGCCTTTTTGGGACGGGGCTGTTTTTGCCCGTCCTGAAAAGTACCAAGCGCCCCGCCTGCGGCAACACGCTAGAATGGCATGACGGTGACGGCGACCCGTATGGAGAGGAAACGGTACGGATATGGCTCAGCATATGAAGGCCGCAGGGCTCACGAAGCCGCAGCGGGCAGGCCGGGTGTTCGAGGCGTTTCTTCTCGTCTTGGCCGCGATCTTTCTCGGCTGCCTGGCGCTTGCCGCACCGTTCATCACGGGCTATTTCATCAACATGGGGCCGGAGGGCGTCGGTGCGGACGTGATGAACCTGCTCACGCCGTTCAACGGCGGCGCGTTCATCGCGTTCATGTTCCCCGCGCTCGGTCTGGTCTGCCTCGCCCTGTTCTTCCTGTTCATCTGGAACGGCCTGCGGCGTGCCCCCGCGCGCGCGGCGGTGCCGTGCGCGCTGCTGCTCCTGTTCGCGGCCTCGGTCGCGTGGATCGTGCTTCTGGGCACGAAGACCAATTTCTACAACGATTCGATCCGGCTCGACCAGTACGCCCGCGCCCTGCTTTCAGGTGACTTCGGCGTGTTCAGTGCCGACTTGGGCGACCAGGGCGTGTCGTACCTGCGCGTCTACCCGTTTCAGAGCGGGTCGGTCTGGCTGCTCGCCGGCGTCTACGCGCTGTTCGGCGTGGGCAACGAGATGGCGTTTCAACTGCTCAGCGCCGTGTTTGTGGTGGTCTCCGCGGCATCGCTGATCTTCATCACGGGGCGCCTGTTCCCCGGCACGGGTACCGTCGCGCTGGCGAGCGTGCTCGTCGTGCTGTTCGCGCCGCTGACGTTCTCGGCCGCGTTCGTCTACGGCAACGCGATCGGATTCGGCCTGGGCTGCGCCTCGCTCGCCCTCAACGTCGCGGCGATGCAGCAGGACGAGAGCCTTCCGCGCCGCTGGGGCCTGTTCGCAGCGGGCGCGGTGGTCATGCTTCTCGCCCTGATCGTCAAATCGACGTTCGTGATCATGCTGATCGCCCTCGTGCTCGCCTGGCTGATCGTGCTGGTGCGCGAGCGCCGAGCTCCCCAGATCCTGATCGTGCTTGCCGCCGCGGTGGTGATCAACTCCTTGACGTCCGTGCCGGTCCGGCTGCTCGAGTCCACGGTCGGGTTGAGCTTCGGTGACGGCATGCCCAAGACGTCGTGGATCGCGATGGGCCTCACCTGGGATCCCTATCTCAACCGGCCGGGCTGGTGGTCGCCTGTCCAGGCGACGCACTTCGCGCAGGTCGATGGCGACACGGCGGCGCAGGGGGCCTTTGCGATGGAGGCCATCAAGACCGCTCTGGGCAGGTTTTTGGCCGACCCGCTCTACTGCATTCGCTTCTTTGTCTACAAGGTCATGACCGAGTGGCTCGATCCCACGTTCCAGTCCCTGTACTACTCCGCGACGTCGGTTTCCGACGCGACGAGTTCGATTGCCGAGCAGGTCATGTATAACGGCTACACGGCCAACCGCGTGCTGACGATCACCATGGACGCCTACCAGTCGCTGTTCTACATCGCGTCGTTCACCGGCCTCGTGTGCGCATTCCGGCATCGCGGTAGCGTGTCGCCCGCGGCGCTGCTCATGGTCATCGCGTTTTTGGGAGGCGTCGCCTGCTATCTGCTCTGGGAGGCGAAAAGCGTCTACACCATGCCGTTCGCGCTGCTGCTCCTGCCGTTTGCCGCCTACGGCCTTCGCTCCCTGCTCGACACCGTGAAACGCTAGAATCTCCTTAGGGAAACACCGACCGATTCATTCCGCGCCACGGGGGTGCGCAGCACGACGGCAATCGGTCAGCGTTCCCCCGGAACCGCCGATCATCTTCGCCTGCCGGGTGAGGAGGGTCCGCGTTCCGGCATCGCTGCAGAAATGGGAAGGGGTTGCGTATGCGTTGCTCGCGATGGAAGGTCTCAGCATGCCTGCTGGCATCGCTGATGGCGGGTCTTGTTCCGTCCGGTGCCCTGGCGGCACCGGATTCCGAGGTCGTGGATACACCGGAGCAGGCGGCCTATACGGGCTGGGTCGACGAGGACGGCGAGCCGTGCGAGCCCGCCGAGGCCGTCGGCTGGCTGGACGAGGACGTCCCGGCGCGCTCGAAGTTCTTCTACGATCCCGAGACGGTCGCGTGGTACTGGGCCGAGGCCGACACCACCATCGCGCGCGACCGCGAGGCGTTCGTCCCGGTGGACAACGACGTCGCCGGCGAGGCGTGGGAGCAGGCGACCGACGAATGGCGCATCGAGCACGGCAAATGGGTCCATCTGGGCGAAGACGGTGCCGTCGACTACGGATTTCTGCTCATCACGGATGAGGACGGCAGCCAGAAATGGGTGTTTTGCGACTACGTGACCGGTGAGATGGCGCACGGCGAGCGCTATATCGACGACTCCCACGGCGATGAGGCCGGCTGGATGTACTTCGACCCCATCACCGGTGCGGTCGATTACGGCTGGGCATGGCTGCCCGATTCGAACAAATGGGTCTATTACCACGAGGTCACGGGCCGCATGTGCTACGGCAGCCTGATGATCGAGGGCAAGCCCTACTACCTTGACCCTGCGACCGGCGAGCGTCTGTCGAGCGACGAGGTGGCCGCTCGCGTGATTGCCACGGCGGCATCGCAAAATGGCATCACCGACGGTTGGCGCTACCAGGACCGCGTCGTTGCCGACGGCGGAACGATGAACCATATGGGACCCTGTGCGGCGTTCGTCTATTGGTGTTTCCAAGAAGCCGGTATGAAATACCAGTTCATGAACGGTGCCGCCTCGTCGTTCCCGCACGAGATCGCCGATTGGTACCGTAACCAGGGCAGGTTGGAGTCCTCGCCCAAGCCGGGAGACATCTGGCTGATCGATCAGCCGGCGTTCCGTCCGTGGGCCGGCGCGTCGGAGGGCACCCATGCGGGCATTGTCGCTTCCGTGGCACCCGACGGCCAGACGCTCTACGTCTGGGAGCATATCTACGGCCGCGTCCAGCTGCTTTACGAGGACCTCTACATTCCCGAGGGCTCGATAACGGGCTTCGCGCGTCCCTACTACAACGACTGACGCGGTCTGGGTGAGCTTCTGGGGACAGTCCCTTTTGGACCGCGGCGGCGCACATACGCCGCCGCGGTCCAAAAGGGACTGTCCCCAGAAGCTCACCCCCCCCCGGAGGGCCCACCGCCGCCTCTTGTGCCCGTTTTCGGTGCATTCGGGGGCATGCCCGCATTTCATGTATCATGGGCAGGATATGTTTAGCCATCTAGGAGGGCACATGCCTGCTATAAAGTTCGCCAACATCCTGCTCGAGTGCAACCCGCGCTCCACGAGCTATCCCGCGCTGTACTGCCGATCCACCCAGCCGTTCGTGCGCGACCATGTGACGGGGGAGTGGATGCTCTACGACGCCGGCGTCTTTGACTTCACGACGTTTTTCAACGCGCTGTCCGTGGGCAAGCTCAGGCGCTATACCAGCGCGCAGCGCTTCTTCTTGCACCTGCAGGTCAAGGGCGCCGCGTGCACGTACGTGCAGACCACCGCGGACGCGTTCTCCGCTCATCCCATCAAGCTCGACGACACGAAGCGAGAGCTTCCCGCTTCCGATGAGTGGCAGGCCATCGATGTCGAGCTCACGGTGCCCTCCGACGCGGTCATCGTCGGTTTTGAGCTCGCGACGGACGGCCCCGTGCTGATCGGGGAGAGCTACTACTCCGTCGAGATCGATCGCCCCCTGCGCGACGTGGAGCTCGTCCTCGCGACCACCACGTTCAAGAAAGAGGAGTTCATCGAGGCGAATATCGCGCTCATCAAGGAGTCGATCATCGACAGCTCCGAGGACATCGCCCAGCACTTCACCATGCGCGTGATCGACAACGGGCGCACCCTTGATGCCGGCAAGCTGGCGAGCGACCGCGTGATCATCTCTCCCAACGACAACGTCGGCGGCGCCGGCGGCTTCACGCGCGGCATGATCGAGGCCATGGAGCAGACGCCGCGCGCGACCCACATCCTGCTGATGGACGATGACGTCGCCGTGTCCCCCGAGAGCATCAAGCGCACCTACAACCTGCTGCGCCTGGTCAACGATGAGTATGCCGAGGCGTTCATCAGCGGCGCCATGCTCAACTACGAGATCGGCGAGGAGCTGTGGGAGGACACCGGCTTCATGACCAAGGAGGGCACGTTCGCGCCCGCCAAGCCGCAGCTGCGCCTCAACAAGTTCGAGGACGTCGTCTTCAACGAGACGTTCCGCGTGCCGAGCGCCATCACCAAGCTGAACTCCCGGTACGCCGCATGGTGGTACTGCTGCATCCCCATCTCGGTCATCGAGAAGAACGGGCTGCCGCTGCCGTACTTCGTGCGCTGCGACGACGCCGAGTACGGCGTGCGCTGCCAGCCCAAGTTCATGACCATGAACGGCCTGTGCATCTGGCACATGTCGTTCCACGTGCGCTACAACGCCGCCGTCGAGCGCTACCAGACCACGCGCAACACGATGATCGCCCAGTGCACGACCGGTTTCGCGCCCAAGTCCGACTTCATGCGCGAGATGCACAACAACATCCGCCTCGAGCTCAAGAAGTTCGGCTACGACAATGCCGAGCTCGTGCTCGACGCGTTCGAGGACTTCATGAAGGGGCCCGACTTCATCGCCACGCCCGGCATGGCCGAGAAGACGTTCATGGCCGCCAACCGCAACAAGGAGAAGCTCGTCCCCTTCGATGAGCTCGAGCGTCAGGTGCACGCCGCCGGCCTGACCGATTTCCATATCGCCGATATCGACCGGCAGCTCGTCGACTCCGACGCCCCGCGCACGCGCCTGCAGCGCCTGAACGACCTGGCCACCGACAACAACCAGCGCTTCATCGTCAAGGAGGGCAAGGGCTACGCCGTCATCCCGGTCATCGGCTGGGCGTATCCCGCCGGTGCGATCCGCGGCAAGGAGTACCTGATCATCATCGACTGGTACAACCGCATGGGCGCGCTGCGCAAGAAGGACCCCGAGCGCTACGCTCAGATCTCCAAGCGCTACAAGGAGGATCTCAAGGCCTACAAGCGCAACATCAAGCAGCTGCGCCACGACTACTCCGCGCGTCGCGACGAGTTGACCTCGCTCGCGTTCTGGAAGCGCTATCTGGGAATGGACAAGTAGCCTGCGCGACGTTGCTATCGCGTGGTGCTTGTTGGGAAGGGGCCGCTTGCCGGGAGTGCAAGCGGCCCCTTCCCTTAAAGCGCCGCGTGTTCTGCCCGTTCCGCGAGTTCGCCCGTATGGGCGCGGGCGCGTCGACGCGGTGCCGTATACTATCCCTACGAAGCCATCGCGGGCGTGCCCGCGTTCACGATATCTTGGGGGTAGCCGTGTCGTCGCCTTGCGTTTCCGTCATCATGCCCGTGTACAACGCCCAGCCCTACCTGTGCCAAGCGCTCGACAGCCTCAAGGCGCAGACGTTCCAGGACTTCGAGCTGATCTGCGTCGACGACGGTTCGTCGGACGACTCCTTCGAGGTGCTCAAGCGCTACCGCGCCGACGAGGACTTTCCCGCGGTGCGCATCCTGACCCAGCGCCATCTGGGACCCGGTTGCGCGCGCAACAAGGGGCTCGACGTCGCGACCGGCACCTACGTGTACTTCCTCGACGCCGACGACTTCATCGAGCCCACGCTGCTCGAGAAGGCCGTCGGCCGCGCCGAGCAGCTCGATTGCGACATCGTGATCTGGGATGCGTGGTTCTACAACAATCGCGTCCAGCGCGACCAGCATCCGGCTGTCGGCACGCTCGATTTCCCCGCCTTCGCGGACTTTCCGGTACACGAGACCCTGGAGTTCAGCGCGGCCGACAACCCCGACGCCATCTTCACGTCGTTTCAGAACTGGCCGTGGAACAAGCTGTTCCGCCGTTCGCTGCTCGTCGAGAACGACATCCGCTTCCCGGCGCTGTTCCGCACCGAGGACCTGCCGTTCACGTGCATGGCGCTCGTCAAGGCGCGCCGTATGTCGGTGATCTACGAGCGCCTGTCGCACTACCGCATGCGCACGGGCTCCTCGTCCATGGACAACAAGGACCCTCATGCCCTCGACTTCATCGAGGCGTTCGCGCTGCTGCGGGACCGGCTTCAGGAGGAGGGCCTGTACGAGACGTATCGCGTGAGCCATGCCCGCTGGGCGCTCGGCGGCGCGGTGTACAACCTCAACTCCCTCACGCGCGTCGACTCGTTCGCGCGGGCGTTCGCCGAGCTGCACGATGGGGCGGCGGAGCGCATGGGGCTGCTCGATGTGCCCCTGGACGCCTACACCCATCCGCTCGACCGCCGCTCGCTCGAATTGATCAAGGCGAACGATGCGCAGGGGTACCTGTTCTTCTGGATGCGCAACCACGGCGCGTTCGTCGACGACGACAAGGAGCTCTTCGACCGCGTCGAGGCGGATCTGGAGGAGGCGCGCTCGGAGATCGACCGCTTGCACGGGGAGGTCGACCGGGCGCGCGGCGCGGTTGTCGAGGCGCAGGGTGCTCGCGAGGAGGTCGAGCGCCAGCTCGATGACCTGCGGAGGTCCGCGGAGTATCGGTACGGCACGGCGCTTCTGCGCATCCCGCGCGCCATCCAGCGCCGGCTGAGCAGCTGATTGGTCCGGCACCGTGCGCATCGCCTCGCTCGTCGCGCACGGCGCCGGACCGTCCTCCCCACACCGTCTCATCCCGAAAAGGAGTCTTCACTATGGATGCGAACGCGCACGGTGCGCGCTGCCTCGTTTTGCTCGCCGACCCCGCCCTGGGCGTCATCTCCCCGTCCTGGCGCGCGAAGGAGGCGCTTGAAGAGGCTGGATACGCGGTCTTTTGGTTCACGCCCCGCCTGTGGCCCCAGCTGTTCGCCGACGGCGTGGCGCAGCTCGGGTACCTCGACGCGCTGATGCGTCGCTGGGCCGTCGACGCCGTGGTGGTCGCTGACGGCCTTTCCATCGATACGTCGGCATGCGTCGTGCAGGCGCCCCGCCTCGTCGTGCTCGCCTCCCGCGAGGACGAGCTCGCGCGCTCCCTGGAGCGCATGCGGGGGGCCGCGCCGGATACCTGCTGGGTGCTCGACGGCATGGCCGCGCCAGCGGCACGCGAGCAGGGGTGCGCCGTTCGCACCCTGGGCACGGTTCCGGACCTGTCTGCGCTCGACCTTGCCAACGAGATTGTCTACCCGCGGGGGCTTTCCTGCGCCCAGGAGGCGACGCCGGAGCGCATCGAACTCATGAGGGCGGCCGCCCAGGGGATGCCGGAAGGCACGCCGGTTCGCTGCGCAGGCGAGGGGTGGCCCGATGAGTGGCGCTTCGACGGTGCCGACGCCGGTGCCGCCTATGCGCTCGGGTTCACGTCGATCGCGGTCCGGTTCCCGTCTTCCGAGGGGCGCTCGGCCTACGATGAGTACGTGCTCCAGGCGACCAAGCAGCTCGCCGGGGCTGATATCCTTCGTCCCGATGCGGGTGCGACCGGCGCTTGGATGGCCGAGCGGGCGGCGGCGCTTCTTGAGTCGCGCCGCGTGCGCGCCTCAATCGCCTCGACGGCAGACGACGCGCTGTTCGGATCGGTCCGCGCGGGGCGCGGCGATGCCGAGGGCATGCATGCGGCGCGCGGCGGGTTCGAGCGCTCGGTCGTCCACGCCGCCGAGGCGCTGTGCGTCGAGGGCGCATCGTTCGAGCCGTGCCGCGTGGCGACCGTGCTCGGATACGTGGGCTGCGGCAACTTCGGTGATGAGTACATCCTCTCCACCATTGCGGAGCGCCTGGAGGAGCGCTGCCCCGGCACCGTGAGCGTCGCCGTGAGCGAGAACCCGTGGCACACCCTCGTGCACCGAGGCGTCTACGCGATCGCGCTGGCCTCCAAGCGCGAGCTCGACGGGATGCTCGCCCGCTCCTCCGTCGCCCTCGTCATGGCGGGGCTCCTGTTCGACCAGGGCATCCGCTGGACCATGGGCAAGGCGGAGATCGCCTCGTCGGTGCTCCATTCCGATATTCCGGGCATCGCCGCGTTCGTTGAGCTGGCGGCTCTGAACGATACGCCGGTCGTGCTGTACGGCATCGGCGCCGGTCCGCTGGAGCGCACCCACAGCAAGCGGCTGGTGCGCCTCATGGGTTCGCTCGGCGCCCGGTTCGCGTGCCGCGACGAGGAGACCGCCCGTCTCGTCTCCGCCTGCGACGTGCCCGCCGGGCAGGTCGTGCGCCGCGCGGACGTGGCGTTCACCGGCTCCTCGCATGTGACGGAGGCGGTCGATTCCTGGTTTGCGAACCAGGAGCTCGACCCTGTCGACACTGACCTGATCGTGGTGTCGCTGCGCGAGTACGAGAACGTGTCGGATGATTTCACCGAGCGCGTCGCCCGCGCCTGCGACCGCGTGCTGGCGAGCCGCCCGCGCGCCCATCTCGCCTTCGCGATGCTCGATGCGGCCGATCGCGGCATTTCCGACCGGGTGGTCGAGGCCATGAGCCGTATCGATCGCGTGCACCTGTTCTCGGCGGGCGACGATATCGATGCCATGGCCGACTTCATCGGTCGGGCGACCGCGGGCCTTTCCATGCGCTACCATGCCTCGCTGCTGATGTTTCGCGGCGGCATCCCGTGTGTCGGCCTCGGTTACCTGCCGAAGGTGTGCGCGCTGTACGAGGAGGCGCACATGGGATCGAGCCTGCTCGCCATGGATGCGTCGGCAGACGAGATCGCGGACGCGCTCGGGCGCGCGTTGGACGAGCGCGAGGCGCTCGCCCGCATCGTCCAGGAGGGCGTGGCGAACCTGAGGGAGCTCGCGCAGCAGGGCGAGGACGAGCTCGTCGAGCTCGTGGGGGAGACGAGTCCTGCCTGCGAGCAGGACAACGGGTGCCACGAGCTGTACCTGTATCGCGAGGCGGCGTCCGACCGCATGCTCGTTGACGAGCGGCGGCGCGCCGAGGCTTCCGAACGGCATGCCGCCGATGTCGAACGAGAGCTCGCGGAGGCGCGCCAGCGCGTCGTCGACCTCGAGCAGTCCAACTCCTATCGAATCGGCTCGGCTCTCATGTACCTGCCCGGCCTGCTCAAGCATCGCCGCCAGTAACGTTCCACACCGTGCAAATCGGGGACGTACCCGCCGCGTGCATGTATGCAAATCGGGGACGTACCTGCTGCGTGCATTCTTTTGGTGCAGCGGGTGCGTCCCCGATATGCGACATGCATAATAATTCACGCAACAGGTACGTTCCTGATATGCAGGGCACCCTAAGAATGCACGCAGCAGGTACGTCCCCGATTTGCACGGCGTCAGGAGAGATGCTCGATCTGGTGCTCGATGGCCTCGATGGCCTCGCGTTGACGATCTTCGTCGAGCATCCATTCGCCCAGGGGTTTGGAGGCGCGGCGGCGATCCTGCTTCCAGCGGCGATATGCCCGGTGCTCCTCGATGCGGCGCCTGAGCGTGCGGGGCTGCTCCCCGCGGTCGATGGAGGCCTTCGCGGCGTCGCGACGGCGCGCCGCCTCCTCGATGACGAAGCCCGTCGTTCCGCGCTGGCGGTGCCATTCGATCAGGTCGCTGAACCCCTCATAGCGGATCCGGTCGACATGGACGCTGTTCCAGTTGCGGTCGCGTGTTGCCTGGTGCGGGTTCTCGCGGCGCACCGCGAACCACAGCCGGTTCGTGAACACCGTGCGCTTGGAGCAGAAGACCGCTTTGTGGCGGAAGATGCTCTCCATCTCGGCGGGACGCGTGATCCCGAACTCGATGCGCTCGCGGCGCAGCAGCTCGGCCGAGTACAGAAGCGTGGCGAACTCGTAGTCGACGCGCCACGAGGCGTCGCTGCCCTGGCCGAACACCTCGTCGAAGGGCACGTACTCCATGTTCGCCCAGCTGAGCTTCACGTCTCCGTACAGGCGGCACGGGACGATGGTCTCCACCTCGTGCGCGCGGCAGAACTGGAGGAACGCGCGCACCTGCTCGGTGTAGAAGTTCGGCAAGATGATGTCGTCGCAGTCGAGAAAGAGGATCCAGGATCCTTTGAGCTGGGGGATCGCCTTGTTTCGCGTCGCACCCGGCCCCATGTTCTCGTGGCTGATGACGCGCACGCGGCTGTCGCGCTCCTCGTAGCCGCGGGCAATCTCAAGCGACCGGTCGGTTGATCCGTCGTTGGCCACGACGACCTCGAGGTCGTCGCACGGCTGGTTCAGCGCCGACTCGATCGCGTCGGCAAGATAGTCCTCGCCGTTGTAGACGGGGATCAATACGCTCAGAAACGGCATGGGGCAACCTCCGCACGGGTAAGCAATCTGCGCCTCATGATAGCTTACCCGAGGCGCGACCGAGTCGCTCAAGGCGGCGGCCCGTCCACAGGGCCTCCGTTTCGCCTCCGTTTCGGCGGGGCTCGATTTTCGCTTCTCGCATGAAAAGGCCGCGGGCGCGGCACGCATCAAGTAGACTTGAGGCAAACGCTTCGCGCCGCCTGCGCGCACGAGTCCCCTGGAGCACGAATGACTGTCGATTTCAAACTTTCCAACGTCGTTCTCACGGTCGACGACCACGCTGCCGACCATCCCGAGCTGTACTACCGTGCGCAGGCGGGGGCGGCCCGGTACGAGGACGGCGCGGGACTCGAGCTCACGGGCACGGCGGACTTCCTGACGTATGTCAACGGATGCTCTGCCTGCAAGTGGCGCATGTATGCGGGCCTTCAGGAAGTCTGGCTCCATGTGGAGGTGGCGGGCGCGGGCGAGATCCGCATCGATGCGGTGGCGTCCGATGCGTCCGATCGCCAGGTGTTCTCCGCGCATGCCGTGGACGCCGCCCCCGACTCGCCGGTTGCGCTCGATATCGAGGTGCCCACCGCGGGCGAGGACCTCATCGGGTTCATCGCCGTTCCCGCTGAAGGGGAGCGGCTCGTCATCGTGCGCGCGTACTGGTATGCCAAGGTCGATCCCGCGCGCATCAACGAGGTCCGCCTCGCCCTTGCCACGACGACCTTCAACAAGGAGGCCTACATCACGGCGAACATCGACCTCGTTCAAGCGGGCATCCGCGCGGAAGGGGCGCCGATTCTCGGCAATTTCCATATGTTCGTGGTGGATAACGGCAGGACGCTCGACGTCGACGCGCTCACCGACGACTTGGTGAGCGTCCTTCCGAACCCCAACACGGGGGGATCGGGCGGCTTTGCGCGCGGCATGATGGCCGCCACGGAGCATCCGGGCGAGTTCACGCACGTGCTGGTGATGGACGACGACGTGCGCATCATGCCCGAGAGCCTGATCCGCACGTACAACCTGCTCGCGCTTGCCCAGGGGCCCTACCGCGACGCCTTCATCAACGGCGCGATGCTGTCGCTCGAGGACCCGGTCCGCCAGTTCGAGGACGTCTCCTTCGTGCTGAACTCGGGCGCCTACCGTCGCGTCAAAACCGACCTGCACATGGGGTCGCTCTCCGACCTGCTCGTCAACGAGCGCACGAACGTCGAGGTTCCCAACGCGTACGGCGCCTGGTGGTACAGCTGCATCCCGACGGCGGCCATCGAGAAAAACGGCCTGCCCATGCCGTTTTTCATCCGCTGCGACGACGTCGAGTTCGGCATGCGCAACCAGCCGGTGTTCATGACCATGAACGGCATCTGCGTGTGGCACGAGAGCTTCGAGGGGCGCTTCCGCGCGTCGGTCGACTGCTACCAGTACATCCGCAACTTCATGGCCATGATCGCGGTGGACGACTGCGCGTCGGAGGGGCTCTTTATCGTCCGCATCCGCCGCAGCGTGCGCCAGGACCTGCGCGACCTCGATTACAGCGCGGCCGAGCTGCTGCTCGACGGGTTCGAGGACTACCTCAAGGGGCCGCAGTTTCTGGAAAGCCTCGACGGCGCCGAGCTCATGAGGCAAAACGGCGCGCGCAACGAGCGGCTCATGCCGGTCGAGGACATGGATCCCGAGCTGCTTCGCGCCGCGGGCGTCACGCGCGAGGTGCTGTCGCATGCGAACGTCGAGTCGCAGGCGTCGCGCTTCATGAAGGTGCTCCGCTCGCTGCCCTACGACAAGCACTATCTGCCCAAGCCCATGCTCGGCACGCGCCCGGGGTACGTCGTCAAAAACGGCGCCGCGATGATCGAGGGCGAGTCGCTTGCCCGCGAGACGCTCGTGTTCTTGGACCCGACGCGCACCAAGGGCACGATCCGGCACATGGACCGTGCGCGCTTCCGCGCCATCCGCATGCGCGAGCACGAGCTCTTGCGCCGCCACCGCACGATCGGCAAGCAGGTGAGGCAGGCGTGGAAGGACGCCTTCCCATACCTCACGTCGCGCGAATTCTGGACCAAGTACCTCGGGCTCGAGTCGTAAGGAACCGCCGGCCAATTCATTTCGCGCCAGTCGGCCCCGTGAGGCGCGCCTATGCGCGTCCGCCGCGACCCTCTCGGTCCATCTCGCGGTAGACGGCGAGCTCCCATTGCTTGCGCTCGACCTTTGCGACCGAATCGAGGATGAGCCCCGTCGCGAACGACAGCCCGCACAGGAAGATCAGGGAAGCCGCGAGGATGGCGGTGGGGAAGCGGGGCACCAGGCCGGTGTGCAGGAACTCGGCGACCACCGGGATGCCGAGCCAAAGGCCGAGGGCCAGGAACACGAGGGCCACGAGCGTGAACAGCTTCATCGGGCGGTAGTTCTTGAACAGCGATCCGATGGTCGCGAGCACCTTGATGCCGTCGGAGACCGTCGACAGCTTGGAGACGGATCCCTCCGGGCGGTCGCGGTAGGCGATGGGCACGTCGACGATGCGCCAGTGGCGGTCGACCGCATGGATGGACAGCTCGGTCTCGATCTGGAAGCCGTCGGACAGCACGGGGAACGTCTTGACGAACACACGCGAGAACGCGCGGTACCCGGTCATGACGTCCTCGAACGAGTAGCCGTAGATCAGCTTGATCATGCGGCGCACGAGGTTGTTGCCGAAGTTGTGGAACGCCCGCTTGTTCTCCTTGCCGTAGGTGCCGTTGGAGAGGCGGTCTCCGACGGTCATGTCGGCCGAGCCGTCGAGAATCGGGTCGCACAGGGCGCGCGCCGCCTCTGCGGGGTAGGTGTCGTCGCCGTCGACCATGAGGTAGCACTCGGCGTCGATGTCCCGGAACATCTGGCGCACGACGTTGCCCTTGCCCTGGCGCGCCTCGTGGCGGACGATGGCGCCGTGCGCGCGGGCGATGGCGGAGGTGTCATCGCGGGAATTGTTGTCGTAGACGTAGATGCTCGCATCGGGCAGGACGCGCCTGAAGTCGTCGATGACCTTCGCGATGGTCGGGGCCTCGTTGTAGCACGGTATGAGCACGGCTATGCGCGCATGGGAATCAAGGGCGCCCATGTATCCTCCTTCGCATCGCGGGCCTGCGGTCGTTCCGTCGTCGTCCGACAGGTCAGGATACCCGTTGCCCTCAGCAAGCGCATGAGGGATGGGGACTTTCGGCGATTCTGCATGAAAGTCCACGTTCCGCCCATGCGCGGGCGGGGCGGGCCTCATGTATGCATGGGGCGGCATGCAAAAGGGCGCCGTCGCCGACGCCCTTGTTCGCGGGATGGTGCGCCATGTCGGATTCGAACCAACGACCTTGGGATTAGAAGTCCCCTGCTCTATCCAGCTGAGCTAATGGCGCAAACATGGCAATTATAGTTGATGCGGGCTGTCTGTCGACGCGTTTTGAGCGGGAGATGTCGAATTATCCATCCGAGCCGCCCCTTCAGCGTCGCGCACCCGGCGGCTCGGCGCCCCTGTAGGTGCCGCTCACCTGCTGGTTTCCTGCAGCGCAGTCGCGCGTCGCCGCACCGGGGCCGGCGGATGCCGGCACCGCGCGTTCTCACCGATTTGCGCATCATGGGGATATGGAAGCCAGGGCCGTGCGTGGTATGCTGGCGCATACGCTGTTTGGTTGGAGGCGCATGGGCGCATCGGGTGCGGGCACCCGGTTGTTGGGGGAGGGCGTATGGCTCATCGGGTCGATCTTGTTGTCTCGGTTGAACGCGGGGCAAAGCAGGCTGCCGCTTCGATCGAGGAGGCGGCGCGCGGGCGTTCGCTTGCGGTGAGAACGGAGCTGTACGCTGCCGACGGGGCGGTCGACGAGTTGACGCGCGAGGAGATCGCCTCGGCGCATGCCGCCCTCATCATCGGGGGTTCCCCGTTTGGAGCCGAACGGTTTGCAGGGGTTCCGCTCATCTCGACGGGTGCGGCATGCCCCCTTACCGTCGAGGCGGCGGGTGATTTGATCGACGGCGCGCTCGCCCTGGCGCGGCTTTCCGGTAACCAGGCTGCGCCCTCCGGTTCGCCCTCGTGTAAAGAGACGCTCGGCTCAAAGCTCCGCCGCAAGCTTGCGCGCACCCCGCAAGAGGCGGGCCCGCGCGCGCAGGCGCCCTCCGGGTTCGCGGAGAGCGTTGTTTCCGCCGACTACGTGCTGGTGGGCCTTCGCTGCTCCACGCGAGACGAGGTGCTCTCGACGCTGTCGCGCTGCGCGGTCGACCTCGGGCTCGCCCAGGACGCCGATGAGCTCATGGCGGCCTTCCTCAAGCGCGAGGCGGAGGGCACCACAGGTATGCTCGACGGTTTTGCTATCCCGCACGCCAAGTCGGCGACCGTCCAGCGCGCCGCCGTCATGGTGGCGAAGCTCGCGCAGGGTGCCGAGGAGTGGGAGACCATGGACGGCGTGCCCGTGCGGGTCGCCATCGCCCTGCTCATTCCCGAGGGCCAGTCGGGGACGACGCACCTCAAGCTGCTTTCGCGCGTTGCCGAGGCGCTGATGGACGACGGGTTCCGCGCGGCGGTCAAGGATGCCGACGATCCGGAAGGCGTGGCGCGCGTCGTCAGCGAGCGCCTGTCGTAGCCCCTTCGGGAACGACCGGTCAGTGTATCCCGCGCCGGGCCCTCAACCAGGCTACCCGCTAATAGGGCCCGGTAACGGTACCCAGAACTGAGGGAGAGGGCCCCTTGAAAGGCCCTCTCCCTCAGTTCTGGGTACCGTTACCGGGTACCGTTGCCGGGTAATCCCGTGGTTTTTGCCGATGTGGGGGCGCATCGGGATATATATCATCGCTTCCCAAGGACGATGCGATCAGGTGCCCCGCGCAACGGATGCGCTTGACGGGAAGATGACCGCTCGCCGACCCGCCAGACGTGCCCGTCCAGCATGCTTCGCGCGACCTCCTGCGCGCCAGACGGACCTTTCGGCCACCTCCTCGCGCTTTTGCATTTCTTTTGTCCTTTATTGCGTTAAACTAGTCGTGTACTTTGGCGTGTCCTGATGTCTGGGGTGCGCACAGATCAAAAAGGAGAACACTATGGTTTCTGAGAAGGTCACCCTTATCAATCCGCAGGGTCTGCACATGCGTCCCGCCGGCCTCTTTGCCTCCACGATGGGCAAGTTCGCCTGCGACGTCACCATCCTGACCGCTGACAAGGAGGTCAACGGCAAGAGCCCCATGGCCCTCATGGCCGCTGGCATCCCGTGCGGCACCGAGGTCGAGGTCCGTTGCGACGGCAGCGACGAGAACGAGGCCCTCGCGTCTGCTCTCGAGCTCATCAAGAGCGGTCTTGGCGAGTAACGCCCGATTCCGGAAACCTTTCTTTATTTAATAGTGCGCGCGGGGTATCGCCGTGAGATGCTCCGCGCGGCTTTTGCAGGGGGTCCGGCCTCATGGTCGGGCTGACAGGAGAGGAAGATCAATGTACGAGGGAGTTAACGCATCTGAGGGCATCGGCATCGGTACCGTCGCGGTCGCCGTTGAGCCCGATCTGACGTTTACGCCGCATACGGTCGAGGACACCGAAGCCGAGAAGGCTCGCTTCGACAAGGCGCTCGAAACCTTCTGCAAGAAGACCGAGGCCCAGGCCGAGCACATGAAGACGAGCGTCGGCGAGGCCGAGGCCGAGATCATGTACGGCCACGTGACGCTGGCCCAGGATCCTGAGCTCGGTGGCGCCATCAAGGCCTCCATCGAGGGCGGCACCTGCGCAGAGCAGGCGCTGACCGAGACCAGCACCATGTTCGAGAATATGTTCCTGTCCATGGACGACGAGATGTTCCGCCTTCGCGCCGCCGACATCGCCGACATCCGCACCGGAATCCTGGCAGAGCTGCTGGGCCGCGAGGTCGTCGACCTGTCCGTCCTGCCCGAGGGCACGGTCATTGTCATCCACGACCTGACCCCGTCCATGACCGCCACGATCGACAAGAAGAACGTCGCGGGCATCGTCACCGAGGTCGGCGGCCGCACCTCGCACTCTGCGATCATCGCTCGCGCCCTCGAGATCCCGGCCGTCCTGTCCGTCTCCAACGCGTGCGGCGCGCTGCACAACGGCATGACCGCCATCGTCGACGGCTCCCGCGGCCTCGTTATCGCTGAGCCCGACGAGAAGACCCTGGCCGAGTACACCCAGCGTCGCGAGGACTTCATCGCCGAGAAGCAGGCCCTCGAGGCGTTCCGCGGCAAGCCGACGATCACCGCCGACGGCTTCAAGAAGATCATGGCGTGCAACATCGGCAGCCCCGATGACGTCAAGGGCGCCCTCGATCAGGACGCCGAGGCCATCGGCCTGTTCCGTTCTGAGTTCCTGTTCATGGATGCCAAGTCGCTGCCCTCCGAGGAGGAGCAGTTCGAGGCCTACCGTAAGGTCGCCGTCGCCCTGAAGGGCGCCCCGGTCATTATCCGCACGCTCGACGTGGGCGGCGACAAGGAGATCCCGTATCTCAAGCTCGTGAAGGAAGAGAACCCCTTCATGGGTTATCGCGCCATCCGCTACTGCCTCGACAACGCTGACGAGTACAAGGTCCAGCTCCGCGCCCTGCTGCGCGCGAGCGCGTTCGGCGACATCAAGATCATGGTCCCCATGGTCACCTGCGTGGAGGAGATCCGTGCCGTCAAGGACCTCGTTGAGGTCTGCAAGAACGAGCTGCGCGAAGAGGGCTACAAGTTCAACGAGGACATCGAGGTCGGCATCATGACCGAGACCGCTGCCTCCGCGAACATCCCCGACCTGCTGGCCAAGGAGGCCGACTTCTTCTCGATCGGCACCAACGACCTCACCGGCTACACCATGGCAGCCGACCGCGGCAACGACAAGATCGCCTACCTGTACAGCTGGTACTACCCGGCGGTCCTGCGCGCTATCAAGAGCATCATCGAGGCTGGCGTCAAGGAGGGCATCATGGTCGGCATGTGCGGCGAGGCCGCGGCCGATCCGCTGCTCACTCCGCTGCTGATCGCCTGGGGCATGGAGGAGTTCTCCACGTCCGCCCCGAGCATCCTGCGCACCCGCAAGACCATCTCCCAGTGGACGGTCGAGGAGGCCAAGGAGCTCGCCGACAAGGCGGTCCAGTGCACCACCGCCGAAGAGGTCAAGGCGCTGCTCGAGGCTGCTGCAAAGTAAGGTTTCGGTAAGCATATTGCTCGGACTTGCTCTCGGATAATGTTTTATGTGACCGCGTGGTCCCGACGGAGCGTCGGAGCTGCGCGGTCTCTTTGGAAAGGGGAGTATCAATGTTCTATACGCTGACTGCCAACCCGGCCGTCGACATGACGGTCACGTGCCCGCCGCTGATCCCGAACGAGAATATCCGTTCGGTCACCTCGAGCTACACCCCGAACGGCAAGGGTCTTGACGTGTCGTACGCGCTCAAGAAGTTCGGTGTCGACTCGGTCGCGCTCGGCTTCTTCGCCGGCTTCACCGGCAAGTACATCGTCGAGGAGACCATGAACATGGGCTGCCTCTGCCGCCCGGTGTGGATCGACGGCATCACTCGCATCAACTCGTACTTCAACGACGGCGAGAACGAGTACGGCATCCTGAACGCGGGCGCCCCGCTGACGCCCGAGGGCGAGCGCGAGCTCTACAAGATCCTCGACACGACGGGCGATCTCGAGTGCCTGATCATCTCCGGCTCGCTGCCCCCGAAGGCTTCTCGCTACTTCCTCGATGAGGTCATCGACCACGCCCAGGATCGCGGCTGTGATGTCATCCTCGACATCTCCAGCGACAAGCTGAAGACGCTTGCCGCCAAGAAGCCTCTGCTCATCAAGCCGAATCACCACGAGATGAAGGCGATTTTCGGCGTGCCCGTGAACACCGATGACGAGGTCCGCGTCGCCATGAAGATGGCGCACGACATCGGCGTCCAGAACGTCCTACTCACCCGCGGCAGCCGCGGCGACGCGTACTTCTCCAACGGCGAGGACATCTGGTACGCCAAGCGCGAGTTCAACATCAACCTCGTGTCCTCCGTCTGCGCCGGCGACTGCACGCTCGCGGCGTTCATCCTCAAGTGGTACCACAACCGCGAGAACGTGGAAGAGGCCCTCAAGCTGGCCCTTGCGACCGGCGCGAACGTCGCCGAGAGCGTCGGCCTGGGCGACTTCGGCCGCGTCGACGAGTACAGCCGCCGCATCGCGGTGCGCAAGCTCGAGCGCAAGTAGGCGCTCCCCGCCTTTCGCGGGGTTTCGATCGCATACGTTTGCAAGGCCGTCTCGTGTTGCGCGGGGCGGCCTTCGCTCATCCGTCCTTATCGTGGGGGCCGTTCGATGATCTACACCCTTACCGCCAATCCTGCCATCGACTACAACGTGACGTGCGACGGGCTCGCGCCGGATTGCGTGACCCGTACCCGCGATGCGGTCTACACCCCCAACGGCAAGGGGCTCAACGTCTCGTTCGCTCTGCAGCATTTCGGCGAACCGTCCAGCATCCTCGGTTTCTTCGCGGGGTTCTCGGGGCGCTTTATCGTCGACGGCGCGCGCGAGCGGGGATGCGAGGTCTTTCCCGTCTGGGTCGACGGCATCACGCGGGTGAACGTGTTCTTGAATTCAGGGGAGCACGAGTACAACATGGTGAACGCCGGGGCCCCGATCTCGAGGCACGACGAGGACGCCATGATCGAGCTCATCGCGTCGCTGCCCGAGCTCGAGTGCCTGAGCATCTCCGGTTCGTTGCCGCCGGGAACGTCCGATGGCTTTCTGGACCGCGTTGTCGAAAAGGTGCGCGAGCGCGGGGGAGAGGTGGTTGTGGACATCTCCTCGCCGCTTCTGCGCCGGCTTCTTGCTCAGAGGCCGCTGCTGATCAAGCCTAACGATGACGAGCTGCGCGACATCTTCGGGCTCGAGGTGAGCGCGAACGACGATGCAGGGGCTCTGTGCGCCTTGGAGCATCTGCATAAGGAGGGCGCGCAGGCGGTCTTGCTCACCATGGGCGGCGCGGGGGCGTACTTCAGCGACGGGCGGCATGCGTGGTTTGCGCGCTGCACGTATCCGGTGCGGGTGCTTTCGACGGTCTGCGCCGGCGACTCGACGCTCGGTGCGTTTCTGTCCGTCTGGTACCGCGATCGCTCCCGGGTGGAAGACGGTCTGCGCCTGGCCATGGCAACCGGAGCCAATGTCGTCGAATGCGCCGGTCAGGGTGATTTCGCCCGGGTCGAGGAGTACCGAGGCCACGTCGAGATTCGCCAGATTCGATAAGCCGAAAAAGAAGGGAGCTCGGCCCCGGTGACAGGGTTGAGCTCCCGTACGGATGCGCCCCGCGCCCGCGGATGCGGAGCACGGGGCGCGGGCGCAGGTGGGAATCGCGGCGTTTCTAGCGCGCGAGCGCACCCATGGGGTCCCAGGGGGCAAGCTCGATCGGCTCGCTCTCGTAGGCGGCCAGCTCCTCTTCCGTCAGGTACTTCTTGTCAACGACGACCTGGTAGACGTACTCGCTGAACCAGGCGTCGGACGCGATCTCGTAGCCCTTCTTGCCGGCATCCTCGCCCCAGCTGTTCTCGATGCGCCAGCGCGTCGGGTTCCCGTCGGCGTCGAGGTTCACGCCCTGCAGCGTCATGGCGTGCGTCATGAGCGATTCGCCGTAATCCAGGCGCGCGGCCTTGTCCAGGCCGGCCTCGATCGGCAGGTCGAACAGGGTGTCGACCTCGAAGGCGCTCGGGTCGAGCACGCCGTCTTCGCGCAGGAAGCTCTGTCCCACGTCCGAGCCGAACCACACGGGGAGGTTGTCGCGCATCTGTGCCACAGCGGCGCGCTTGAGCGACTCGATCGGGAGGTTGACGTAGCGCACGCCGCCGTCCTCGACCACGTTGCCGAGATACTTGACCGTGTAGCTGTGCATATAGGGCTTGTCCGAGGTGGGCGCGTTGATGATCGAGATGTAGTCGTCGAGATTCATGTCGACGAACTCGTCGAAGAACCGCTGCGGAGTATAGGTGCCCGAGGCCTTGAGCTCGTTCTTCTCGTCGCGGATGCGGACGTCGAACGTCGCGGGCGGCTCGCCCAGGCAGATGGCGAGCACGCGGTAGACGCCGTCCATGAGCTGCTGCTTGAGCTCCTTCATGGCGGCGACGTCCGCACCGGAGGCATGGGCGTCGCGCAGCTGCTTGGCGCCGGCGCGCAGGTAGCGCGTGAGGTACTGGTTCATCGTCCCGGTGTTGGAGGAGTGGAACGTCTCGGGCATGGCCTCCTTGGGCACGACGCCGTACTTCTTGACCAGGGAGCGGAACATGTCCCACTGGCCGCCGTCGCACAACGGATCGGACAGGAGGTAGGCGATCTCGCGGTCCGTCAGCGGCTGGTCGGCCGTGGCGATGATGTTCTCAAAGAACCAGTTGGAGCGCTCGTACTTGTCCCAGAACAGGGGGTAGGCCTGGGAGAGCTCGAACGTCTTGAGACCGAGCTTTCTCATGATGCGGTAGCGCATGGTGTTCAGGCTGGCGAACATCCAGCAGCGTCCCGAGCGCTTCTGGTTCGTGATCTCGCCTTGCTCGAGCTGGATGTCGAACGTGGTGGTGCCGAGCGCCGCGACCTGCGGGTTGCGCGCTGCGGCGGCGATCCCCGATGCCGCGACCGCGTTGCGCGCGATCTGGTTGCTGCGGCAGCCGATAAACGACTCGTGTGCGGCGGCGATGGCGTCGGGCGTGATGGAACGGGTGCGATCCACGGTATGCTCCCTTCGATTTGCCGGTGCATCCGGTAGGTTGAACAGTCCGTGACGTAGCATACCCCAAATGGCACGTTTTAAATGGGTTGGTTGGGGACGGGTTCGTTCCAACACATCCCGATGGGTTGGAACGAACCCGTCCCCAACCAACCCCTATTCCATTCCGCCGGCGCCGGACCCTAGCTGACCTGCTCGATTGTGAAGAGCGGCTCGGGAACGAACTCATCGGTGCTCTCATCGTCAAAGCTATCGTGAAACGCCTGGTCGTTTGCCATGAGCGTTTCCTTGAAGGTATCGACGGGATCTATTCGGTACTCATGGGTGAGGGTCGTGCCGTCGACGAAGGTCGCCGTGATGGTGATGGTGCGTCCGGCGAGGAGCTGCGCTCCGTACGCGATGGATTCGAACCGGAATTCGTCCGTAGACTCTTGTTTTGCTCGCTCGTAGATGGCCCAAAAATCATCGGGAAGCGCGTAGTTCAGCTCGACCGAGAACGTGCCGCCGTCGATGGTTCCGATTCGTTCGAGCATGTCCTGCGTGATGGTCATGCTCTGCCCGTGCATGTCCTCAAAGCTCCCATCGGGAGTGCGATAGTTGCGGCTGCCCAGATAACAGAGCTGCACGGTTTCGTCACCGTCGATACGGTAGTCGAGCTGCGTGATGTCATCGCCATAGGCTGTAAGGTCGATGCTGAAGACACTTCGGGCGCGCAGGACGTTGTTGTCATCGTCATCGGGGCCTGCCTCCCAGCTGCTGACGGAATCCAAGAATCCGGGGCCGGCGAGCACGGTGTCGCTGCGGTCTTCGACCGGTGTGCCGTCTGCATAGGCAGCAAGCACGAACGAGGCTTGTGCGGCCGCTGCGGCCGACGAGTTCGAGCTGCCGCCCGTTTGGTCCGATTGCGTTGCGGATGGGGCGGATGCGGGATCTTCCGAGGGCGCCCACAGGATGCCGAGCGCCGTGCAGCCCAGGGCGAGGCCGGCTGTGCAGGCGGCGACGGCGATCGCGCGGCGGCGCGTGAAGACGCGGCCGCGCCTGCGCTCGGTGGAGGCCGACGGCTGGCTCGCAGTGGTGCGGGGCTGCTGCTGGACGCGGGCGCGCTCCGCAGCGATCCGCTCGGCCAGCGCTGAGCGCATCCGCGGCGTAAGCGCGATTTGGTTCATCTTGGTTGCATAGTCGTTCATGATGGATGCCATGGTTGCTCCTTCTGTTGGTTCGCGTGCAGTGCCCGTCAGCGAACGGGAGGTCCATGGGGCGACGCGTCGCCGGGCTGGACGGAGACGCGCGCTTGATTCTCGGCGGCAGGGCGGGAGGTGCCGTCCGCGCTCAGGGCGTCACGGAGCCGCTTGCGGGCTCGGAACAGCCTCGTGCGCACCGTCGCGGCCTTGATGCCGAGCAGCTGTGCGATCTGGGCGGTGTCTCGCTGCTCGACGTAGGCAAGATGGATGACAAGGCGCAGATCCTCGGGAAGGTCTGCGAGCGCATGCCACACCGGGTGGTCGCTCAGGTTGCGCAGCACGATGTCCTCGGCGGATACCGTGGACAACTCGCGGGTATCGCCGCCGGCCTTGCTGTCGTCAAGCGCGTCGACGCGACGGCTCCACGCGCTTTTCTGGTGGTCATGGCAGATATTGATGGCAACGCGCAGCAGCCATGCGCGCAGATGGTCGTCGCTCTCGAAAGATGATCCGCATGTCAGCAGGCGGACGAACGTCTCCTGCACCGCATCCTGCGCATCGGATACGTTTCGCAGCTGATTCAGCGCGAGCCGCAAGACGGCGTCTCCGTGCGCATCGATGGCGTGGTTCATGAACGCGTCGGAGCGCATTGTCGGGTTCGTCATATGAATCACCTCCTCACATCCTATACGATTGAGGAGGCGAATGCGTTCCCGGCGGCGGGGGCGATGCGCCGCACCTAAGAAGATGCCCAGTGGAGGCTCCGGGGTCAAAAGTTGCTGAAAAATCGGCCTTGTAGACGACTCGTTTCAGAGCGACCGGAAAACCGCACCCGACCCGAGGCTGCGACCTGCGGAAACGCTGACGCCGAAGGTGCCGTTTCGGGCAGGATCGAAATCAAGCCGTCTACAACGCCGATTTTTCAGCAAAAGTTCCCGTCGGAACCTCCACTAGGGTCGCGGGTTGGCTCGCTGTGCCCCAGGCGCCCCTGCGGGGCCGGTCCCCGCAGGGGCGCCGTCGCAAAACCCTAAGCAGCGTTACCCTAGTAGAGTTGCTCGATGGTGAATGCCGGATCGCCGAAGGTCTCGCCATCGGTGAGCGCCTCGATGGCCTCGGGCAGCGCGTCGGTCGGTTCAATGCGGTACTTGTGCGTTTCGACGGATTCGTCCTCGAACGTGACGCGCAGGGTGAGCGTCGATTGCGCGATGACGCGCGCTGCGGCGGTATAGGCGGCGACGAGCGCCTCGATTTCCTGTGGATGCTCCATGCCGGGGGTGTCCGCGGGGATGTTCGCCATGAGATAGACTCTGCCCTTGCGGAAGGGCGGGTAGGGTAAGTCGAGCTCGCCGGGCGCGATGGTGAAGGCGTGCGCATCGAACGCTTCGGGCTTGGTGGCGGGGTCGGCATGCGGGTCGTAGCGGAAATAGGCATCCCCGTCAAGCTCATAGGAGATCGATCGCATGGATACGCCCCTCACGTCCAGATCGAAGAGGAGCGAGACGGCAAACCCTTCGTCGATGCCGGTGTCGTATACGCCCGTGCCGTCATCGGTGAACGGCCCGTCGTCGGCAAAGCCCCAGAAGCCTCCCTGCAGAAACTCGTTGTCGATGCTGATGCCGACGCGATCTCCCTCGCCCGAGCCGTCAGCATAGGCGGCGAGGGCAAAGCCCTCCGATGGCGCTCCCTCTTCCGGTAAAAGGGTGTGCATGCCCGCATACGCGAGGGCGAGGGTCGCTGCCGCCGCGCACCCTCCTAGGGCCGCACGGCGCGTGAGGGCGCGCGTGCGTGTGGCCGGTGCCTGCGTGCGTCCGCGCGCCGCCCGATGCACGGCGTCTCCGATGGACCGGTAGGCGTCGTCTGCAAGGTCTATGGTTCGCATGGCCGCGACATAGGTGCTGATGGGATCCTTATCCATGAGTGCTCTCCTTTCGTGCGCGAAGACGGGTTTTTGCCGGGAGCTCCCCGGTTTCCAGAAGCGTGCGGAGCCTCTTGCGCGCCCGGTACAGTCGCGTGCGCACGGTGATTGCGGGAATGCCGAGGGCTCCGGCGATGTCATCGCAGGAAAGCTCCTCGACGTAGCGCAGATGGATGACGATGCGAAACGGTTCCGGAAGCTGCTCGAGCGCCGCCCAGACGGGATGCCGCTCGAGTGCCGCGAGGTCTTCCGATGGATCCGTCGGGGCTGTAGCCGGGATTCCCTGCGCGCACGCATCATCGAAGCGGTCCACGCGGCTGCGCCATGCGCTGCGGTGAAGTTCGCGGCATCGGTTGATGGCGACGCGCAAAAGCCACGCGCGCAGGTGCTCCCGATCGTGAAACGGCCTGCTATGTTCGAGCAGCGCGATGAACGTGTCCTGGACGACATCTTGGGCATCAGCCGGCGAGCGCGTGGACGCGAGCGCGGTTCGGTATACCTGTCCGCCGAACGCGCGCAGGGCCTCGTTCACAAACGCTTCGTCATGTTGTTGAGCTGTCATGTCGACCACCTCCTCACATGGTACATGCGCGAGAGGGGCCCGATGTTCCCCTGCGGGCCGAAAAACTCAGGCGAGTTTGTCCCGAAGGGACTGTCCGTTGCCTTACGGGAGCGCGTCAACGGTATACTTTGGTCGAGAGGGACCATGGGGAGAGGCAGACATCATGGAAAACGGCGAGCGACCGCAGCTGAACGGCACCGTGCTTTCGTATGCGGGCGAGCGTGCCCTGCGCGTTCTTGAGGCGGCGGGGCTTGAGGCTTGGGTTGTGGGCGGCTGGGTGCGCGACGCGCTCATGGGCGGCGCCGGCCACGATGTCGACCTGTGCTGCGCGGGAGCATGGCAGCAAAACGAGGCGGCCCTCCGTGCCGCGGGCATCATGGTCGTGGAGTCGGGCATCAAGTTCGGCGGCATCACGGCGGTTATCGACGGCGAGCGCATCGAGGTGACGACCTACCGGCTCGACGGGTTCTATACCGACGGACGGCATCCGGAAGAGGTGACGCGCGCCACCTGCGTCGAGGACGATCTCGCGCGGCGCGACTTCACCGTCAACGCTATGGCGTGGCATCCCGAGCGCGGCCTGCTCGACCTATATGACGGCCAGGGCGATCTTGCGCGCAAGGTCATCCGTGCGGTAGGAGATCCGCGCCGGCGATTCGAGGAGGACGCCTTGCGCATGCTGCGTGCCGTCCGGTTCGCATGCCGATTGGATTTCTGGATCGAGGAGCGTACGGCCGAGGCGCTCGCCGCGTGCGCGCCCCTGCTCGATGCGGTGGCGCGGGAGCGCGTGGGTATCGAGCTCGACGGCATCCTGCGCACCGCCCATGGCGGCGATGCGATGCTTCGCTACCCCGAGCTCATGTGCGCCGCCGTGCCTGAGCTCGCCGCGTGCCGCGGGTTCGACCAGCGCAGCCCCTACCACGCCTTTGACGTGTACGAGCATATCGCGCGCGTGCTGACGGTCGCCGGCGAGCTTTCCCGCTTCCGCATCGACGGCGGAGATCCCGACCAACCTCCCTCGCCGTCGCTCATGTGGGCGGCGCTGCTGCACGATATCGGCAAACCCCAAACCTTTACGGTCGATGAGAGGGGCCGCGGCCACTTTTACGGTCATCCCGAGGTCGGCGCCGATATGGCACGGGACCTGATGCGCCGTCTCGCCCTGCCCGGTGACGTGATCCGCGACGCCTGCATGCTCATCCGCTATCACGATCTTCCCATGATGGCCGAGCAGGAGGACCTGCTGCGCGTCATGCACATCTTTTCGGGCGAGGGGATGGACACCCCGCGGCTCATGGGCGAGCTGTTCGACATCAAGCGCGCCGATGCGCTGGGCAAGGCCCCGTCGTGCTTCTATTACGTCGAGGAGATCGAGCGCATGCGCGAGATGGTGCGCGAGCTCATCGCGAACGACGAGGCGTACAGCATGGCGACGCTGCATCTTGCGGGGCGCGACCTGATCGCCGCGGGCGTCAAGCCCGGACCGCGTATCGGAGAGCTGCTGCGCCGGGCCCTGAAGGCGACGATGCAGGGGAGGGTGCCCAACCGCACCGACGACCTGCTGGCATTCCTCGATCTGTAGGATGGCTCCGGCCATCCCGTCTGCATACGATGCCGCGCCCGTCGCATGTGACGGGCGCGGCATCGCCGTATGACGGGCCCGTCTAGAACTCGAATTCAATATGGGCGCTGACGCCGCTGCCCGTACTCGTCACTTCGTTTTCGGTCATCGTGCAGCCGGCGCAAAGGCAGGCGGAGATGACGAGGGCGATCATAAACGGGATGATGTTTTTCATGACGGTCTGCTCCTTACTCGGGTCGCGCCCATCTTACCGCGTGTCGGGTGCCCTGCACGACGATTCGGGAGCGAATGCGTGCAATAGGGAACGAACGTCGCATCGGCGTGGTTCGTGTACCCTTGTTCTGACAAAGTGTCAGTAGTAGGATATGCCCGTAACACGAATGGACCTACTCGTAACACTTATCAAGGAGATACGGCCATGCGCTCAACCGACACGATCTTGACGCGCCGCGGCTTTCTGGGCGCCTCGATCGCCGCGACGGTCGCGGTGACGGGCGCTGTGTCCGGCTGCTCGGATGAGGGCGATTCCGGTTCGGCGGCAGGGTCCTCTGCCGTCCAGGCGACATCGCAGGTCATCGTTGCCATGAATGCAGGTAGCGAGCCGGCTGCGGGATTCGACCCGCTTGTTGCCTGGGGGTGCGGCGAGCATGTGCACGAGCCGCTCATCCAGTCGACGCTCATCACCACCGACCGGGATCTGAACTTCGTCAACGACCTGGCCACCGAGTACCTGTGCTCGGATGACGGCCTGGTATGGACGTTCACCATTCGAGACGACGTGGTGTTCACCGATGGGGAGCCGCTGACGGCGCACGACGTCGCCTTCACCGTGAACGCCGTCGCGAAGGGAACCACGTCCGAGGCGGATCTCTCCATGGTCGACCAGGCGACGGCGGTCTCCGATACGGTCGTCGAGATCCACCTGAACAAGCCCTACAACGCGCTGCTCTACACGCTTGCCGTGCTGGGCATCGTCCCGGAGCACGCCTACGGCGACGGCTACGGTGCGAACCCCATCGGGTCGGGCCGGTATATGCTCGAGCAATGGGACCGGGGCCAGCAGGCGATATTCCGGGCGAATCCCGACTATTACGGCGAGGCCCCCCTGATCGAGCGCGTCGTCGTGGTCTTCATGGACGAGGATGCGGCCCTTGCCGCCGTCCGCGCCGGTCAGGTCGATATCGCCTACACCTACGCAACCCATTCCGAGCAGGCATTCGACGGCTACGAGCTCGTGGCCTACGACACGGTCGACTCGCGCGGCATGTCGCTGCCGACGGTGCCCGCGGGCGGCACCAAGATGGACGGCGACGCGGAGTATCCCATGGGCAATGACGTGACCTGCGATGTCAGCGTGCGCCGCGCCATCAACATGGGCATCGACCGCCAAGCGGTCATCGATCACGTGATCAACGGCTACGGCGGGCTCGCGTACAGCGTGGGCGACGGCATGCCGTGGTCGAGCGATGACATGCGCGTCGATTTCGATGCGGATGCCGCGAGGGCCATGCTCGACGAGGCGGGCTGGACGCTCGGGGACGACGGCGTGCGCAGCAAGGACGGGGTCCGGGCCGCCTTCGACCTGTGGTACTCGTCCGACGACTCGGTCCGCCAGGCCATCGCGAACGAGATGGCCAACCAGCTCGCCGACCTTGGATTCGAGGTCACCCCGCGCGGCGGGAGCTGGGATGAGATTTACCCGCATGAGTTCGAGCAGCCCGTTCTGTGGGGATGGGGCTCCAATTCGCCCGTCGAGGTCTACGAGCTCAACTACTCCTCCGGCTGGGGCAACTACGCGTGCTATGAGAGCGAGGCGGTCGACGCCTATCTCGACCAGGCGCTTGCCCAGACCGATATCGAGGCCTCGTACGAATACTGGAAGCGCGCCCAGTGGGACGGTGCCGAGGGAATCGCGCCGCAGGGGGCGGCGACGTGGTGCTGGATCGCGAACGTCGACCACCTCTATTTCAAGCGCACGGGTCTCGACGTGGCCGACCAGAAGCCGCATCCGCACGGACACGGCTGGTCGCTCGTCAACAACGTCGACCGCTGGAGCTGGAGCGAGGCATGATCGGCGCGCTGAGGTACGCCGCGGTCCAGGTAGCGCGTTTCGCCCTGCTGATGGTCGCGGTCAGCATCGTCACGTTCGCACTGGTCAGCGCGTCGCCCATCGATCCCGTCCAGGCGAATACCGGACAGGCCGCGCTGCTGTCGATGAGCGCCGAGAAGCGCGAGCAGCTCGATGAGCGCTGGGGCGTGGGCGAGCCGCTGTGGGAGCGCTACGGGCAGTGGGCCTCGGATGCGATTCGGGGGGACTTCGGTGACAGCCTGCGCTTCAACGCGCCCGTGACCGAGGTGGTCGCCGATCGCCTCGCCGGGTCGGCGCTGTTGCTTGTCTCCGCATGGCTCATTTCGGGCGTGCTCGGGCTCGTACTCGGCATCGCGGCGGGGGTTCGGCAGGGGAGCCTGCTCGACCGGGCCGTGTGCCTGTATTGCTACGTTCTGTCGGCGACGCCGACGTTTTGGTTGGCGATCGTGCTGCTGATGGTGTTCGCCGTCCAGCTCGGGTGGTTTCCCGTCGGCTTCTCCGTACCCATCGGGGCGTCGGCGGCGACCGTCTCGCTGGCCGAGCGCCTTCATCACCTGATACTGCCGGCGCTCACGCTGTCGGTGACCGGGGTGGCCAACATCGCGCTGCACACGCGTGAAAAGGCCATCGACGTTATGGCGAGCGAGTACGTGCGCCTCGCGCGGACGCGCGGCGAGGGAGGGATGTCGCTGGTTGTGCGCCATGTGCTGCGAAACCTGCTGCTGCCTGCCGTGACGCTGCAGTTCACGTCGATCAGCGAGATCGTGGGAGGGTCGGTCCTCGTGGAACAGGTGTTTTCGTACCCCGGACTCGGCCAGGCGACGGTGACGGCGGGCTTGGGCGGAGACGCCCCGCTGCTCGTGGGGCTGGCGCTCGCCACGGCGGCCGTCGTGTTCGCGGGCAACCTCGCGGCGAATCTGCTCTACGGGGTCATCGATCCCAGGATGCGTCGGGAGGTGCGCCATGTTCGGTAGCAAACCGGGGCCTCGTGAGGCCCAAGCGGACGGCCTGACGCTCTTCCACGATATCGAGCGGCCGTATGCGCGCGGCGGTCGCCGCGCGTGGCTTGCCGGGTGCGTGCTCGCCGCCGTCGCGCTGGTGTGCGTGGCGGTCGCGGGGGCGCTGCTTTCGCCTGCTGCCGGTGCGACCGACTTCGCCCAGAAGAACCTGGCTCCTTGCGCCGGCCATCTGTTCGGAACCGATTGGATGGGTCGGGACATGCTCGCCCGCACGCTCGCGGGCATCGCCACCTCGCTTGCCGTCGGCACGCTGTCCGCCGCGGTGTCCTCGGTCATCGCGCTCGCGCTCGCCACGGTCGCCGCCTTGGGCGGACCTCGCGCGGACGCCGTCGTGAGCTGGCTCATCGACCTGGTCATGGGCATTCCGCATCTGATTCTGATCATCCTGGTGAGCTATGCGCTCGGCCGCGGGGCGGTGGGCGTCACGGTGGGCGTGGCGTTGACCCATTGGCCGAGCCTCACGCGCGTGCTGCGCGCCGAGATCATGCAGCTGCGCGCCCAGCCGTTCATGGCGTGCTCCCGCGCGCTCGGCATATCGGGGATGCGCATGGCTCTCACCCATGCCGTTCCCTACGTGCTTCCGCAGTACCTCGTGGGGCTTGTGCTGCTGTTCCCCCATGCGATCCTCCATGAGGCGTCCATCACGTTTTTGGGGTTCGGCCTGTCGCCCGAGCAGCCGGCGATCGGCGTGATCCTATCCGAGGCCATGGGCTACCTTACGGCCGGTTCCTGGTGGCTGGCGGTGTTTCCCGGCCTTGTGCTCCTGCTCGTCGTGCTCATGTTCGACCGTATGGGTTCGGGCCTTCGGTGCCTGGTTTCGCCTCAGGGGGTGCAGTCATGATCGAGCGAGCGGAACTCCCCGCGATGCCGCACGGTCCCCATGCGGACGCAGAGCGGCATCATCACCATACGCATGCCGCCCGCTCGCGGCATCCCGGCAACCATCATCTGCTGACGGTCGAGGACCTGACCGTCTCGTTTTCGATGTACGACGAGACCCAGCCGTACTTTCGCGCCGAGCGGGTGATGCGCGAGCAGCTGCATCATCTATCGCTGTCGGTTCACGAGGGCGAGGTGGTGGCCGTCGTGGGGGCGAGCGGATCGGGCAAGACTCTGCTCGCCGATGCGATCTTGGGGCTCTACGAGCCGAACGCGAGGGTTTCGGGGCGCATCTGGTTCGATGGCGAGGCCATGGACGCCTCCTCGCTCGCGTGCCTGCGCGGCCACGGGATCTCGCTGGTTCCGCAGAGCGTCAAGCATCTCGATCCCCTCATGCGCATCGGGCGCCAGGTGGTCGGAGCGTGCGCCAAATCGGAGCGGGCGCGCCGCGAGCAGCGCATGCGCGAGCTGTTCTCCGCCTACGGTCTCGCCCCCGAAGTCGAGCGGATGTATCCGCATGAGCTCTCCGGCGGCATGGCGCGCCGCGTGCTGCTGATGTGCGCGCTCATGGACGAGCCCCGTCTGATCGTGGCCGATGAGCCCACGCCGGGCCTCGATCTCGAGCTTGCCGTCCATGCGCTCGGTGATCTGCGCTCGTTTGCCGACCGCGGGGGAGGCGTCGTGCTCATCACGCACGATATCGATCTGGCGCTGTCGGTCGCCGACCGCGTGGCGGTCTTCCGCGACGGAACGATCGTGGAAGAGACGGCGTCGTCGAGCTTTGATGACCCGGATCTTCTCGGGCATCCTTTCTCTCGTGCGCTGTGGCGCGCGATGCCGCAGCACGGTTTTGCGGTGCCGCGCGACCGGGGGAGCGCGAAAGACTTCGATTCAGGACGGGAGGGGACAAGATGAGCCTTGAGGCGAGGAACATCTCGTTCAGCTATCCGTGCGGCAGGAGCCTGTATTGCGATTGGTCGCTTTCCGTCGAACCCGCCGAGCGCGTGGCGCTGTGCGCTCCCTCGGGTGCGGGCAAAACGACGCTTTGCCGCATCCTCGCGGGGTATCTGGCGCCGCAAACAGGGGAGGTCCTGGTCGATGGCGAGCCCGTCGCATCAGGGCGCATACGGGGGCCGCGTCCGGTTCAGCTGATCTGGCAGCATCCCGAGCAGGCGTTCGATCCGCGTATGCGCATGGGCCGTTCTCTCGCCGAGGGCGCGTGCGCGCGCAGTGTCGACGGTGCCGTGCAGGCTGCGCGCGACGAGGGGCTCATGGATGCGTTCGGGATTCGGGATGAGTGGTTGAGCCGTCTGCCCCATGAGCTGTCGGGCGGCGAGCTCATGCGCTACTGCATCGCGCGTGCCCTTCTCGCTCATCCGCGTTACCTGATTTGCGACGAGATGAGCGCTATGCTGGATGCGGTGACGCAGGCGGAGGTGTGGCGCGCCCTGCTTGCTCTTGCGGGGGAGCGGGGGATGGGGATCGTCATGGTCTCGCACGCCCCGGCCCTTCTCGATCGCATCGCAACGCGGCGCGTATCGGTGGGGCTGGACGTCGACGCCCCCGATGCGCGCTCGAGTCATGCCGTCTGACCTGCACACTTCGCAAGAGCTTCACAACTTCGAGATTCTTGAAATTTGTTCTTGCCTCGGCGCCGGTCATCCCGTAATATTCTCTTTGCGCAAAGGCGCTACACCACATGGCCCGTTCGTCTAGCGGTTTAGGACGCCGCCCTCTCAAGGCGGAGATCACCAGTTCGAATCTGGTACGGGCTACCAAGAACTTCAAAGGCTCTTCGGAGCCTTTTTTCATATCTCGATACCAATCCAATCCCACCTCGCCCTAAGTGCAAATCGGGGACGTACCTTTTGTATGCACTTTGCATACTGGGGACACCCCTTGACGTGACAGGCTGCTCTGTGGGTTGAAATGAACCCGTCCCCAACCAACCCATCTGACCTGCCGTCTGCATGATTTCCCCACGACCGCAAACTTTTTCAAAAAAGTACTTGCGCCTCCGGTCATCGTCCCCTAATATACTTTCTTGCGCGAAGGCGGCAACGCACGAGCGCAACGGATGCATCAATGGGATGTCGTCTAATGGCAGGACAGCGGATTCTGGTTCCGTCAATGGGGGTTCGACTCCCTCCATCCCAGCCATTCGTCCGTTACATATGGCCCGTTCGTCTAGCGGTTTAGGACGCCGCCCTCTCAAGGCGGAGATCACCAGTTCGAATCTGGTACGGGCTACCAAGAACTTAAAAGGCTCTTCGGAGCCTTTTTTCATACCTTGTCCCCCCCCAACTATCTTGTCGACAGCTATGGCGACTGTCGGGGGCCTTTTGGATTTCTTCAGGGGCAGGAAAAAGAACCGTACAATAGAAGGGTTAGAGTTCTCGTCCGCGATGCGCGCGGATGCTTATCTGAGGAGACGCATGTCGGATTCTTCTAACAAGCTGGCTTCCAAGCCCAGGGTAGCCGCCGAGGCTTCCGGGGGAGACGACCACAAGGGTGCGCGTCGCGGTGCCATCTTCATCGGCATCGTCTTGATCGCCTACGTTGTCTACCTTGTTGTGACCGGTCAGGTCGCTCAGTTCCTGGACGCTATGGGCAGCGTTCAGACCGGGTGGCTTGTGGTCGCATGCATCAGCATGCTGCTCTATCTCATCTTCGGAATCGCCGCCTACGCGATCGCCGTGTGGCTCGACCCGGCCTCTCCGGTCGGTATCCGAGACCTCATCTCCGTCGAGGCGAGCGGCATCTTCTTTGGTAACCTGACGCCCATGATGATGGGTTCCACGCCGGCCCAGATCTATCGCCTGACCAAGGCGGGCCAGAACGTGGGCGAGGCGGGCGCCATCCAGTTCACGCGCTTCATCGTCTATCAGTTCGGCCTCGTTGCCTGGGGCGCCATCCTGCTGATCGCCCGTATGCCGTTCTTCACGGAGCAATACGGCAACATCACGCTCATCAGCGTCTTCAGCTTCGGCGGGCATATCTGCATCCTGCTCGCGATCTTCGCCATCGCCTTGTTGCCCCGCACGGTGATGCGGGTTGCGCATTGGCTCATCTCGCTGCTCGCGCGCGTGGGCGTGGCCAAGGACAAGACCGCAGGCTGGCACGAGTTCGTCGACAGCGAGGTCATGTCGTTCTCCGACAAGTTCAAGCTTGCCGCAGGCCACCTGAGCTCCATGGCGCTCACCGTCGTGATCACCATGCTGCAGCTCGCGTTCTTCTATCTGGTGCCGTACTTCCTGATGCTTTCGTTCGGGCACCACGACGTCGACTTCTTCTCGGTCATGGCGGCGAGCGCCTTCGTGCAGCTGCTCTCTTCCGCCGTCCCTCTGCCCGGCGGAACGGGCGGCGCCGAGGGCGGTTTCGCGCTGTTTCTGGGTCATTTCTACGGCAGCGCGGCCACGGCGGGCTATCTGCTGTGGCGCCTGATCACGTTCATCGCGCCGACGATCCTGGCCGCCCCGCTGCTCGGTCTCAAGAGCTCGCACAACGCGAGCATCCATGACCGCTGGGATCGCGCGATCGCCCGGTTCGGTCGCGACAAGCACGTCAAGTCCGCTCCCTCCGCAGTCGCCGCCGCAGCATCCGCCGCGGAGACTGCGGCTATCGAGCAGGTCGAGGCCGCTGCCGTGAAGGGTGCCGATGCGATCGGGCGTCCCGGTGGTGCTGCACCCGCTGCACGGCAGCCGAAACGCGCGCCTCGCAAGCGAGGGACGCAGGTGCGCCGCGCGGTCGACGGCATCACGGTGTCGCCTTCCAGGCTTGCGAAGCAGCGTCCTCACGATCCGCAACCGTAGACGAACGATCTGCGCGCTCCGCCCGGGGCGCGCTTCCTTATTGAAGGGATGGTTATGATTCAAGCTCTTGGGGTGATCACAGCGTGTGCGGCCGCAGCAGGCGGCGCCGGGCTCGCCGTCGCCGGCAACGCGCTGTTCGACTTTGCGCTCAACCCCCGTGCCAAGCATTCCATCATGGCGCGCATCAACGATGGCGAGGTGACCGGGGTCGATGCCGCCGCCATGGGCTCCGACCCCGCGCTGGCCGATGCGCGCCGGTGGTTCGAGCAGTCCAAGCGCGATATTTCCATTCGCCCTCACGACGGGGGCGAGCTGCACGGGTGGCGTATCTGGGGATCCGGCGTCATACCCGGCGATGACGGTCGGCGCGATAGCGCGAGCCCCGATACCGCGCACCGCTACCTGGTCCTTTGCCATGGATACAGCGGGCAGCCGAGCGATCTTGCGCGCGAGGCCCGTGCGGCACACGGCATGGGGTGTTCGGTCCTTCTTCCCGCGGCGCGCGGCTTCGAGCGCAACCGCGACCGGTATGTCGGCATGGGATGGCTCGACGCGCGCGACCTTTTGGGATGGATCGATGCGCTCGTCGCCTTCGACCCCCAAGCGCGCATCGGTCTCTTCGGCGTCTCGATGGGCGCCGCCGAGGTCATGATGGCCTCGGGCGCCGAGCTCCCCGACAATGTGCGCTGCATCGTTGCCGACTGCGGATACACGAGCGTTTGGGACGAGTTCGTCGTCCAGATGAACGACTTGATGCACCTGCCGATCCATCCGCTCCTCGATGCCGCCGAAGCGGTGTGCCGCGTGCGCGCCGGTTACGGGTTCAAGGAGGCGAGCGCCGTCAAGCGCCTGGCGCGTGCCCGCGTTCCCATGCTGTTCATCCACGGCACCGACGATGTGTTCGTGCCCTTCCGCATGCTCGACGAGGTCTACAGCGCCTGCGCGAGCCCAATCAAGGAGAAGGCGGTGTTCGAGGGCGCGGGCCATGGGGCGTGCAGCTATGCAGACCCCGTTCGCTACAGGAATCGCGTGTTCGATTTCCTCACACGCTACCTGTGAGGTGGGGCAAGCGGGCGCCTTCGGCACAGAGGTGAACTCAGTCCCATAGGTTCCGCGCTCGCTGTGGGTATCGCCTGCATCTCATTCGTGAATGAACAGGGGTGTCAAACAAAAGAATTCTGCGGAAACGCAGAACAGGCCCTCGCTCATTCATGAATGAACAAGGGCCTGTGCCGTGCGAGCGTCGCCGTATCCGCTCGTGCGCATCTGCCGTGCGGAGGTCCGTCTCAAAAGCGATGCGCCGGGACTCCTACAGCGCGTCTTCCGGGGCGCCGTGTGCCGAGCGCGTGAGGCGGGCGATGCGCGCGATGAGGGGCACGTGCAGGTTGATGAGGTTGCACAGGCGCCCGACGAGCAGGGCGGACACGATTGTTCCCACGCCGAGTCCGTTCAGCCGCCCGAACAGCGCAAAGGATAAGATGACGGCGATCGTGACGAGCGTGACGTCAAAGGCAACCTTGCACGTTCCGAAGGGCTTGCGCGTGACCGCCGAGATCGTGCGGACGATGCCCTCGCCCGGCACGACGATGACGTTCGGCGCGACCTCCATCGCGATGCCGAAGCCGAGGATCGCGCATCCTCCGAGCAGGGATGCGATCTGCAGGGGAAGGGTGGTCGGGTCAAGCCAGAACAGCAGCGACATGCTGACGTCGATCAGTGCGCTGAAGACGAGGTTCACGACGAGCTGAAGGAGCTGTACGGGCTTGAAGTCGCGACGGAGCAGGACGATCTGAAGCACGACGTAGACCGTGTTGAGGATGAAGGTGAATTCACCGAAGGTGGGCGCGAAGGCAAGGTCGAGGACATAGGGGATGCTCGAGATCGGCGATGTGCCGAGGGCGGCCTTGGTGATGAAGGCGACGCCGAACGAGTTGATGGCGACGCCGAGGATGAACCAGAGGTAGCGGCGGGCCAGGCGGTCGCCGCCAAGGGAGGCGCGCAGCCCGGAAGCCGCGCCTGCGGTCGATGCAGCTGAATTGATCATTTTAGAGGGACTCCTCATCATGTGACAGGTTGTCGATGACGCGTGCGAGCAGATCGGAGAGCGATGAGCGCTCCTCGTCGGTGAAACCGTTCCAGGCGAGCGAATCCACCTCGTTGCAGATGGCGAGAACACGTCGTGCGGCCTCGCGTCCGGAGTCGGTGAGATAGACGCTCGAGCTGCGCCGATCGACTTCGTCCGATCTGCGTGCGATGAGGCCTTCCGCTTCCATGCGCGCGAGGATGCTGGTCGTGGTCGAACGGTCCATCACGCAGGCGTCCGCGATGGCGCGCTGCGTGCACCCCTCGTGATCGACGACGTATTCAAGGACCTTCGGCTGGCCCGGCTTGAGGCCGAGGGCGCGCGTCCTGGAGAGCATGGCGCGATTCGAATGGGAAAAGGCGCGCAGCAGCTCATGGTGTATGGGTCGGATATCCCCCGGAAGGCTTTCGGATCGACGGTGTTCCACGCATGGCTCCAAACAGTTTGTATACAAACAGTGTGCATGCAAACTAATAGCACGACCGGAGCAGGAAGTCAAACCGGGCGGGGCTCGATGGCCCTGCGGGGGCAGAACGCAAAGCGGGGCCGAACGGCATCCCGGGCGAACTTCTGGGGACAGTCCCTTTTTGTTCACGACGGCGCACATGCGCCGTCGTGAACAAAAAGGGACTGTCCCCAGAAGTTCGCCCCGCAATCACGGCAAGCCGACCGCTACGCGGCAACGCAACCTACTGATATCGCAGGCATTCAACCGGGTCGAGCCGTGCCGCCCGGCGAGCCGGATAGAACCCGAAGACGAGTCCGATGGCTATGCTCAGCCCCACCGCCGCGGCGATCGCCTCGGGGGAGATCATGGGGGAGATGGAGGCCCCCTCCATGCCGCCCATGGCGCTGACCAGCCCCAGCGATGACGCGCCGATGGAAAGGCCCCAGGAGATGAGGTATCCCAGCACCGTACCGATGATGCCCCCGGTCACGCACACCACCGACGATTCCACGAGAAACTGCGACGTGATGTCGCGTCGGGTCGCACCCAGGGCTCGGCGAACGCCGATCTCGCGGATGCGCTCGGTCACGTTCGTGAGCATCATGTTCATGATGCCGATACCGCCCACGAGCAGCGAGATGCCCGCGACGGCGCCCATGATGAGCGAGAAGGAGTTCATGAAGCCGTTCATGGAGTCGATCTGAGACTTCATCGAGTAGACGTAGACGCCCTCGTCGATCTGATCGTCCGGGATGCCCATGACGGCGGCGACCTGCGTCTTGGTGGTCTCCATGAGCGCATCGATGTCCACGCCCTCGTAGGCGATGCCCACCACCTGCGAAAGGTACTCGTATCCGCCGCTGAAGTCGGCGAGCACGGTGGCGAGCGGCATGTACACGGTGATGTAGGTGCTGCCGCTCCCGCTGCCCGACATGGGCATGCTCTCGTCGATGCCGACGACGGTGTAGTCCTTGTTGTCGAGTCGCACCGTCTTGCCCACGACGCTGGCGTCGGCGCTGCCGAACAGCGCCTGCACGCCGGCGCGGTCAAGGATCACGACGCGCGCGCCGCCCGTCTCCTCCTGCGTGGTGAACAGGCGTCCCTCGGCCAGGCGGACCTGACCGGTCATGGAGAGGTACGACGCGTTGGCGCCAGTGATGCCCACGTCGACGGTCCCGCTGTCGGATGAGACCTGGGCGTAGCCGTACGCGGACCCCTCGATCAGCTCGTACTCGGGCATGAGGCGCCTGAGGTCGTCCACGTCGTCTTGGGTCATCTGGTACATGGGGGAGATGTAGACGGCGCGCGCGGCGTTGAGCCCCAGCCCCTCGACGAGCATGTTGCGGACCCCGCCGATGAGCGAGGTCATGGCGATGACCGCCGCGATGCCGATGACGATGCCGAGGATGGTGAGCAGGCTGCGCCCTCGGTTCGCCTCGAGCGAGCGGAGCGCCTCGCGGATCAGGTCGCGCAGGCTCATGAGAGAGCACCTCCTCCCAAGACGGCGGCCGTCTTCCGGTGCGGGTGTCCCATAGGGGACGGGACGGCGAAAAGCGGGCGTCTCGCGGAAGGGTCTGCTTCCGGCCTGCCCGCTCCGGGGTCTGGCGTATCGACGATCGGGCGGCGGCCCAGCACCTGCGTGATCTCGGCGGGCGAGGTCACGCCGCGGCGCCTCGTTTTCGTCCCATGCCGCTCATCTTCATGGTAGAGCCGCCCGTCGCGGATGGTGACGGTGCGGTCCGCCTGGGCGGCCACGCCGGGATCGTGGGTGATCAGCACGATGGTCTTTCCGGCGCGCCGCAGGGCGTGCAGCGTCTCGAGGACCATGGCGCCGGTGTGGGAGTCGAGGTTTCCGGTTGGCTCGTCGGCCAAGATGATGGCCGGGTCGTTCACGAGCGCGCGAGCGATGGCCACGCGCTGCATCTGGCCTCCGGACAGCTCGTTCACGCGGTGGTCGTAATGGTCCACGGCGAGCGCGACGGAGTACAGGGCGCGCACGGCACGGCGCTCGCGTTCGGCACGCGGGCAATCGGTGTAGGCGAGCGGCAGCATGACGTTCTCCAGCACGGTCATGCGCGGCAGCAGGTTGAAGCTTTGGAACACGAAACCGATCTGGGTCGCGCGGACCTCGGCGAGCTCGTCGTCGGTGAGCTCGGCCACATCGAGGCCCGTGAGCAGATAGGTGCCCGAGGTGGGGGTGTCCAGGCAGCCGAGTATGTTCATGAGGGTCGACTTGCCCGATCCGGACGGGCCGGTGATGGCGACGAACTCGCCGGGGTCGACGGTGAAGTCGATATCGTGGAGCACATGCGCGAATCCGGCTTCGGTCTCGAAGATGCGGTGGATGCCGCGCATGTCGATGACGGGTCTCATGGCCACGCCCTACAGCGCGTCCGCAGAGGCGGCGCCTGAGCCGACAGCTCCGTCACCCATGCTCATGGAGCCGCCCGAGATGACGATGATCTCGCCGTCGGCGACAGGCGACGGGGGTATCTCCGGCTCGTCTTCGGGTGCCTGCAGCCCCGCGCCCTCCACGCGCCCGACGACCGCGTAGCTGTCGTTCTGCGCGACGACGGTCACGTCGCGGCGTTCCGTCTCATGCGTCTCGGGGTCGGTCTCGACCATGACGTAGTAGTTCATGCCGTCATCGGTGGACAGCGCCATGGATGGCACCATGACGACGTTGTCGAGCTGCTCGGTGATGAGGGTGACCTGCGCGGTCATGCCGGGCTTGAGGCGCGGGTCGGGCTGGTCGATCAGGATGTCGACGGCGAAGGAGACCGAGGAGTCACCCATGTATATCATGTCCCCCGAACCCGAGGCGATCGACGCGATGTTCTGCACGGTGCCCTGGAGCATGATGTCGTCGAAGGCGGGGAAGCTCACCTGTGCGGTCTGGCCCACGGCCACGCGCGCGATGTCCTCCTCGCTCACCTGGATGGTGACCTTCATCTGGGACAGGTCGGCGATCTGCACGAGGGGCCCGGAGGCGCCCGTCGAGTTCGCGGCCGGTTCGCTGGGGTCGGCTCCCACCTGGGCGTTCATGGCGACTATGCTGCCGGAGCTCGGCGCGGTGACGGTGCGCTGGCCCGCGGTGGCGACGGCCTGGTCGTAGCTCGCCTGGGCGCTCGCCACGGCCCGCTCGGCTGCCGCGACGGAATCCTCGGCTGCGGCGGGGTCGGCGCCGGCGTAGGGAATGACGTTGCCCTCCTCGTCGGTGACCTCGTCGTAGGCGTACCACTCGTTGTAGGCGTCGGTGCGGGCGCGCTTGGCTGCGGCAAGGTCGGCTTCGGCGGCCTGCAGCGACCGCAGCGCCTCGTTGACCGCGAGGTCGAGCTCGGGGTTGTCGATGATCATGAGGACGTCGCCCGCCTGAACCTGCTGGCCTGCGGCGACGCGCACCTCTGCGATGGTGCCCGAGACGGCGGGCGTCACGACGGTGGAGGACAGCGGTTCGAGCGAGCCGCGCGCATCCACCGAATCGGTGTAGGTGCCTGCGATGGCGATATCGGTTATGGGCTCGAAGACGGCCTCGGGCTCCTGGGTGAGCAGGTTGACCGCCACGACCCCCACGAGGGCGACCGCGGCTATCGCTCCCGCGATGATGCCGCGCCTGATGAGCTTCTTGCGGCGACGCTCGGCGCGACGCGCCTTGAGCTTGGCGTACGCCTCGGCATCCGAGGCGTCGAGGCCCTCGTAGGCATCCTGTGCCTCGGTGCCGGGAAGGACGGGGATCGGGGACTGGGTCGTCTGCTCGCCCGTGTCCTCAGCCGGCATCCGATCGGTGTCCGGCTGCTCGATAGGGGGCGTCGGGTCCGCGACGTTCCGGATATCGTCGGTCATGGTTTCCTCGTTTCGTCATCCCAACAGTGTCTTCAACGCTGGCTACACGATACTCTATGCGCGTCGTGTGCCCGGCAGCGGTTTTGTAAACTTTGGCAAGCGGTAGAGCGGGCCAGCGATGAGGAATGGACGTGACTGGCGGGCGCGCCCCTCCCCATTGTGGGAGGAGGGGCGCGCGGCCGACTCGAACGATCGGTGGCTCATCGGCCATTTCTTCTAGATCGCGTCGTCGCGCAGGGCTTCCACCACGTTGGCGGCATGGGTTCGCCGCAGCGCGTAGGTCGCGCTCACCACGATGACTGCGAGCACGATGCCGGCGGCGGCAGCGGCCTCGGCGATCGGGGGCTCCAGGGTGAAGGTGGTGAACGAGTACGTCATCGCCTGGGTCAAAAAGGCAGCCGCGATGGCTGCGAGCGCAAGGCCGATCGCAAAGCCGCGCAGCGCGTAGCTCGCGCACTCGTAGGCGATCATGCGCCGGAAGGCCGACTCGCCCATCCCGATGCTCTTGAGCACCGCGAACTCGCGACGGCGCAGGATGAGCGAGTTCGTGAGCGTGTTGAAGACGTTCGCCACGGCGATCAGGCCGCAGATGACGGTGAAGCAGTAGATGAACGTCTGGACCGTATCGGACATCATGCGGTTCTGCATCTTGGTGTCGGCGTAGTTCGTGTAGGTGCAATCGAGCTCGGGGAAGTCGGTGGCGACGAGCTCGAGGGCGTCCTGCGCGTTCGCCGCGGTCTCGGCCGACCCGCCCGCATCGAAGTTCATCTGGGCGTCGGCGAAGCCCAGCGTCTCGTTCGCGGCCATGGCGCTGACGGGCAACAGGATGTGCAGGGTGCCCGAACGCGTGGAGATGCCCGTGGGCGCGGTGTCGGCGAGCGCTCCAACGATGATCTCCTTGCGCGCGGTGATGCCCTCGTCGAGCGGGACGAAGCGCTCGGACCCGTCGGGCGCGTTGTACCAGACGCTCGGCTGGCCGTTCGTATCGGATACCACGCCCCCGACGTACATGCCCTCAAGGGGCGCGAACGACACGGTCTCCACGGTGCCGGTGCCCGACAGCGGGCTGTAGTACCCGTACGTGCCGCCCTCGTTCAAGGTGTACTCGTTCAGGGCGATCGCCTGCGGGCGCGCGGGGTCGCAGAACTCCTCGCGGGACAGCCCGAGACCGTCGACGTAGGTCTCCCAGCTCGCGGTGTCGATGAAGTCGACGTAGATGGGTCCAGACCACGAGCCGTCGGCAAGCAGGGTGCCGAAGAAGTGATCGGAGCCGTCGGACACCATGGAGGCGGGGACGATGGTGTCGGCGACGTAGCTCGCATGGTAGCCCGCGCGCGTGGTGCCCTCGAGGCCGTCGGCGGCGTCGTAGAGGCGTGCGAGCGCGTCTGCCAGCGCGACGTTGTCGACCTTCCCGTCCTCGCGCACGATGGTGCCCGTGCTGCCCTCGGCCGTCGTGGCGTCGATGCGCACCTGCAGGTCCGTGCCGTCCGCCGCGTCGATCGCGGTGCCGCTCGCGTAGTCCATGACGCTGCCGATGACACCCGAGATGATGAGCAGGGCGACCGAGACGGCGAGTGCGGCGACCGTGACCCTGCCCTTGCTCGTGGCGCGCGTCAGGTTGCGGTGGGCGATGAACCCGGGGATGCCGAAGAGGCGCGCGGAAAGGCCGCGGAGGCGGACGGTGCCGCCGTCCGCCGTGCTCTTTCCTGCACGGGCGAGCGCGCGCCGCGCGCGGCGGGTGAGGTGGATGTCACGGGTCTGGCGGATGGCGTCCACCGCCGAGACGCGGGAGGCGCGCAGGGCAGGGATCCATGCGCTCACGAGCACGGTCGCGAGCGCCACGCCGGCGGAGATGCCGAGCACGGCGGGGCTCACGGTCACGCTCACCTGGATGCCGTAGGCGTCCACGTCGAACATGGCGGCAAGGCCGCTTCCGGTGAGCTGGAACACGGCGAGGCAGCCGACAAGACCGAGCACGAGGCCGATGGGGATACCGACCGCGGAGAGCAGCAGCGCCTCGGTGAGCACGGTGCGGCGGAGCTGGCGCTCGCTGGCTCCCAGGGAGGCCAGCAGCCCGAACTGGCGCGTGCGCTCGGCAACCGAGATGGCGAAGGAGTTGTACACGAGCGAGACGCCGGCCACGGCGATGACGACGGCGAGCACGCCGGCGATCATGTAGAGCGTGTTCCACACCTCGGAGCTCCCGGTGACGCCCTGCCAGCGCAGCAAGCTCGTGTGGGTGGCGACGCCGCCCTCCTGAGGGTCGATGTCGGCGGAGAGCTCGTCGGCGATCGACAAGGCGTCCTGCGGGTCGTGCGTGGTCAAGATCGAGTAGACGCAGGTGGCGTCCGATGCGTCGGCGAGAGCGCCCTCGACCTCGTTGCCCGAGGGGTAGACGTAGACGCTGTTGCCCTGCAGGGCGCGGGTGGACGAGAAGCCGTAGCTGCGGTAGAAGCCCACCACGGTGCCGCTGACCTGGCCGAGATCCGCGTCGAAGGTCTCCTCGACCGTGTCATCCGCAAAGTAGGTGCCCCGAAGCGAGGTGCCGGCTGCCGTCAGGCCGCTGTCGTCCTCCAGATAGCGCAGCGTGCGCTCGCCGAGCTCGGCCGTGACGGTGCTGCCGAGCTCGATGGCGGACGCGTCGTCGGCGCCCTGCACGGAAAGCCCGCAGGGCGCGAGCTCCACGCCCTCCAGATAGTGGGGCAGGGCGATCTCCCCGGGGGCCTCGGGCGCGCGGCCGGCGGTGATCTCGGGACCGGTGACCAGGCGCTCGCCTTCGGGGTTCACGGGCCAGGTCTTGGCGAACAGGTAGCTGCCGTAGTCGGCTGCGTTGTCGTCGCCCATCTGGATCGCGCCGAGCTCGGCGACGTCCAGCCGCGCGGCGACGCGCCCATCGCCCTCGAGCGCCCGGTGGGCGTCGGCGGGGACGTTCGCGGCCTCGACCTGCCAGGAGCCCTCGTCGGCCGCCGTGCGCTCGTAGAGCATGTTCGACATGCTCACGACGCTCGTGAGCACGGCGCAGACGAGCGCGCAGGACAGCGCGATGCCGATAATCGAGACGATGGTGCGGGCGCGGTTGCCAAAAAGCGACCGCAGGGAGAAGCGGGTGAAGATGTTCATGGTGGTCCTCCTGCGACGCGCGGGCTAACCGCGGCGCTCGTCGCGCACGAGCCGGCCGTCCTCGATGGCGATCACGCGATCTGCCATGAGGGCGATGTCCTCGTCGTGCGTGATGACGATGAGCGTCTGCTTGAGCTGGCGGTTCGAGTCGCGCAGGAGCTTCATGATCTCCGCGGAGTTCTTGGAATCCAGGTTGCCGGTGGGCTCGTCGGCGAGCAGGACCGCCGGCGAGTTCATGAGGGCGCGCCCGATGGCCACGCGCTGCTGCTGGCCGCCGGAGAGCTGGTTGGGCAGATAGTGCTCGCGCCCGGTGAGCTTGAGGGCGCGCAGGAGCATCTGCAGGCGCTGTTCGTTCACCGTGCGGCCGTCCATGAGGACGGGCAGCGTCATGTTCTCCACGACGTCGAGCACGGGGATGAGGTTGTAGAACTGGTAGACGAGGCCAACCTCGCGGCGACGGAAGATCGCGAGCTGCTCGTCGGTTCGCGCGAAGATGTCCTGCCCCTGGAGCTTCACGGTGCCCGACGTCGGCCGGTCGACGCCGCCGATCAGATGGAGGAGGGTCGATTTGCCCGATCCCGAGCTGCCGATGATGGCGATGAATTCGCCCGCCTCGACGGTGAAGCTGACGTCGTCGAGCGCGCGGACCGCCGTGTCGCCGCTTCCGTACACCTTGGTGAGATGTTCGATTGAAAGGATGTTCATGATGTTCCTTTCGTCGCCGTTACGTTCACCTTGATTCTGGATGCGCGACCTTTCCCCCACATGACCACGAGGTGACACATCTGTCACATGCAAATCGGGGGACGTACCTTCCGCGTGCAATTATGCACGCGGAAGGTACGTCCCCCGATTTGCACAGGGAGGGGGCGCCCCCGCGGGCATTCGTCAGACGGTGGCCTTGAAGAACGCGATCTCGAACTGCGCTCCGGTGACGATGCCGTCGGCGTCGCGCACGTTGCGCGCCCGGATCCTGCCGTCTTGCGCGACGACGAGGCTTCGCGCGAGGGCGAGGCCGATGCCGACGCCGGCGGGATTGACCTCGGCACTCTCCGCGTGCTTCGCGCTCCCGCGATAGAAGCGCTCAAAGATGTGGGGCAGGTCCTCCTCGTCGATCCCCGGGCCCGTGTCGGTGATGATGAGGCGGCAGGCGAGGGGGTCCTCGACGACGTCGATGGTCACCGTGCCGCCTGCGGGCGTGTGCTCCAGGCTGTTCTTGAGCACGTTCTGGAGCGCCTCGATGCTCCACGAGAGGTCTCCCGTAAAGCTCGCCTTATCGTCGATGCGGGTGATGAGGGCGACGTCGGCCAGGTCGAAGGGGATGGCGAGCGGGGCTATGGCCCCCTTCACCACATCGCCCGCGCGAACGGTCGCATGCGCCAGCGCGATGGTCCCCGCATCCATCCGAGCGAGTTTGAGCAGGGCGGACACGAGCCACGACACGCGTTCCTGGAGCCCCTCGATCGCGCGCAGCTTCTCGGCGAGTTCGGCCACGTCCTTCTCGGTGAGATGCGTGCCGTCCTCCACGATTCGGGCGTGCACGAGGTCCGTCATGATGGAGAGCGACGTCAGCGGCGTCTTGAGCTGATGGGAGATGTCCGCAAGCGAATCGGACAGCAGCGTGCGCTCCGCTTCGAGCTGCTCGGTCGTGATTGCGAGCCGTTGGAACACCTTGTCGATCTCGTTCGAGAGTATGGCGAGCTCCCCCTCGCGCGCCTGCGCCAGATTGAGGCGACGGGTGCCGTTAAGGCACTGGTCGAGCTCATGGGAGAGCCTGCCGATCGCCCGGTAGCGCGTCCGCGTGGACACGCCGACCACGACTCCGAGGACCACGGCGCATGCGAGCACGCAGATCGCCGCCTGAGAGCCCGCCGCAAGGCTCGCCGCCGCGATGCAGATGCACGAGGCGAGAACGAAGGCGGTGAGAAGGAGGGCGAGCTCGCGGTTTCGTGACAGCATGGGACCTCGCTAACCTTGCGCCTTGTAGCCGAGCCCGCGAACGGTTTGGATGAGCCTCGGCGACGTCGGGTCGGACTCGATCTTGTTGCGCAGGCGGTTGATATACACCGTGAGCGTGTTCTCCTCGATATAGGTCCCTGCGTCGTTCCAGAGCGCATCGCGTATCGCCTCGCGGGTGATGAGCTTGTCCGGATTCGTCGCGAAGAGCAGGAGCAGCCGGTACTCCATCGCGGAGAGGACCACTTCCGTGCCGTCGCGCTCCACGCGCGCCCGGTCGGTGTCGATGGCGATCGGTCCCAGGTGAACGATGTGGCGCGCGGGTTGCGTCCGGCGCAGCGCCGCGGCGATGCGCGCGAGGAGCTCGCGCGGGCGAAACGGCTTGGCGATGTAGTCGTCGGCGCCCATGGTCAGCCCCGTCACCGTGGTGAACTCGTCGTCCGAAGCGGTCAAGAAGATGACGGGAAGCTCGGGCCTCGCCTGCTTGATGGCACCGCAGACGGCCAACCCGTTGCCCTGCGCCAGCGTGATGTCGAGCAGCACGAGCTGCACGGCCGCCTGCGGGCTCGCGGGATCGATGGCCGCGCGAATCGCCCGGTCCTGCGAATCGACGGCGTCCACGGCGTACCCTTCGCGCGTGAGCAGCTCCGACAGCGATTCCACGATGAGCGGGTCATCTTCCACAAGCAGGATATGAGCTGGCATGGCGTGCCTTTCTCGATGCGTGAAACGAGGGGGCGATGATCGGTCGCCTTCGGTCATAGTACCTGAATGCCGGATGCGGGCCAATCGGACCATTCGGCAAGGGTCTTCGCCGGGCCATGAAGAAGGCCGCCCCGGGGGAGCGGCCTTGAAGAAGATCGGTTCTGGGGACCCGCTACATGTGGACGATCACGCAGTCGTTGAGCTGCACGATGTTGAAGAGCTCGGCAGCCTTGTCCGGAGGCAGGTTCACGCATCCGTGGCTTCCGGTCCACGTGTAGGCGGTGGGGTCGTTGAAGCTCGACGACGCCTGCCAGTCGGCATCGTGCAGTCCCACGGCGCCGCCGATGAAGCTCATCCAGTAGTCGACGTAGCTGATGTACTCCGGCTCGCCCGTCTCGGGGTCTTTCGCGCCGGTGAGTTGGACGTTTTGCTCCTTGTTGTTGATGAAGTAGATGCCGGTCGGGGTGTCGTGGCCGGTGTTCGGATTGCCGGTGATGCAGCCCGACTCCCATACCAGCTGGTCGTTGGCATCGTAGTAGCGCACGCGCTGCTCCGTGATGTCGATATCGACGTAGGCGCCCCAGTCGCGACCGCCCATGCCGTTGTACTGGGCCGCCGTCTGCTTCGTCGGGATCTGGATCTCCCCGGTCTGCTTGTTGGCCACGGCGTCCTGGATGAGCTGCGCGAGGGTCGCCTCGTCGCTCACCCAGCCGTAGGTTCCGCCCGAGATCGTGACCTGCTTGCCGTCCGGGCGCGTGTAGGTGCGTTCGGTGCCGACGGTGTCGAGCTGCGTCGAGGCGAGGTTGCGGATCCAGTCGGTCAGGCCGGACTCGTTGAGGACCGGGTTGAGGTTCTCGTCGAAGGTGATCCATTGCGTCATGGTCGCGCCGTCGAGCGTCGCCACGTCCTTGTCGCCGAGCTTGAGCGTCACGTCGACGCCGATGATCTCGTTGGCGGCGTCGCAGGCGGCCTGGAGCTGCTCGTCGGTGGCGCCGCTGGCGAACTCCTCGTACATGCTGTCGTCGAGGGCGAGCTCTCGGTCCGCGCGCGCGATCGCCTCCTTGGCGGCGGCGATGATCGCGTCGCGGTTGATTCGCTGGCTCGAGCGCGCCTTGGCCACGGTGAACGCGCCAGCGGCCTCGTCGTAGGCGCCTGCGGCGTCGAACGTTCCGGGGCGCGTGGCGTTGACCTCGTCGATGGCGGCGCCGAGCTGGGCGGTGAAGTCCTCCTCATCGTAGGTGACCGCGACGTCCGGTACGGTCTGGTTGGGGTCGACGGTGCCCTCGCGCTCGGCGATAAGGCCGGTCACCAGGCGATAGGGCCAAAGGAGCGGTTCGTTGCCGGACAGGACCGCCTCAGCCTCCGCCTGCGCGTCGACCGAAAATGACCCCTCCGCAGGCGTGTAGGTCCAGTCGAGACCGACGCCGGAGACGTGGAGCTGGTAGTCCTGCACGGAGCCCGCGATATGCTCGGCGGCGTCATCGGCCGTCATGAAGGAGACGTCGATGCCCGCGATCTGCGTCCCGGGATAATACAGGTGGGAGAACGCGAACGCGCCGCCGGCGTATGCGGCGACGAGAAGGCCCGCCATGACGCCGAGTGCGATCTTCACGCCGCGATGGCGCTTGGGGCCGCCGTGTCCGCCCGCGTCGAGCTGCGAGAAATCGTAGGCGCCCGTCGCGTACGGCGCCTGCTCCGCCGCGGGGACGGACTGCTCGCGATCCGCCTGCGTCGCGATGGGGGTGAACTCGGGCTCCGCCTCCGCTGCGGGGGAGGTTGCGGGCGAGGGGATACCTTGAGCCTGAAGCTGCTCTGCGCGCAGGGCGGCGCCGTAGGTGCGAGGCGCCGTGCGCGCGCCCGCGCTCGCGGCCTGAGCAGCATCAAAGTAGACGGTGCTGTCGGGATCCTGGGGGTTGGAGGGCACCGAGGGGCGCCCTGCCACATGCTGATGGGATGTCTGCCGGGACGCGCGTCCGGGCATCTGCGAGGGGTCCACGGGGGTCAGACGATCCATGCCATCTTCATTGAAAGCCATGCTTCGTTCAAATCCTTTACCTATGATAAGCTGCGGCTTGTACCGCGCGTAACGTTCGGCTGGATTATACCTGCCCGCGGGGACATATGGTTGCGCCCCGTGGGTGTTTCATCTCGAATTGAAACCATTCCCATCAAGAGCACGCATTCATACCGCACTTTGGATAGACGCGAGCACGTCTCAAGGGTGATTTTGCGGGGTCTTGCTCGGTGGCGGAGCCCCGCAACGCTGTGGAAACAGGCCTGGGCGCTGACGGCGACACAAAATGGGCAGTTTGGCACGCTAAGCGCCCTTATAAACCCCTTATAGCGTGCCATTTCGCCCATTTTGTGTCATTGATCCCCTGTCTCCGTCATGTTCGAGGGGGTGTAGGGCAAGACGGCTGAGCGCGAGCGGCCGGTCTTCAGGGATCCTATCCGCAGATGCCGCACCTGCGGCAGGCTTCGAGCGCGCTCGGGGCGACGGCGATGCCGCCCTTGGCGGTCTCGCGCAGGCTTGCGGGAAGTGCGTGGCCCACGGCGAGCATGACCTTCGTCATCTCGTCGAAGGGTACGAAGCTTCTGATGCCGGACAGCGCGAGCTGGGCAGCCGAGAACGCGGCGGCGACGCCGATGGCGTTGCGGTTCTGGCAGGGGACCTCGACGAGGCCTCCGACCGGGTCGCACACCAGGCCGAGCAGGTTGGACAAGGCGATGGACGCCGCATCGAGCGCGCAGGTGGGGGAGCCGCCGAGCATCTGGACGAGGGCCGCGGCCGCCATGGCCGCAGCGCTTCCGACCTCCGCCTGGCATCCGCCCTCCGCGCCGGCCACGCACGCGGCGGTCGAAAGGTTGAGCCCGATGGCGGCGGCGCAGAACAGCGCATCCATGATCTGGTTGTCGTCGAGACCGAGGTGCTCCGCGGCGGCCAGCACGCAGCCGGGGACGACGCCCGCCGAGCCCGCGGTCGGGGCGGCGACGATGACGCCCATGGACGCGCTGCGCTCGAGCACGGCCATCGCGCGCGCCACCGCCATGGTCTGCACCTCGCCCATGAGCGCGGAAGACAGGCGGCCGACGCCGTTTAAGGCGACGTTGTGCGCCTCGCCGCCGATGAAGCCGCCCAAGGAGCGCTGGGGCCGGCGGATCGGCGCGGTCGTCTCCTCGCGCATGATGGCGAGCACGCGGCGCATCGAGGCGACCGCACGGTCCTCGCCGATCAGGTTCGCCTCGCGCACGGCCATGACCGCGCCGATGTTCATGCTCATCTCCTTGCACGCCGCGAGCAACTGCTCGCCGTCGTCGAACAGCTCGGGTGTGGAGACGCCGGGGGCGAGCGCGGAGGCGGATCCGGGAAGCTCGATGAAGGTCGCGTAGTTGACGGCGTCGAGTTCGCGCACGCGCGGCAGGACCCCTTCTCCCGGCGCGCCATCGGTCTCGAAGACCGAGTAGGCCTTCCCGCCTGCCTCGGTGCGGTAGGTGCGGCAGAACGCGATGTTGACCTGCGCGTCGGCAAGCAGGCTCGTCAGGGCTGCAAGGGCTCCGGGGACGTCGCGATGGGCGACGAACAGCGTGCTGTACGCGCCCGAGATGTCGACGCCCACGCCGTTGATGCGGGTGATGCGCATGCGGCCGCCACCGAGGCTCTCGCCGCGCACGGTGACATGGGTGCCGCGGTCGTCCCACATGTCGATGTCGACGGTGTTGGGATGCAGGCTCGAATCGTCCCCGCCGACCACGAACTCGTAGGCGAGGTTGCGCTCGTCGGCGAGCTGGAACGCGTTGCGGATGCGCTCGTCGTCGCAGGAGAGGCCGAGGATGCCGGCCACGAGGGCGCGATCGGTTCCGTGGCCGCGGTAGGTGTGGGCAAAGCTGTTCCACAGCGTGAACCGGACGCGCCGGATCGTGCCCTCAAGAAGAGACGAGGCGACGTTTCCGCAGCGCAACGCACCTGCGGTATGCGAGGAGGACGGCCCCACCATGATGGGGCCGAGAATCTCGAACGCCGATGTGGTTGCCAGGGTCTGAGGTTTGGATGCCATGATCGCTCCCACGGTTAACGGTTATCGTTCGTAATCATCGCCCTATTGTCCCGCCTCGGCTGCCGTAAGTGAATAGAAGTTTTCATGGAGCGGAGATAATGCGCGAAGTTTTTTCAAAGCCCTAATAATTCCCTTATCGAACGCTTTGAAAACGGGCGTTCCGTTCCCATACTGTCAGAAGGAGAGGTGATGGAAGATGAAGATCTTGGTGACGGCGTTCGAGCCGTTCGGCGGCCAGACGATGAATCCCGCGCAGGAGGCGGTCGGTCGCCTTCCGTCGCACGTGGAGGGAGCCGACATCTCACGCGTGACGCTGCCCGTCGCGTTCGGTCGGGACAGGGAGGTCCTGGTCCAAGAGATCGGGCGGTACGATCCCGACGTGTGCCTGTGCGTGGGCCAGGCGGGCGGCCGTGCGCAGGTGACGCCCGAGTTCGTGGGCATCAACTACATGCTTGCGAGGATCCCGGACAACGAGCGCGCGCGACCCGCGGGGATCCCGGTCGTCGAGGGCGGGCCGGCGGCATACTTCACGACCCTGCCGGTGCACGCCATGGTCGCACGCATGCGCGAGAGGGGCGTGCCCGCGTCCGTGTCGTACTCCGCGGGGACCTTTTGCTGCACGAGGTGCTCTACACGGCGCTTCACGCCGCGGCCACGGCGTATCCGCGGATGCGCGCCGGGTTTATCCACGTCCCTTTTGCCCCCGAGCAGGTGGAGCGGAGCGGAGGCGATTTTCCGAGCATGCCCGTCGACATGATGGTGGAGGCGCTGACGATCGCCATCGAGACGTGCGTCGCGATACGGCAGGGCGACGTCGTGTCGACGTCGTCGGGTACCGAGTCGTAGCGCCGGCCCGGAGTTTTAGGGACAGTCCCTTTTGGTTCATGAGGGCGCAAGCGCACCCTCATGAACCAAAAGGGACTGTCCCTAAAACTCCGGGCCGGCGGCTCGGCGGCGCAACTTATAGCGCCATGCCCTTTGCGCGGTCGATGCGCGCCATGCAGTCGTCGCGGCCGATGAGCTGCATGGTCTCGCCGAGCGGCGGGCTCACCATGTTGCCGCACTCGGCGACGCGGACGGCCTGGAACACGATGCGCTTCTTGAGGTCGAGCGCCTCGGGCAGCGGCTCGAGCGCGGCATCGATGTTCTCCGCGGTCCAATCGTCTGCGGCAAGCGTGCCGAGGGCGACGCGCGCCGCGTCGAGGATGCGGCCCATGCCCTCCTTGGCGAGGCCCTTGTTGACCGACTTCTCGTCGTAGACGAGGGTCTTGGCGGTCGCAAAGACCGGCGCGGACACCTCGACGGAGTCCGCGGGCATCTTGGTGCGCGGGCGAACGATGCCGGCCAGCAGGTTCCACCAGGCATCGGGGTGCGCGGCGCGCGAGGCGGGCTTGCCGGCGGCCTCAAGCTGGGGCAGCAGGATCTGGTCGATGAACGAGGCGTCGTCCATGGCGTTGATGTACTCGGCGTTCATCCAATCGAGCTTCTTGGGGTCGAACGTCGCGGGGTTCTTGGAGATACGCTCGAGCGAGAACTCGCGGGCGAGCACGTCGCGCGGGATGACGGTGGTCTCGCCATCGAGCGACCAGCCGAGCAGGGCGAGATAGTTGACGAACGCGTCGGACAGGTAGCCGGCGTCGCGGTACTCCTCGACCGACGTCGCGCCGTGGCGCTTGGAGAGCTTCTTGCCGTCGGCGCCCAGAATCATGGAGATGTGGGCGAACGTGGGCACGGGGGCGCCGAGCGCCTCGTAGACCATCACCTGGCGCGGGGTGTTGGAGAGGTGGTCGTCGCCGCGGATGACATGGGTGATGCCCATGAGCGCGTCGTCGACGACGGTGGCGAAGTTGTAGGTCGGCGTTCCGTCGGAGCGGAAGATCACGAAGTCATCCAGCTCCTTGGCGTCGAAGACGACCTTTCCGTGGACGGCGTCGTTGATGACGACGTCGCCGCGGTCCTCGGGAACCTTGATGCGCAGCGTGTAGGGCTCGCCCGCCTCCATGCGCGCGCGGGCCTCGTTGGCGGGGATGTTGCGGCAGCGGCGCTGGTAGCCCTGGAAGGGGTCCTTGCGCTCCTGGGCGGCCTTGCGATCGGCTTCGAGCTGCTCGGGCGTGCAGAAACAGGGGTACGCCTTGCCCTCGGCGAGCAGACGCTCTGCCGCCTCGCGGTACAGGTCGAGGCGCTCGGTCTGGGCGTACGGCCCGAAGTCGCCGCCGACCTCGGGGCCCTCGTCCCAATCGAGCCCGAGCCAGCGCATGGCGCGCAGGATGACCTGCGTGTTCTCCGCGGTGGAGCGGGTGGGATCGGTGTCGTCGATGCGGAGGATGAACGTGCCCCCGTTGGCGCGCGCGAACGCCCAGTTGTAGATTGCCGTGCGGGCGCCGCCGATATGCAGCTTGCCGGTGGGCGAGGGCGCGAAGCGCACGCGGACGTTTGAGCTCATGGATGTGCTCCTTGTGGTAGGGATTCTCGGTAACGTGCTGCATTATATGGCAAGCGGGAGCAAGGTTTACGGTTGCCGCGTTCGTTTGCGGGTATAGAAGTGAAAATAAACATCGTTGCGTCCCGGTGGACGCTTGCAGAACAGATTCATAGGAGGACGCGTGCTTCCAGCTTCGCCATTGAGCGCTTCTCAGGATTCCGGGCTCGTCGCGCCGGGCGCGCCCACTGAGCCCGCTGCCGAGCCCGGCGGGCCCGTGATCGTCGCGCGCGACGCGACCTACGGCGCGCGCGGCTACCACTCGTTCGAATTCGCCTCGTTTGTCGGCAGGGAAGGGGAGGTCGTTGCCCTTCTGTCAAGCGACAGGGCGCCTGCGCGCGATCTCGCCTTGGCCTGCGCCGGCTTCGTGATGCCCACGACCGGGTCCCTGTCGGTCGGCGGCATCGAGCTCGCCCGTTCGTCGGGGGCGCGTTATCGCATCTCCCGCGGGTCGCGCCTGCCGCGCGGGTATGCGGGCGTCGGCGTGTTCAGTGGCCTGTTCGACATCGATCGGGAGCTGACGGTCGAGGAGGCCGTGGTGCGCGAGCTGCGGCTGCGCGCCGAGCGGGCGCGCGGCATCTCGGAGTCCCCTTTGGAGTATCTCGCCATGCACCATCTCGCCACGCACACCGACCAGCGGGTGTCCCAGCTGTCCCCGCTGTATCGGGCGCGCCTGTCTGCCGCCCTTGCGTGCGCCGGCGGCGTGAAGGTGGCCGCGATGGACCTGGGCGACGCGTTCGTGGAGGGGCTCTCGGCCGACGACGCCTGCGCGGTCGTCGACGGCGTTCGGTCGGTTGCGGGCGATCGCGGCGTGTGCGTCGTGGTCGCCACGCAGGAGCTCCGCGCCGCGCTGTCCGCCGATTCCCGCTGCGCGCTCGACATCGCCTCGAAAGAGGGGCTGGAGCGCGCCGCCTCGTTGCTTGAAGGGGCTCAGGCCGAGAAAGAGGGAGATGCCCGGTGAGCCATCTGATCGATTCGTTTGTCTCCGCCGCCCGGGCGCAGCTGCGCTCGCATCGCGCCGCCGCGCTGGTCGCGGCGCTTATCGCGCCGGCGCTTGCGGCCGCGGTGCTCGTCTGTGCCCTGGCGCCTGCGCTCGGCGACTCCGAGCGCGTGCCGGTGGCGGTCGTGAATCTCGACGAAGGGGCCCGAAACGAGGACGGGGCCATGGTGCGCGCCGGCGAGGATCTGGTCGACCAGCTCGAGGACACCTCGACGCTCGCCTGGAGCGTCGTCGACGAGCAGGCCGCCGATGACGGCCTTGCCGACGGAACCTATGCGCTCGCGCTCAAGATCCCCGAAGATTACTCCGAGTGCGTGGCGAGCCTTTCGGGCTCGAGCCCGACCAAGGCGACCGTCGAGATCGTGTCGACGGGAAGCGAGAACGTCTTGGCGACGCGCGCGGGCTCTGCGGCGCTCCAGCAGGTCCAGGCCCGCCTGCGCTCCGATCTGGGGGAGGACTACCTGCTCTCGGTTCTCAACGACGTCCAGAGCCAGGCATCCCGCCTGACGCTCACCTCGGACGGATCCGTCATGCTCGACGCGGGCTACGACGCGCTTGAGCAGGGGGCCGACGCCATCGCGTCGGGGCTTGAGCAGACGGCATCCGGTGCAGACCAGCTCGGCAGCGGTCTGGGGCAGATTGCCGACGGCGTCGCAGCCGCGGGGTCGGGCGCCGCGGCCTTGGGCCAGGGCCTTACCGCGATCAGCGACCAGGCGGCAGCCCCGCTGGCTCAGGGCGCCGAGGCGCTCGTGTCGGGCCTCGACACGATCTCCGAGACGACCCAGACCATGGGTTCGGGCGTGGAGCAGGTCGGCTCCGCCCTCTCCTCCCTCTCCGATACGCTGGGCTCGGGCATGGACTCGGTATCCGAGCTCGGCCTGGCCGGAAAGCAGATCGCCACCGAGGGCCTGGCGCTGACCCAGGCGCTCTCCGGTGCGACGACGTCGCTCGATGGCGCGGCAGACGCGGTCGCGTCCGCCGCCTCCGCCGCGACGTCCGCCGTCGAGGAGGTCGGTTCGCTTGCGCAGGGCGCGCATGCGCTGTCCGGCACGCTGTCCTCCGAGGACGCCACCACGCCCGGCATTGCTCAGCAGCTCTCCGCGCTCGCCGCGCGCTCCGATGAGATCACCCAGCAGCTTTACGCCCTTGCGGCCGACGGCGAGCTTTCCGCCGAGGAGCGGGCCGCCCAGCTCGCCGCCCTCGACGACGAGCTCCAGCAGCTCTCGTCCGCCCGCGCGGAGCTGAGGGAGCGGCTGGATGCCGCTGCGAGCTCCGCCGGTGAGCTCGCGCAATCGGGCGACCGCGCATCTGAGGGGCTGGACGCCGTCGCACAGGCGCAGCCCGCGCTCGATGAGGCGTCGCAGGCCCTCGAGCAGACGGCGGGCGCGGTTGCGGAGCCCGTCCAGGGCTTGGGCGAGGCGACGGGCCAGGCAGCCTCCGCGGCATCGGATATCGCCATGAGCATGGGCGCCGCGCAGGCGGCGCTCGCCGGCACCGACGTTCCCGGTTCGGGCGAGCATGTCCCCGGCCTTGCGGAGACGACGACGTCGCTCGGCCAGGGCATCTCGGCGATAGCGGGCCAGCTGTCCTCCGACGGCGCCTTGGGAGCCGGCGTGACCGGTATCGCGACCGGGGCGCAGGCGTTCGGGGAGGCCATGGCGCCGCTTGCCGAGGCGACGGGGCAGCTCGCCGCCGGCAACACGGCGCTCGCGAGCGCGCTCGAGGGAGTCGCCGCGGGGACCGACGGTCTCGGCCAGGGCATATCCGCCATGGCGACGGCGACGAGCCAGCTCGGAGACGGCGCCGTCCAGCTGAAGGATGCATCAGGGCAGATCACGGACAGCATGGCGGCGGCGGGGGAGTCGCTTGGGAGCATCGCCGCGGAGCGGGCGGATCGCGCCGAGGTGGCGTCGAGCCCCGTTTCGTTCACGTCGAGCCGCGTCGCCCCCGTTACGTCCGAGGCGGCGGTCGCCCCCGCGCTCGCCGCAGCGGCACTGTGGATCGGTTCGATCATCATCGGCTGCCTGCTGCCGGCGAGCGACGTGCGCGCGGCCGCCTCGGGCAGGCCGGTCCTCGGCGTGCTTGCGTGCGGTGCGGGCTACGCGGGGGCCTCCCTTCTCCAGGCGCTGCTCGTCTTCGGCGCCCTGGCCGTCACCGGCGTCGAGGCGTCGAATCCTGCCGGGCTCGTCGGCCTGCTGGCGCTGGGCGCCCTGGCCTTCGCCGGGCTCGCGCAGGCGCTGCGGCTGGTGTGCGGCCGCTGGTTCGTTCCGGTATCCGCCGCCTTGCTCGTCGTTCAGGCGGTCTGTGCGGGAGGGATCCTTCCGGCATCGCTGTCTACGGGCGTCTTTTCCGTTCTGGGAGACATCTTGCCGCTGCCGCTGCTGTCGCAGGCGCTGCGCAGCGTTCTTGCCGGGTCGGTGCGCGGCGTCGCGCAGGCGGTCCTCTGCCTGGTTGTGCTGCTGGCCCTCGCCGCACTTGCCAGCTGCGCATCCCTGGCGCTTCGCCGGCAGGTGCGTCCCGAGCGCGTCTTCGCCTCGTAGCGCCCGCGTGGATCGGCGCTGGCGGGCGATCGACGGTACGCTCTGGGCACGCCGGCTCGTCGACGGAACGGTATAGTCACGCTTCCGGGTGAAAAACGTGCCCATGCCGTACTCTCGGCGAGGCGGCGTGCCCTATGCGTACCGTCGATTCGGGCGGCGCCACGTAGCGCGCGAAAAGCGCTCCCGGGGGGCAGTTCGGCATCGGTCGTCATGTCGGCACCTCCCCGTCGCTCCTATCGAAACGCTTACCTCAACATGTCCGGACAAGATGCCGTATGCGCTATACTTGAGATACCTGCGAGCGCGCGGCTCGCGGTCGGATAAGGGGGCAGGCTTATGGCAAACTGGCTCGACACCAGCGTGTTCTACGAGATCTATCCGCAGAGCTTCAACGATACGAACGCCGACGGCATCGGCGACATCCCGGGTATCATCGCAAAGCTCGACTACATCAAGCGGCTCGGGTGCAACGCCTTGTGGCTGAACCCGTGCTTCGACTCCCCGTTCGGGGACGCCGGCTACGACGTGGCCGACTACTTTACGGTGGCTCCGCGCTACGGCACGAACGAGGACCTCGTGCGCCTGTTCGACGAGGCCCATGCGCGCGGCATGCACGTCCTGCTGGATCTCGTGCCGGGGCACACGTCCATCGAGCACCCGTGGTTCAAGGCGTCCCAGCGCGCCGATCACAACGAGTTCACCGGTCGATACGTGTGGACCGACGACGTGTGGACGCCCGTGTCGAACGTGCCGGGCGTGAACGGCGCCCTGCGCGGCATCGCCGAGCGCAACGGCGCGGTCGCCGTGAACTTCTTCGCGTTCCAGCCGGCGCTGAACTACGGGTTCGCCCAGGTCACCGAGGCCTGGCAGAGCGCCGTCGACTCTCCCGAGGCGCTGGCGACCCGCCAGGCCATGAAGGACGCCATGGCGTTTTGGCTCGATCGCGGCTGCGACGGGTTCCGCGTCGACATGGCCGGATCGCTGGTCAAAAACGATCCGGGCCAGGAGGAGACCATCAAGCTGTGGCAGGATATGCGGGCCTTTCTGGACGCACGCTATCCCGACGCGGTCCTGGTCTCCGAATGGGGCGAGCCCGACAAGACGCTGCGCGCGGGCTTCCACATGGACTTCCTGCTCCAGTTCGGCACGTCGCACTACATGGATCTCATGCGCTGCGAGCATCCGTTCTTCTCGCGCGAGGGGAAAGGCGACGCCTTCCGGTTCGTGGCTACCTATCGCGACAACATGGAGCGCACCTCCGGGCGGGGCCTCATGTGCATTCCGTCGGGCAACCATGACATGCAGCGGCTCCGCCGCTATCTCGACCCCGAGGAGATGAAGATCTACTTCGCCTTCATGCTGTCGATGCCGGGCGCGCCGTTTGTGTACTACGGCGACGAGATCGGGATGCGCCAGCTCGACGTGACCTCGGTCGAGGGCGGCTACGAGCGCACCGGCGCCCGTTCGCCCATGCAGTGGGACGCCGGCGCGAACTTCGGGTTCTCGTCGGCTCCGGCGGACAGGCTGTACGTCCGCCAGGATCGGGAGGCCGATGCGCCCACGGCGGCGGCCCAGATGGCCGACGACACGTCGCTTTGGAGCGAAGTCCATCGCCTGATCGAGCTTCGCCTGGCGACGCCGGCCTTGGGCGCCTGCTCGCCCATCGAGTTCGTCTATTGCGAGCCGGACGCATATCCGCTCGTGTACGTGCGAGGGGAGGGGGAGCAGCGCGTGCTCGTCGCCTTGAACCCCGCGATGCGTCCCGTGAGCTGCCCGTGCCCATACGAGTTCCAGCGTCTTCTCTACGCCCACGGCGACCCTGCTCGCCTTGAGGACGCCACGCTGACCATGGCGCCGGAAAGCGTCGCCTTCATCGAGATCGCCTAGGAAACCGCTGATTCATCCATCGCTGCACGCGGCGGCGCGCCCGCGCGAACGCGCCGCCGCGTCGTTCGAGAAGCGCAGAGGCTCCGAGATGACACATAACGGGCCGTTTTGTGTTATCGGCTCCCGCCGATGTTGCCCTCTCGGGGAAAGTGGCTAGAAATTTCTGTTTTGCTGTTACCGGATCGGAGCGGATGGGTTGGAAGCCCGCCGCCGGCACCGATTTCTCCCTGAAGGCGTCCGTTTCGAGGGCTTGAGGGTTCGGAAACCGACTTCATGACCGGCCAATACCGTCAAGACGGCTTATCCGGACATCTCCGCCGCGGCCAGCTTACAGCAAAACAGAAATTTCTAGCCACTTTCGTTTGGGAGGGCGGCATCCGGGGTCCTCTGGTGCAACGGAAGGGAGGACGGCGTCGTTGGCCAACATTTCCCCTCAGGAAACGCTGTCCAATTGCTTTCCTGATACAGCATGGGACGGGGTCGATTTCCCCGTGCCGGCGTAGCCAGCCGGAACGGGGAAATCGGCCCCGGTCCAAAACGTTCCAACCGCGTATGCATTTTATGGTGGCGGGTCGAGTCTGGCGGCGGGGTATACAATGGCGTGACGTTTGAATCCGGCGGAATGGTAACGGTCGCCGGATGGGCCGATGAAAGGGGCGCCATGCCAGATCAGATTCGTTCCAACCAGGAACCGCGCAGCTTCGTGTTCACCTCCGAGTCCGTCACGGAGGGACATCCCGATAAGATCGCCGACCAGATCTCCGACGCGGTTCTCGACGCCATCCTCGCCAAGGAGGCAAAGCTCGAAAGCCAGGGATACGTGGACCACAAGGGGGTTCCGGCCAAGCTCGAGCACGTGCGCTGCGCATGCGAGACCCTGGTGACGACCGGAACGGTCGTCGTGAGCGGCGAGATCCGCTGCCAGGCGTACGTCGATGTCCAGAAGATCGCCCGCCGCGTCATCGAGCGCATCGGCTACACGCGCGCCAAGTTCGGATTCGACTCCGAGACCTGCGGCGTCATCAACATGATCCACGAGCAGAGCCCCGATATCGCCCAGGGCGTCGACCAGTCGTTCAACGCCCAGCACGGCGCCGCGGACCCGCTCGACCTGATCGGCGCGGGAGACCAGGGCATGATGTTCGGCTACGCATCGAGGGAGACCTCGACGCTCATGCCCATGCCGCACTATCTCGCGAGCCGCCTGGCCGAGCGCCTGGCCGCCGTCCGCCACGACGGCACGCTGCCGTACCTGCGCCCTGACGGCAAGACCCAGGTGACCGTCCGCTATGAGGACGGCAAGCCGGTCGCCGTCGAGACCATCGTCATCTCGACGCAGCACGCGCCTGAGGTCGAGTCGATGGAGTCCATCAAGGCCGACCTCATCGAGCACGTCATCGCCCCGGTCATGGACAGGGAGGGCATCGCCTGGAACGATGCGACCATCTACGTGAATCCCACCGGCCGCTTCGTGGTAGGCGGTCCTATGGGCGATACCGGCCTCACCGGTCGCAAGATCATCGTTGACACCTACGGCGGCATGGGTCGTCACGGCGGCGGCGCCTTCTCGGGCAAGGACTGCACCAAGGTCGACCGCTCGGCCGCCTATGCCGCGCGCTGGGTCGCTAAGAACGTGGTCGCCGCGGGCCTCGCCGACCGCTGCGAGGTCGAGCTCGCCTACGCGATCGGCGTCGCCCACCCGCTGTCCCTCATGATCGACACCTTCGGCACCGAGCATGTCGCGGTCGAGAGCATCGAGCGGGCCGTTCGCACGACCTTCGACCTGCGTCCCGGAGCGATCATCCGCGATCTCGACCTGCGCCGTCCCATCTTCGAGAAGACCGCCGCCTACGGCCATTTCGGTCGCGAGGACCCCGATTTCACCTGGGAGCGCTGCGACCGCGTGGACGAGCTGCGCGCCGCCTGCGGACTGTAGCCTCGGGCCTTCGCCATGGCGGAGCAGCTCTCGCTGTTGTCTGAACCGAATACGCCCGGCCCCGAACCGTCTCTCGACGCGGGGCCGGGCGCTGCGTCGCGCGGGGACGCGGCGGGGTCTGGCCGCATGAACGCCGCGGCATATGTGCTGGTTGCTCTCGACATCCCCTCGCGCGCCCTGTCGGATCCCTTCACCTATGCGGTGCCGTCAGACCTCGTCGACGACGCGGTGCCTGGGTGCACGGTGCTCGTCGATTTCAACCATCGGCCGGCTCTCGGCTACGTGCTCGCCCTCGCCGTCACGCCGGACGCGCTTTCCCGTCGCGCATCCGAGGACCCTTCGCGCGCAGGCCGTGCTCGGCGCGGGCTCGATCCGCGCAAGATCAAGCCGATTTCCGCCGTGCTCGCGGGCCCCGCCTGCTCCGACCTGTTTGCGGAGATCTCGTTTTGGATGAGCCGCGAATACGTGGCGCCGCTGTCCGAATGCCTCAGGCTGTTCCTCCCGCCCGGGGGAACGCCGCGCCTGCGCAGGCGGGATGACGGGTCGTATGCCCTCGAGCGCCCCGCGGTGCCCGAGGCGCACGAGCGCGTCGTGTCGTTGACGCCCGAAGGGCAAGATTACGTGCCGCCGAAGACCGCCACGCGCCAGCGCCAGCTCATGGAGGCCCTCGCGTGCGGACCGGTCACCACGCGCGAGCTCAACCTGCTCTACACCGACCTGTCGGCCGCCATCCGGTCGCTTGCCAAGAAGGGCGTGGTCCGTGTCGACGAGCGGCGGGCGTGGCGCGGCATCGACGACGCGACGACCCTTTCCTCCGCCAAGGGTACGGCGCCCCGGCAGCTCACGAAGGGCCAGCAGGCCGCGCTTTCCGCGATCGACGCGGCCGCTCAGGGCGGCTGCGGCGACGTGGTACTGATCGACGGCGTCACGGGTTCGGGCAAGACCGAGGTCTACCTGTCTGCGATCGAGCGCGTGCTTTTCCGGGGCCGCACCGCGTGCGTGCTCGTACCCGAGATTTCGCTGACCGCGCAGACCGTCGGCCGCTTCCGCTCGCGTTTCGGACAGGCGGTCGCCGTCTTCCATTCCCGCCTGTCCGCAGGCGAGCGCCTCGACCAGTGGGATATGGTGCGATCCGGGGTCGCGCGCGTGGTCGTCGGCGCCCGCTCCGCGCTGTTCTGCCCGCTTCGCGATCTCGGCCTCATCGTGATCGACGAGGAGCACGAACAGTCCTACAAGCAGGGCTCGAGCCCGCGGTACCATGCGCGCGAGGTCGCCGCCCAGATGGCGCGCCTCGGGGGGTTTCCGCTCGTGCTCGGCTCGGCGACTCCTTCCGCCGAGGCTCTTGCCCGCTGCCGGCAGGGTTCCCATCTCGGTCAGCGCTGGACGCGCGTCGAGATGCCCGAGAGGCCCGGCAGCGCCAGGCTGCCCGATATCATCGTCGCCGACCTGCGCCGCGAGTTTTCGGGCGGCGGGCGCTCCGTGTTCTCGCGCCCTCTGCGCGAGGCCCTGCTCGACGTCGCCGAACGCCGCGAGAAGGCCGTGCTGCTGCACAACCGGCGCGGCTTCGCCCCGTTTCTGATGTGCCGCGACTGCGGGTGCGTGCCCACGTGCAAACACTGCTCGACCGCGCTCACCTACCATGAGCGGACCCATACGCTTGAATGCCATACCTGCGGCTCGGTCTACCACGTGCGTCCGTATCCCGCCGCCGGGAGCGCGTGCCCCAAGTGCGGCAGCCGCTATCTCGCCAAGATGGGCATGGGGACCCAGCAGGTCGAGGACGCCCTGGTGGCGCTGTTGCCCGACGACGTCAAGGTCATCCGCATGGATGCGGACTCCACGCGGGGCAAAGACGCGCACAAGCAGCTGCTCGAGGAGTTCGACGCCGCGGAGTGCGCGGTGCTGCTCGGCACGCAGATGATCGCCAAGGGTCTGGACTTTCCGGAGGTCACGCTCGTGGGGGTGGTGATCGCCGACTACGCGCTCAAGATGCCGGACTTCCGGGCCCAGGAACGTGCCTACGATTTGCTCGAGCAGGTCGCGGGTCGCGCCGGGCGCGGCGACAACCCCGGGCGCGTGATCATCCAGACCTATCTGCCGAACGACCCTGTCATCCAGGCGGTGGCGAAGCACGACCGCGCGCTGTTCGTGGAGCACGACTCCCGGCAGCGGCGCGAGGCGCTCTACCCGCCCTACGTCAGGCTGACGAACGTGCTGGTCTGGGGTCGCAACGAGGCGGCCGCCCGCTCGTATGTGTCCGAGCTCGCGCGCATCACGGCGCGCAATCTCGAGATGCTGCCCCAGATGCCGTCATCTGGGATGTCACCGCTTCTCATGGGCCCCACGAGCTGCGTGATCGAGCGCGCGAAGGACAACTTCCGCTTCCATTTCATCATCAAGTCGCCGGTGGGCCTCGACGTCTCGTCGGCGATCTCCTCCGCGCTATCCGAGGTGGGCGCCAAGCCGGGCATCAACGTCAGCGTCGATGTCGACGCGTACGACATGATGTAGCCGCCTGCCATGCGTTCGCGCCCGGCGGCGCGCGCATATGCGGACGGCCCATGCGCGCCTCCGTTCAGGCGGATAAGATGTGCGCTTTCATGAGAATGGGCGCCGTCAACGGGTAAGATAGAGCACGGTTTAAGAGAACATCATGGCAACGAGAAGGGTTTTTGAACCATGGATATCAACGGCATCGTCGTGTCTCCCGATCCGCGTCTTCGTCAGGAATGCGCTGAGATCGAGGAAATCGATGCGAACATCGAGCGCCTCGCCGAGCAGATGAAGCGGCAGATGTTCGACAACGGCGGATGCGGCCTGGCCGCGCCGCAGGTGGGCGAGCTCATCCAGCTCGTCGTCATCGACACGGAGTACACCTCCGAAAAGGATTACGACCCGTATGTCCTGATTAACCCGCGCATCGTCGAGCAGTCCGACACCCTGGTGCCGTCCAAGGAGGGCTGCCTGTCCATCCCCGGCATCAACGTCGAGATCAAGCGTCCCGACCGCATCGTGGTCGAGGCCTACGACCTGAACGGCGACCTGCTGCGCTACGAGGCGTCGGGTGACCTGATGTGCGTCTGCCTGCAGCACGAGATCGACCACCTGCACGGCGTGACGATGTTCGAGCGCCTTGCCCCCTCCGACCGCATGAGCGCGATGCGCGACTATCAGGAGGCGCTTGCCCGCGGGGCCAAGCCCGGTCAGACGGAGTAGGCAGGCACCGCGTCCGGTCGAGGTTTGAGTGATGACGAAGGGAGAGCGCATGCGCGTCGTCTTTATGGGAACACCGTCGTTTGCGGTGCCGGCTTTGAAAAAACTCGCTGCAGCCCATGAGGTGGCGCTGGTGCTGACGCGCCCCGACGCGGTGCGCAGCCGGGGCAAGCGGCTCGAGCCGTCACCGGTCAAGTCCTGCGCGCTCGAGCTCGGTTTGCCGGTGCTCGAGGCGAAGCGCATGACCGATGAAGTGCTCGATGCCCTGCGCGGGGCGAACGCTGACGTGTTCTGCGTCGCCGCCTACGGCTGCATCCTGCCCGACGAGGTCCTGACGATGGCGCCGCTGGGCTGCGTGAACGTGCACGCGTCGCTGCTGCCCCGCTGGCGCGGAGCCGCGCCCATCCAGCGCTGCATCCTCGCGGGCGACGATGAGACCGGCGTCTCCATCATGCGCATCGGCCACGGCGTCGACACGGGCGCCTTCTGCGCGCAGGCGTCGTGCACGGTGGCCGGCAAGACGGCCGACGAGCTGACCGCCGAGCTTGCCGAGCTCGGAGGAGATCTTCTGGTGGACACGCTGCCCGCCCTGGCCGACGGCACCGCCGTGTGGACCGAGCAGGACGAATCCCTGGTCACGCATGCCGCGAAGATCGAGAAGAGCGAGATGCGCCTGGATGCCGCCGACTCGGTGACGGATAATCTGCGGCGCGTGCTCGCCTCATCCGATGCGGCGCCTGCGCGGTGCGTCGTCGCCGGCAAGCCCGTCCGCGTGCTGATGGCCGCCGACGCACGTCCCGATGCGCCCCGCGTCGAGGAGGGATCCTTCGCCGTCGCGTCGAAGCGCGTCTTTATCGGCTGCTCCGACGGAGCCCTGGAGATCCTGTCGGTCAAGCCCGACGGCAAGCGCGCGATGGACGCCCAGGCGTGGGCCGCGGGACTGCAGGGCAAGCAGGGCGCGTGGGAGACGCTCTCGTGAGCAGGCTCGCTCCCGCCCGATCAGTCGCGCTCGCCGCGCTTGTCGAATCCGAGCGCGCCGGCGCCTATGTGCGCGAGGTGCTCGACGGCATGCCCCGTGCGCGCAAACTCGATGTACGCGATCGCGGATTCGCCATGCGGCTCGCGCTTGGCGTCACCGCGACGACCGGTGCGCTCGATGAGCTTCTGGACGCATACCTCGCACGGCCCCAGAAGGTTTCCGCGCGCGTCCGCACGGCGTTGCGCATAGCGGCGTTCGAGCTCGTCTATCTCGGAACCGCTGCCGAGGTCGCGGTCAGCCAGGGTGTCGAGCTCGTGCGCTCGCAGGCGAAAAGCGCCGCGGGCTTGGCGAACGCGGTGCTTCGGCGCGTGGCCGATGCGGCGGCCGGATATCTGGCGGCAGACGGGGTGGATGCGGATCGCCGTCCCCTGGTTTCGATGGCGCGCCGCGCGGGGCTGCCGCTGTGGCTGGGCGAGGCCCTTGTCCGGTCGCTCGGTGCCGAGGGCGCCTCGCAGCTCGCGCATGCGCAGCTTATGGCCGCGCCCCTTGCCGTGCAGATGAACCCGCGCGTGCGCACGACGCCCGCGATCGGCGGCGACCCGTGCGGTCTTCCCGGCGCGCTTGCCGGCGTCGACGGCCCCCGCCTTGTGGCATCCGGCATTCTGGATGCCGCCGATGCGGTCGTGTCGGACCTGAACGCGCAGCTGGTGGCGACGGCGGCCACGAGGCCCGGAACCTGCCTTGAGATCGGCGCCGGGCGAGGAACCAAGACCTTCATGATGGCCGCACAGGCGGCGCGCGCCGGATATGCGCGCGATCACATCGCGCTCGACTTGCACGAGCGCAAGTGCACGCTGAATCGCGAGCGGCTTGAACTCGCCGCCATGGAGCGGATAGAGACGGTCGCGGGAGACGCCCGCGATCTCGATGGGGTTCTTGCGGCAATCGACGGCAGGGCATCCGAACGCGTCCTGTTCGACACGGTATTCGTGGATGCGCCCTGCTCGGGCACGGGGACCATGCGCCGCCATCCCGAGATTCCCTGGAGGCTGAGCGCACGGGAGGCCCTGCGGGATCTCCCCGAGCTGCAGCTCGAGCTCCTTCGCCAGGCCTCCGGCCGCGTACAGTCCGACGGCGAGCTCATCTACGCCACCTGTTCGGTGCTTGAGGCGGAAAACGACGCGGTAATCGATGCGTTTCTCGCGGGTCCCGAGGGAAGCCGGTTTTGCGTGAGGCCCGTATCCGATGCCGCGATCTTCCATGAAGAAGGTTTTCAGGGCGCGGCGGCCCTCATCAGGCGATGGGAATCCGAGCGCGGTCTCTTCCAGAGCGTTCCGGCGCTCCGGGCCTACGATGGGCACTTCTGCGCGCGCCTCGTCCGCACCTAGCGTTTTTTAGGGACAGTCCCCTGAATTTCACTGCAGTGAAATTCAGGGGACTGTCCCTAAAATACCGGTGTTACGCGGATGCTTTTGGCTCTTATTTCTCCTTGTGCGGGCAGTTGTCGCAGCCACAGCTCTCGGTGGATGCGCTGCTGCCGGAGGTCGCCGGCGTGCTCGATGAGCCTCCGCGCTGATCGGTGTTGTAGAAACCCGAGCCCTTGAACTCGATGCCGCTTGCGCTGAAGACCTTCTCGGCCGGCTTGCCGCAGTCCGGGCAGGTGATAGCGGGATGCTCGGTCATGCCGTGCTCGACTTCGAATACGGAGCCGCAGCCCGTGCAGCGGTAATCGTAACGTGCCATAACTTCCCCTCGTCGTTTCATGAAAGCCCCGCCGCCCAAAGGACGGCGGGGAGTGCTGTGAACCTTGTTTACTCTACCCAAATGCGGGCGGATTGCAACGTTTCGCGCTCGCGAATCAGGCACCTTCCACCGAATTAGAACGGCCCGTCTCGTCGGCGAGCGCGCGAATGCGCTCGATGGCCCCGACGATGCCGTCTTCATCGGCCTGCCAGCTCCAGTTGTTCTCGGTCGTTCCGGGAACGTTCATGCGCGCATCGTCGCCAAGCAGCAAGACGTCCTGCAGCGGCATCATCACGAGATCGGATTCGCTCTCGAACGCGCTGCGCATGATGCTGCATGCGAGCTCCTGCTGCTCCTCCTCGTCCGCCTCGGCGGCCCAGCGGGCGCTGGTCCAGCCAACGAGCGTCGAGGTGTCGTGGGTCGAGGTGTAGACGATCTTCTCGCGCGCGGGCTTCACGCCCTCGCGGACATCGTAGTCCTCGAACTCAAGGACGTCCATGCCCGGGAACCCGCAGGAGGCGGTGAGCGCACGGACGGCGGGGGTGAGGTAGCCCAGGTCCTCGGCGATCAGGGGCAGCGGGCCGAACTCCTGCTCGGCGCGGCGGAACAGGTCGATGCCGGGGCCGGCAAGCCAGCGGCCGGCGCTGCCGTCTTTGCCCGCGGGGATGCTGAAGTAGGCCTGGAAGCCCAGGAAGTGGTCGAGGCGGACGCGGTCGTAGAGCGCAAACGAGCGGCGGAGGCGCTCGATCCACCAGGTATAGCCGTCTTCGCGCATGGTCTTCCAGCGGTAGGTGGGATTGCCCCACACCTGGCCGGTCTCCGAGAACCGATCGGGCGGGGTGCCCGCGATTTCCGTCGGCTTGCCGTTGTATCCGAGCGTGAACATGTCCGGCTCGCTCCATGCGTCGGCGGAGTCGTCCGAGACGTACATGGGGATGTCGCCGATGATCTCGATGCCGTGCGCGTTGGCGTAGGCGCGCAGCTCGTTCCACTCGGTCTCGAAGCGGAACTGGACGAACGCATGGAAGGCGCCGCGATCGATGAAGCGCGCGTCGTCGAGGATACGGACGTCGTAGCTGCGGTAGGCGCGCGGCCAGCGATGGCGGCTGGCACCGCGCGAGGCGTCCTTGATGGCCATGAAGGCGCAGTACGGGTCGAGCCATACCTCGTTGCGGGAGAGGAACTGCTTGTATTCCGGTGTCTGGTCGCCGCCTGCGGCCTGGAACTCCTCGAAGGCGGCCTCGAGCTGCTCGGGCGTCTCCTCAAGCAGGTCCATGTTGCCGGCGAAGGCCGACGGGCCCGCATACGGGGAGCCGTAGGCATCGGTGGGGTTCACGGGAAGCACCTGCCAGTAGCGGGCGCCCATGGCCACCAGGTGGTCGACGAAGCGCTTTGCGGGGGCGCCGAGGGTGCCGCGCCCGCCCGGCTTCATACCGGGGACCGAGGTGATGTGGCAGACCACGCCCCAGCCGCGGTCGAGCGGTTTTTGGAGCCTCTGCTCGTCGTGGAAGTACACGACGGCGCTGCCGAGCGGCCACAGGCTGAGCTCGGCTTCGCCCTGCTCGTTTCTCGTCAGGTCGGCGCCGCTGATGACGTCGATGGCGCGCTCGCCCTCATAGGGGATGGTCACCGTGTGCATGGAGCCGAGGCTGCGGTTCACGATGACGGTGGCGCACTCGCCGCTCTCGGAACGGCGCGTGTAGGAGAGCACGTCGTCGTTGAGCGCCTTGGCCTCGATGGACCCGGTGACGAACAGCGGCAGGGTGCGGCGCAGCGCGGAGGCGTTCTGGACCATGGTGAAGAAATCGCGGTCCTCGTGGCCCCACGGATAGGTGGCGCGGTTGCCCGGGTCGGTGAGGCCCTGCACGCCCGCCTCGTCGCCGTAATACAGGGAGGGGACGCCCAGAAACGTCATCTGGATGAGCGTCGCCAGCCAATAGCGCCCCTTGGCCAGGCCGAGCTTGTCGTCGGACAGCCTCCAGCTGCCGCGCTCGCGCTCGGGCACCTCGTTGATGTTCGGCAGGCCGCCGAGCACCGAGATGAGGCGGGGCCGGTCATGGCTTCCCAGCAGGTTGAGGCAGCAGGCGAGCGCCTCGGGCGGGTAGTTCTCCCGCAGCGCCTCGATGGCCTCCGCGGCATCGCGCGCGGTGTAGCCGCCGTCTTCGCCGGTCAGCAGGCCGAGCACCAGGTCGCGGAAGGGGTAGTTCATGGCGGAGTCGAGCTCGTCGCCCAGAAGGTAGCGGCGGAGCTTGCTGTAGGCGATCTTGTTCGAGGCGTCCTCCCAGACCTCGCCGAGCACGAGCGCGTCGGGCTTCTCGCGCAGGGCGGCAGCCTTGATGTCGGCCAAGAACTCGTCGGAAAGCTCGTCGGCGACGTCCAGGCGCCAGCCGTGGGCGCCGGCGCGCAGCCAGTAGCGGATGACGCCGTTGGGCCCCAGGATGAGGCGGCGGATCGCCTCGGACTGCTGGTTCACCGCGGGCATGTTGCCCACGCCCCACCAGCAGTCATACGAGCCGTCGTCGTTGATGCGGAAGGCGTCGGCCCACTCGGACTCGGGGTCGCGCGACCAGGCGCCGGGCTCGGGGTAGTTGCCGAAGGCGTTGAAGTAGACCGAGTCGCTGCCTGTGTGGTTGAACACGCCGTCGAGGATGATGCTGATGCCGAGCTGGCGCGCGGTGACGCACAGGCGGCGGAAATCCTCTTCGGTGCCCAGAAGCGGGTCGATCTTCATGTAGTCGGCGGTGTCGTAGCGGTGGTTGCTCGCCGCCTCGAAGATGGGGTTGAGGTAGATGGAGGTGATGCCCATCTCCGCCAGGTGCGGAAGGTGCTCCTCGATGCCGCGCAGGGAGCCTCCGTAGAAATCCCAGCTCGTGATGAAGCCGGCGTCGTCGCGGTCGTAGGCGGGCGGCGTGTCCCAGTCCTCGACGATGTGCTGCCCGCTGCCACGGCGCGGATGGGCGAGGCGCTCCAGGGCACGCCGCCTCCAGTGCTCGTCGCGCGCGTAGCGGTCCGGGAAGATCTGGTAGACGATGCCACGCTCGTACCAGGAAGGACGCGTCGCGCGGTGCTTGTAGACGGTGATCTGGAACGACGGGACGTCGAAGCGGTCGAAATAGGTGACGCCTTCGCCTCCGACGTGCCCCTCCGGTGCGCCAACGCGCTGCTCGAAGCCATCGTGGGTGCGGACGATGAAGCTGTACCAGACGATGTTCGGCTCATCCCAGGTCACGGACACGGAGTACATGCCGCCCTCATCGGATGTCATGGGGTAGAGCTGCTCGCCCACGCCGTCGATCCATGTGCGAAGGGTGCACTCGATGCCGGCAGCGTCTTCCTTGTAGACTTCGAGCGCCAGCGTAACCTCGGTGCCGGCGGTCACCGCTCCGAAGGGGGAGCGGAATTGCGGAAGTCTACTGTTATGACGAAGTCTCATATGGTACATCCTTGGAAACAACCCGCGCGGAGATGCCCGCGGGGGTGATGAATAAGCGTCAGGCGAAAACGCCAAGCAATAAGTTTATCGTATGGATGACAAGCTCATGTCAGGAAACGGCTCTCTTTACGAATTTGGCCGAGGGGGCCAATACCAACCCGCGACGAATGCAAATCGGGGGACGTACCTGTTTCTTGCATGTATGCAAGAAACAGGTACGTCCCCCGATTTGCATCCAAAAAAGAGGGGAGACCCGGTGCGGATCTCCCCTCAGAAGCGGTCGATGGGGCAAAGCCTAGCGCTTCGTGCGCGAGGTCTTGCGGGCGGCAGAGACCGTCTTGGCCTTCGGTGCGGGCTTCTCGGCCGCCGGCTCAGCGGAGGCGGGCTGATCGGCCTTGGCATCGTCGGCCTTGGCGGTCTTGGCGGCCGTCGTCTTGGCCGCGGCCTTCGTCGCCGTGGTCTTCGCGGCGGTCGAGGCGGTCTTCGTCGTCTTGGCAGCGGTCGTCTTCTTCGCCGTCGTTGTGGTTTTCGCCTCGGTCGCAGGCGCCTCGTCGGTCTTCGTGGAGACGGCAGTCTTGGCAGACGTGGTCTTCTTGGCGGCCGTCGTCTTGGTCGCCGTCGTCTTGCTAGCCGTGGTCTTGGCGGCAGCGGTCTTCTTCGCCGTCGTGGTCTTGGTCTCGGCAGCAGGCGCCTCGTCGGCCGTCTTGGCGGCGGCAGCCTTGGTCGTCTTGGAAGCCGCGGTCTTGGAAACCGTCGTCTTCGCGGCAGCGGTCTTCGCGGTCGTCGCCTTGGTCGCGGTCTTCCTGGCGGTCGTCGTCTTCTTGGCCGCCGGTTTCTTGGCGGCGGGCTTCACCTCTTCTGCGGCCTTGGGCGCGGCGTCTTCTGCGGGCTCAGCGGGCTCGGCGGCCTTCGGCTCGGGCTCGGCTGCGGGGGCGGCTGCGGGAGCCTCTGCAGCCGTCTCGGTCTCAGCGACCGGAGCGGCAGGGGCGGTCTCCGTTGCGGGCTCGGGGGCAGCAGGGGCCTCCTCGGGCTTGTCCTCGACGGGCTCGGTCGCAGGGGCGCTCTCCTGCGGCTCGGGCTCAGCCACAAAAGGGACGTAGCGCTCGATCTCGGGGTGCAGGCCGTAGTAGAGGTCCATGTACTGCTCGGCGGAGCGCTTCCAGCTGAAGTCGGCGGACATGGCGTTGTCGACCAGGTGGTTCCAGGCGTCCTTGTCGTCCCAGAACGTGCGGGCCGCGCGGAAGACGGCATCGCCCATCTCGTCGCCGTTGAAGTGCGTGAACGTGAAGCCCGTGCCCTCGCCGGTGAACATGTTGTAGGGGATGACCGTGTCCTTGAGGCCGCCGGTCTCGCGCACGATCGGCAGGGTGCCGTAGCGCATGGCGATCATCTGGGACAGGCCGCAGGGCTCGAACAGCGACGGCATGAGGAACATGTCGGCGCCGGAGTACATGCGCTGGGACAGGAACGGATCGAACTCGATGCGCGCGGCCATCGTGCCCGGATACGTGCGCTCGAAGTAGCGCAGCGCCTCTTCGTACTCGGCATCGCCGGTGCCGAGCACGGCGACCTGCACGCCGCCGGAAAGGATGCGGTCGAGCGAGTAGGTGACGAGGTCCATGCCCTTCTGGCGGGTCAGGCGCGTGACCATGACCATGAGCGGGCGGTCGTCTCGCACCTCGAGGCCGAGCTCCTCCTGCAGCGCGGCCTTGCAGGCCGCCTTGCCGGAACGGTCCTCGCGGGTGTAGTTGGCGTGGATGCGGTTGTCGGTCGCAGGGTCGTTGCGGTTGACGTCCAGGCCGTTCAGGATGCCGGACAGGACGTTCTCGCGACGGCGCAGGATGCCGTCGAGGCCCTCGCCGAACTCAGGGGTGCGGATCTCCCACGAATAGGTGGGGGAGACGGTCGTGATGGCGTCGGAGTAGTTCAGCGCGCCCTGCATGTAGTTGATCGAGCGCGCGTCGCAGCGCAGCTGGCGTACGGCGGGCTCGATGTGCGACAGGCCGAGGATGTCGCCGAGCAGCATGTCGGTGAACTGGCCCTGGAACGCGATGTTGTGGATGGAGAAGACCGTCTTGACGTTACGGTACAGCGGGCTCGCCATATAGAACTCGCGTAGGAACACGGGCGCCAGGGCGGTGTGCCAGTCGTTGCAGTGCAGCACGTCGGTCTGGAAGTCGGGGAGGTACTGCAGGCTCTCGCAGACGGCCTTGGAGAAAAACGCGAAGCGCTCGCCGTCGTCGAAGAACCCGTAGGGGTAGCTGCGGCTGAAGTAGTGCTCGTTGTCGAGGAACATGTAGGTGACGCCGTCGTACACCAGGCGCTCGAGGCCGCAGTACTCGTTGCGCCAGCCGAGGGGCACGTAGAACTGCGTCACGTGCTCCATTTGGTTTTTGTACTCGTCAGCGATGGTGGCGTATTTGGGCACCATGACGATGACCTCGGCGCCGGCAGCGGCGAGGGCTGCGGGCAGCGAGCCCGCGACATCACCGAGTCCGCCGGTCTTCACGAACGGCGCAGCCTCGGCAGACGCGAACACGATATGAAGCTTTTGGTTAGCCATGGGAATCTCCTGTAAGCATATAGTCCGTTGGCAAATCGCCGCCCGACCAAGCGGCCAGACGGCGAATTCAATGATACCGCTTTGCCCCGTCACGTTGGGGCGTAGGGGTCAATTTGTGACCGTGGCAACGGGTTCGTTACACGACGGGGGCCTTGCCGACGGACAGAATCGCATCAGGGGTGCCGCGCAGCTCGGTGTTCGCCGGCACGACATTGTTCTTGTCGATGATGGCGTTCTCCACGCGTGCGCCGCTCTTGATGATGACGCCCTGCATGATGATGCTGTTGACGACGTTCGCGCCGGACTCGACGACGACGCCGCGCGACAGGATGGAGTTGCGGACCGTACCCATGATCTCGCAGCCCGCGGAGATGCGGGAGTTGCATGCGATGGAGCCGGCGGCGTACTTGGCCGGGGCGGCGTCATGGGCCTTGGTGAGGATCGGGCGATCCTTGCGGAACAGCTGCTTGTTGATGACGGGGTCGAGCATCTCCATGCTGCGCTGGTAGTAGGTGACCTCGTCGAACATGCCCACCGCAAGGCCCTTGAACTCGTAGCTGCACACGTCGATGCGCGCGAAGTCGGCGGCGATGGCCTCGAAGATGTCGAGGTAGTCGGCGCTGGCGTAGCGATCGATGATCTGCAGCAGGAGGTCGCGGTTGATGATGAAGCAGTCGACGAACTTGTTGTCACCGTACTTGCAGCCCTCGCGGACCTCGATGACGCGGCCGGCGTCGCCGATAACGAGGGAGCAGGCGTCCTCGTGGTCGCGCTCGGCCTTGACGTAGACCATGGTGATGCCCACGCCGCTCGCCTCATGGGCGTCGATGATGGCGTTGAGGTCCATGTTGAAGATGATGTTCGAGCCCATCAGCACGACATAGGGCTCCTTGGCGCGCTGGAACAGCGTCTTGTTGGAGATGATGTCGCGCAGCAGGAAGCGCATGCCGGCCTTGGTGGTGCCGTAGGGGTTGCCGGGCAGCGGGAAGAGGCCGCCGCGCTTGCGATCGAGACCCCAGTCCTTGCCGTGGCCGACATGGTCGATGATGGAGCGGTAGTTGCCCGGCATGACCAGGCCGACGGTCTTGATGCCCGCGTTCGCCATGTTGGACAGCGGGAAGTCGATCAGGCGGTAGCGGCCCATGACCGGGACCGAGGCGATGGGACGGCTCTGCAGGAGCGTCTCCTGCTTGAGCGCGGTGTAGTTGGCAGTGATGTAACCGATGGCCTTGTTGTTGATCATCGGCTCATTCCCCCTTCCCGATAACGACGTCGTTTCCGACGACAGCGGTGTCCTTCTGGGTGTCGACGCTTCCGAGCTTCACGCCCTCCTCGACGACGGCGTTCTCGCCCAGGATGGCGCGGACCACGTGGGCGCCGCTCTTGACGATGGCGCCGGGCAGCAGGACGGAGTCCTCGACGATGGCGCGCTCCTCGACCACGCAGTCGGTGGAGAGGATGGAGTGCTTGGCGGTGCCGAAGACCTCGCAGCCGTTGGAGACCAGACAGTCGTCAACGCGGCCGTTCGGGCCGATGTAGTGCGGGGGACGGGTGGTGTCGTTGCTCATGATGGGCGCGGACTTCTCGTAGATGTCGAACTCGGGGTTCGGCCCGAGCAGGCCCATGCTCGTCTCGTGGTAGCTGGCGATGGTGCCGACGTCCTTCCAGTACCCGTGGAACTTGTGGACGTACAGGTTCTTGCCGTCGGCGAGGGCCTTCGGGATGATGTCGCCGCCGAAGTCGTGGCCGGAGCGCTGGTCGAGCGCGTCGTCCTCGAGCGCCTTGATCAGGAAGTCGGCCGTGAAGATGTAGATGCCCATGGACGCGAGGTTCGAGTCGGGCTTCTCGGGCTTCTCGGTGAACTTGGTGATGCGGTCGTCATCGTCGGTGGTGAGGATGCCGAAGCGGCTCGCATCCTCCCAGGGCACGGGCATGACGGCGATGGTGAGGTCGGCGTTGTGCTTGATGTGGTTGTCGAGCATCTCGCGGTAGTCCATGCGGTACAGCGCGTCGCCGGACAGGATCAGCACGTACTCGGGATCATGGGCCTTGATGTAATCGAGGTTCTGGGTGACCGCGTCAGCCGTGCCGTTGTACCAGGCGCCGCCGTCCTGCGTGGCGTACGGCGGAAGGATGGACACGCCGCCGCCGCGCTCGTCCAGGTCCCAAGCGGAGCCGGAGCCCAGATACGCGTGAAGGCGATACGGGCGGTACTGCGTCAGAACGCCCACCGTGTCGATGCCGGAGTTGGCGCAGTTCGACAGCGTAAAGTCGATGATCCTGTACTTGCCTCCGAATGAGACTGCCGGTTTGGCGATCTTAGATGTGAGCGCCCCCAATCTGCTGCCCTGTCCTCCTGCGAGGAGCATAGCGATGCATTCTTTTCTACTCATCGAATTCTCCTTCATTGCTGTGCCGTGCAATACCTTTGCCTTGGGTGTATCAATGCGTCGCGCCGCCGTAAGGGCATGTGGTCGGCGCGCCGTAAAGGCCAAAAAACCGTGCGCCTTACGCCTTCCAAATCTCGTCGCGGTACTCGCGGATGGTGCGGTCGGACGAGAAGTGGCCGGAGTTGGCGATATTCATGAGCGCCATGCGCTGCCACGTGCGCTGGTCGTCATAGACCTCGGTGAGCTCCTCCCACGCCTGGACATAGGAGGCGAAGTCGGCGAGCACGAAGTCGTAGTCGTTGTTGTTCATGAGCTCGGCCTGGATGGACTCGAAGTTGCCCGACAGGCGGGCGAATGTGCCGTCGACCAGCTCGTCGACGCAGCGGCCCACTCCGTCGCGGTCCGCGTTGTAGACGTCCCACGCGAAGTAGTTGCCGTGGCGCAGCGCCTCGACCTCGCTTTCCTTCAGGCCGAAGATCTTCTCGTTCTCAAGGCCGGCCAGCTCGGCGATCTCGATGTTGGCGCCGTCGAGGGTGCCGAGGGTGATCGCGCCGTTCATCATGAGCTTCATGTTCGAGGTGCCTGACGCCTCCTTGCCGGCCGTGGAGATCTGCTCGGAGATCTCGGTGGCGGGGTAGATGAGCTGGGCGTTGGAGACCGCGAAGTTGGGGATGAACGCGACCTTGATGTACTCGTTCACGCGCTCGTCGTTGTTGATGACGTCGGCGACCGAGTTGATGAGGCGGATGACCTCCTTGGCGAACGTGTAGGCGCTCGCCGCCTTGCCGGAGAAGATGAACGAGGTCTTGTGCGGCTTGTAGGAGGGGTCGGCCAGCATGCGGTTGTAGATGTGCATGACCTTGAAGATGTTCAGCAGCTGGCGCTTGTAGGCGTGGAAGCGCTTGACCTGGACGTCGAAGATCGAGTCGACGTCGAGCTCGACGCCGCAGGTCTTCTTGACGTACTCGGCCAGGCGGACCTTGTTCTCGCGCTTGCTCGCGGTGAGGGCGTCCAAAAACTCGTTGTCGTCGATGTAGGACTCGAGGCGCTTGAGCTCGGAGGCGTCCTTCAGCCAGCCGTCACCGATCTTGCTCGTGATGAGGCGGGACAGCGAGGGGTTGGCGTTGCCCAGGAAGCGACGGGGCGAGATGCCGTTGGTCTTGTTGTTGAACTTCTCGGGGGTGAGCTCGTAGAAGTCGTGGAGCGTGTCGCGCTTCAGGATCTCGGTGTGCAGCTGGGCCACGCCGTTGACGGAGTGGGAGCAGATGACCGAGAGGTTCGCCATGCGCACCTGGCCGTCCCACAGGATGGCGGTGTTGCGCAGCTTGTCCTGCCAGTTGTCGATATCGCGCGGGAAGCTCTCCATGAAGCGGCGGTTGATCTCGTCGATGATCATGTAGACGCGCGGCAGCAGGCGGCGGAACGTGTCGATTGGCCACTTCTCGAGCGCCTCGGGCAGGACCGTGTGGTTGGTGTAGGAGACGGACCTCGTCACGATGTCCCACGCGGTGTCCCAGTCGAGGCCCTCCTCGTCCATGAGCAGGCGCATGAGCTCGGCGCCGCACATGGCGGGATGCGTGTCGTTGGTGTGGATGGCGACCAGGTCGGGGAAGCGGTCCCAGGAGGAGGTGCCGTAGTCGTTCTTGAAGGTGCGCAGAATGGAGGCGATGCCCGCGGCGACGAACAGGTACTCCTGCTTGAGGCGCAGGATACGGCCGTGCTCGCCGGCGTCGTTGGGGTACAGGATCTCGGAGATGGCCTCGGCGTCCGTGCGGAACTTGTTGGCCTTGGCGTAGTCGCCGGCGTTGAACGCGTCGAGGTCGAAGTCTGCGCTCGCGGGCTCGGCGCTCCACAGGCGCAGGCGGTTCACCGTCTTGCCGTTGTAGCCGATGATGGGCACGTCGTAGGGGATGGCCTCGATGAGGTCGCCGCCCTCGACGCTGAAGCTGAAGGTGCCGTCTTCGTTGCCGTGGCGCACGACGTCGCCGCCGAAGCGGACGTGCACGCGGCTCTCGGGGTGGCGCGTCTCCCAGGGATAGCCCTTGGCGAGCCAGTTGTCGGTCACCTCGACCTGGCGGCCGTCACGGATCTCCTGCTTGAACAGGCCGTAGCGGTAGCGCATGCCGTTGCCGAAGCCGAGGATGCCCTCTGCGGCCATGGAGTCGAGGAAGCACGCGGCGAGGCGGCCCAGGCCGCCGTTGCCCAGACCGGGGTCGCCCTCCTCGGCGAGCAGGTCGTCGAGCTCGATGCCCATCTCGGCCAGGCCCTGCTCGACGATGTCGCGAACACCGTAGTTGAGCAGGTAGTTGTCGAGCAGCGGGCCCATGAGGAACTCAAGGGAGAAGTAGTAGACCTTCTTCTTGTCGCTCCTGCCGTTCTCGGAATCGGATTCTGCGAACTGACGGTTCGCGCGCGAGGCGATCAGCTTGGCGAGCGCGCGATAGCGCTCCGCGTTCTTGGCGTCGTCGATGTCCTTGCCGACCTCTGCCATAAGCATCGTGCGGTAATCGCGCTTGAACTCATCGGCAGTTGCAAAAATCTTTGGCATGCGGATAACTCCCTCTTAGTCGTTTTCCTTCGCCGAGGCAGGGGAGCTCTTCGGCGAAGCCTTTCTCGTGCGTGCCGCAGTGGATGCGGCACCGGATGCCTTCTTCGGCGTCTTCACGGTTTTGGCCGTGGAGGTGGATGTGGTCGATGCGGCCTTCGTCTTCTTGGTTCCCGTGGACTTGCTCGTCGCGGTCGCCTTCTTGGCGGAAGCCGTCTTGGTGGTCTTCGATGCGCTAGACGCCGTGCCGTCCTCGGTCTTTTTGGCGGAGGTGCGCTTGGTCGCGGTCGCCTTCTTGGCGGTCGTCTTGCGCGCGGTGGTCTTCTTGATCTTGGGCGGCTTGTAGGAGCTGGGCCCCTGGCGCTTCAGGACGATGCCCGCAAGCGGCGGGACGAGGAGCTCGATGGAGTTCTCGAAGCCGTGCTTGGGCTCGGGGTGGCTGGAGAGCTTCTTCTCGTTGTGCTTGCCGGATCCGCCGAAACGGACGTCGTCGGAGTTGAAGATCTCGAGGTAGTCGCCCTCGCGCGGGACGCCCATCTGGAACGTCTCGTAGAACGCGGGGTCGAAGTTGATGAGGACGACCAGGTCGTCATCGGGGTTCTCGCCGTGGCGGACGAACGAGATGATGGACTGCTCGTTGTCGTTGGGGTCGATCCACTCGAAGCCGTCCTGGGAGTAGGCGAGCTCGTAGAGCGCCGGCTCGGCGGTGTAGAGATGGTTCAGCGCCTTGATGAACTGCTGGTGCTTGGCGTGGGTCTCGTACTCCTCGGTGAGGAACCACTGGATCGACTCGTAATAGCGCCACTCGATGAACTGGGCGATCTCGTTGCCCATGAAGTTGAGCTTGGCGCCCGGATGGGTCATCTGGTAGAAGGCGAGCGTGCGCAGGCCCGCGAACTGGCGCCACCAGTCGCCCGGCATGCGTCCGATCAGCGAGCACTTGCCGTGAACGACCTCGTCGTGCGACAGCGGCAAGATGAAGTTCTCGGAGAACGCGTACATGATCGAGAACGTGAGCAGGGTGTGGTTGCCCGGGCGCCACGGGAAGTCGGTCTGCATGTAGTGCAGCGTGTCGTTCATCCAGCCCATGTCCCACTTGTAGTGGAACGCCAGGCCGCCGTCCTCGGCGGGATAGGTCACCAGCGGCCATGCGGTCGACTCCTCGGCCATCATCATGACGTCGGGGAAGGTCTGGCCCACGGTGTTGTTGACTTTGCGGATGAAGTCGATGGCATCGAGGTCGCCCTCATCACCGTACTTGTTGAACTTCTTCTGGGCGGGGTCGTCCACGCCGAAGTTCAGGTACAGCATGCTCGAGACGCCGTCCATGCGGATGCCGTCGGCGTGGAACTGCTCGATCCAGAACAGCACGTTGGAGATCAGGAAGCTGCGGACCTCTCCGCGGCCGAAGTCGAACTTGTGCGTACCCCAGTTGGGATGGATCTCGCGCTCGTAGAGCATGTGGCCGTTGAAGGTCGCGAGCCCCTGGGCGTCGGCGCAGAAGCCGCCGGGGACCCAGTCGAGGATCACGCCGATGCCCGCCTGGTGGCACGCGTCGATGAAGTGCATGAACTGCTTGGGCTCGCCGTAGCGGGCGGTCACCGCGTAGTAGCCCGTTCCCTGGTATCCCCACGAGCCGTCGAAGGGGTGCTCCATGACGGGCAGCACCTCGATGTGGGTGTAGCCCATCTCGCGCACGTAGTCGACGAGCTCGACCGACAGGTCGTCATAGGTGTAGTACTCGCCGCGCTGCGCGGGGAACGGATCCATGGGACCGGGGTAGTTGCCGTTCTCGTCCGGCTCGCCCTGCGGCTCGTCGCCGTGACGGCGCCAGCTGCCCAAATGGACCTCGTAGATGTTCAGGGGCTTCTTCATGTGGTCGGAGGCGTGGCGGGCGTCCATCCAGGCCTTGTCGCCCCACTCGTAGCCCTCGATGTCCATCAGGCGCGATGCGGTGCCCGGGATCTTCTCGCTCCAGAACCCGTACGGGTCTGCCTTGTAGAGGAGCTTACCGTCGTCCGTCTCGATGACGTACTTATAGAGGTCGCCCTGGGAGAGCCCGGGCACGAACCCCTGCCACAGACCGCCCGTGGGAAGCTCGTCGAGCTTGTTCGCCTCGACGTCCCAGTCGTTGAAGTCGCCGACGACGGAGACGCCTGCGACCTCGGGCGCCCAGACGCAGAAGCGCCACCCGTCCACGCCGTTTTGCGTGTCGGGATGCGCACCCATCTTTTCCCAGCTGCGGTTCCACGAACCCTGAGCGAACAGATGGATGTCGTCATCGGTGATGATCAGGCAGGGGGCCTGCGCGCCATCCGTGGATGCCGCCTGCGAAGTATCGTGTTCAGCATGTGTGCGGTCCAACTTATCCGTCCAATCGACAGGGGAGACGATAACGTCGCCCAAAACGGGTATACGGTCACGGCGATATCCGTGCGCCTGCGAGCAACCGCCGGTGGGTTGGAACACCGCGACGTACATAATTTAACACTTACGCGTCATAACATCGAGGTGAAGCCGAAGGACGGTCGATTTTGTCCGTTGGGCGAAATGGATAAAACCCTGCTGTGCTGAGCTTTTGGCTGCTTTTCGGGGTGTCCAAGATGTCCAATCGTTCGGTCCATCGTAGAAGTGCGGGGCCGCCTTAGGCAGGGTGCCAATCGCTCGCGTTGCGGGCGCGAAGCCAGGGCCCTTGTTCACCGATTTCCCCTTGACAGCGTATCGCGCTTTTGGCAAGGGCGTGTAAAGGCGCCGTGAGCGGCTCGTTCGGGGTTCATGCGGAAATGTTGGCACGCTGCATGCGGCGCGGCCGATTTGCTAGGATGTCAGGGCGGTGCGGAGTCCCGTATCGTTTGGTGGTCATTCTCGCGAGTAGGAGGACACGCTATGTCCGAGCAGCGTCCCGCGCGTCCGCGCGCGTTCATCTTCGATTGCGACGGCACCCTGCTTTCGTCCATGGGCATGTGGCTCAAGGTGCAGGTCGAGCTGTTGGCGACCTACGGCATCGAGACGACGCCCGACGACTTCGCCCGGTTCGAGTCCCTGCCGGTGATGGGCGAGTGCGAGGCATATCACGAGACGTGGGGCGTGGGCGAATCCGGCCAGGACGTCTATGATCGCCTGATGGACATGCTGATGGAGCACTACCGCCGCGACGTGCCGCCGCGACGCGGCGTCCGGGACTTTTTGGAAAGCGCGCGCGAGGCGGGGATCCCGATGATCATCGCGACCTCGACGCCCGTCGTCGCCGTCGAGGCCGGCCTTGAGGCCAACGGGCTGCGCCCCTTCTTCTGCGATATCGTGACGACCGGGGAGGCGGGCGCCTCCAAGGATCACCCGGACGTGTACAACCTGGCCCTCCAGCGCCTGAGCGATGCCTGCGGATTCGACGAGGTGCCGGCGCATCGCGACGTCTGGGTGTTCGAGGACGCGACGTTCGGCTTGCTGAGCTCGGGCTTCGCGGGCTATCGCCGTGTCGGTATCTACGATCCCGAGGGCCGTGCGCTTCGGGACGACGTGCAGGCCAACAGCGAGATCTTCATCGATGAGTTCGACGAGCTTTCGCTCGAGCGGATCTACGCGTTCGGGGAGAGGGCATGATGCGCGCAGGGGAGCCTGCGTCCGTCGCCGTCGTCGGCGGGTCTCCCGAGCCCTCGTCGGCTTCGACGGTCCGGCGGGCCGCTGCGCGCGCCGATGCCGTGGTGGCCATCGACCGGGGCCTCGACGCGGTTCGCGAAGCCGATATCGGCGTCGACGTGTTCTGCGGCGATGCGGACTCCGTCAGCGCCGAGGGCGCGGCGCTCGTTCGAGCCGTCGAGGCTGCCGGCGACAGCGCGCCCTTCGAGATCGAGCGCTACAACCCGCATAAGGACGACACCGACCTCTCGCTCGCCCTTCGCGCGATTCGTCACCGCTGGGGAGCGCCGAGGCTCGTGTGCACGTGCCTGTCAGGCGGCCATCCCGACCACCTGCTCGGCGTGCTCGGTCGTCTCGCCTCCTGGGAGGGGCCGGTCGAGCTTGTCGAGGATGCGTTCGAGGGCCGTATCCTACATGCGGGGCACAGCTGGACCATCGAGGGCGCTGAGTCGCGTCGGTTCTCCTTCATCCCGCTGTCCGCCGCGTGCGAGGTGTCTGAGTCCGGCATGCGGTGGGATCTCGACCACCATCCGGTCGACCTGCTTTCCGATCTGGGCATCTCGAACGTCATCGAGGGCCCCGAGGCGACCATCACCTGCCACGCCGGCACCATCGTCTGCTGGACCTTCCGCTAACAAAAAGCGCCGCCCAATAGGCGGCGCACACATCCAAAAACCCAAGCAAGACTACCTGCAGTAGGGATGATGCAGGGCGCGGCCCGAGAATTCCTAAGCGAACATTCCGCAGGCCGCAGGCCGAGGACGTTCGCGTGGAATCTCGGGCCGCGCCCGATGGGAATCAGTCCTTACTGATAGTCGAACACGTCGATCCAGCTCATCAGGAACTCGTCGTTCTTGCCGCCGCGCTTGCGGGCGAGCTCGGAGGCGGCGACGATCGGCAGATAGCCGCGGACGACCTGGACGGCCTCGTCGGCGCGCTCGCAGTACAGCTCGAGGTAGGCGTCGGCCTGCTGCTTGTCCTGCAGGGCGAACAGCAGGTAGGTCATGGCGGCGTCAGCTGCGGGAGCGCCCTGGGTGGCGTGCGCCCAGTCGCATACGTAGAGCTGCTCGTCATCGCCCACGATCACGTTGGAGGGGTTGAAGTCGCCGTGGCAGACGCGACGGCGCATCTTCATGCCGTCAAGACGCTGCAGCAGGTCGTAGCGCGTGGAGGCGTTGATCTGGTCCAGCGAGTTGATCATGCGGGAGTACTTGTCGGTCTGGCGCGGGAGCAGCGGGCAGCGATAGGAGTGGACCTCGATCTGCAGGTTCACGAACTGCTCGAGGTACTCGTAGAAGCGACCGGGCTCTGCGGCCATCTTCTCGGCGAGGGTGACGCCGGGGACCTTGGTGGTGATGAGCGCCCAGCCGGCGTCCTCGACCTTGGTGACCTCGATGGCCTTCGGGGAGCGGATGCCGCACTCGTTGATGCGCGCGAGATTCAGGGCCTCGTTGAACACGTCGGAGACCGGCTTGTCCTCGGAGAAGACCTTGGCGATCTTGTCGCCAAGATCGTAGACGACCTTGTTGGAATGACGAACGATCTCGACCTTGGAATCGGGAAGGATCATGGCGCTACCGTCCTTTCTTGTGGTTTGCACCATCGTATGCCAAATCGGGGCGCGCGTGAAGCGCGGCGCTCCGAGCGCGCCCCGGTTGCGGGTGATCGGGCGTGAGCCGGATCGTTAGGCCTCGTAGCTCTGGGGCTCGCGGCCGTAGTAGGCGTCGAGGTAGAGCTCCTTGATCTCGCTGATCAGCGGGTAGCGCGGGTTGGCGCCGGTGCACTGGTCGTTGAAGGCCTGCTCGCTCATCTCGTCGAGCGTCTCCAGGAAGTACTTCTCGTCGACGCCGTACTCGGCGATGGTCTTCTTGATGCCGATGGTGTCCATGAGCTCCTCGAGCTTGGCGATGAAGTTCTCGAACACCTCGCGGTCGTCAGCGCCGGTGCAGCCGCAGTAACGGCCGAGGTCGGCGTAGTCCTTGAGCGCGTGCGGATACTTGTACTGGGAGAAGGTGCCCATCTTGACAGGCTTCTCGGCAGCGTTGTAGCGCATGACGCGGGTAAGGATGACGGCGTTGGCCAGGCCGTGGGGCAGGTGATGGAACGCGCCGAGCTTGTGGGCCATGGAGTGGTTGACGCCCAGGAAGGCGTTCGCGAACGCCATGCCGGCGAGGCAGGAGGCGTTGTGCATCTCCTCGCGGGCGTGCGGGTCGTTGGCACCCTTCTCGTAGGCCGCGGGCAGGTTCTCGAACACGAGCTTGGCGGCGCGCATGGAGAGGCCCTTGGTGTAGTCGGAGGACATGATCGAGACATAGGACTCAATGGCGTGCGTCATGACGTCGATACCGGAGGCGCAGGTGAGGCCCTTGGGCGCGGTCATGGCGTTGTCGACGTCGACGATGGCCATGTTCGGCAGCAGCGCGTAGTCGGTGATCGGCCACTTGATGCCGGTCTCGGCATCGGTGATGATGGCGAACGGCGTCACCTCGGAGCCCGTGCCCGAAGAGGTCGGGACGGCGACGAAGTAGGCCTTCTCACCCAGCTTGGGGAAGTTGAAGACGCGCTTGCGGATGTCCATGAAGTCCATGGCGGCATCCTCGAAGCTGACCTCGGGGTGCTCGTACATGAGCCACATGATCTTGCCGGCGTCCATGGCGGAGCCGCCGCCGACGGCGATGATGACGTCGGGCTCGAACAGGCGCATGCGCTCGGCGCCGCGCTCGGCGTCCTGCAGGCGCGGGTCGGGGCAGATGTCGTAGAACGCGTCGTGGGCGACGCCCATCTCGTCGAGCTTAGCCTCGATGGCGCGGCAGTTGCCGTTCTTGTACAGGAAGGAGTCGGTGACGATGAAGGCGCGCTTCTTGCCCATGACGCGGCCGATCTCGTCGAGGGCGACCGGCGTGCAGCCCTTCTTGAAGTAGATCTTCTCGGGAGCCCTGAACCAGAGCATGTTCTCGCGGCGCTCGGCCACGGTCTTGATGTTGAGCAAGTGCTTCACCCCAACGTTCTCGGAGACGGAGTTGCCACCCCAGGAGCCGCAGCCCAGCGTCAGGGACGGCTTCATGCCGAAGTTGTACAGGTCGCCGATGCCGCCCTGGGAGGACGGAGTGTTGATCACGATGCGGCACGCCTTCATGGTGTCCTCGAACAGCGCGATCTTGTCCTTCTCGGCGGGATGCACGTACAGGGACGCGGTGTGGCCCGGGCCGCCTGCGAGCACGAGGTGCTCGGCCTTGTCCACGGCCTCCTGGAAGTCCTTGGCATGGTACATGGCGAGGACGGGGGAGAGCTTCTCGTGGGAGAACTCCTCCTTGACCGGGTCGGTGGAGGAGACCTCGGCGATCAGGATCTTGGTCTTGGCCGGGACGTCGATGCCGGCGAGCTCGGCGATCTTGGCGGCGGGCATGCCCGGGATACGGTGATCGAGGGCGCCGTTCTTGAACATGGTCTCGCGCAGGGCCTCGAGCTCCTTGCCCTTCTTGACGAAGTAGCAGCCGCGGCGCTCGAACTCGGCCTTGACCTGGTCGTAGATGGAGTCGAGGGCGGTGACGGACTGCTCGGACGCGCAGATCATGCCGTTGTCGAACGTCTTGGAGTGGATGATCGAGTTGACGGCGTTCAGGATGTCCGCGGTCTCGTCGATGACGACGGGGGTGTTGCCGGCGCCGACGCCGAGGGCGGGCTTGCCGGAGGAGTACGCGGACTTGACCATGCCAGGGCCGCCGGTGGCCAGGATGATGTCGACGTTGCTCATGAGGGAGCTGGTGAGCTCGAGGGTCGGCTGGTCGATCCAGCTGATGATGCCCTCGGGGGCGCCGGCCTTGACGGCGGCGTCGAGCACGACCTTGGCGGCGGCGATGGTGCACTTGGCCGCCGCGGGGTGCGGGGAGATGATGATGGCGTTGCGGGTCTTCAGGCAGATGAGGCACTTGAAGATGGCGGTGGAGGTGGGGTTGGTGGTCGGGATGACCGCGCCCACGACGCCGATCGGCTCGGCGACCTTCGTGATGCCATAGGCCTCGTCGCGCTCGATCACACCGCAGGTCTTGGTGTTCTTGTACGCGTTGTAGATGTACTCGGCTGCATAGTGGTTCTTGATGACCTTGTCCTCGAGGACGCCGCGGCCCGTCTCCTCCACGGCCATCTTGGCCAAGGGGATACGCATCTTGTTGGCGGCCATGGCCGCCTCGTAGAAGATCTTGTCGACCTGCTCCTGGGTGAAGCTTGCGTAGGCCTTCTGGGCGTCACGGACGTACTCGAGACGCTCCTTGAAGGCGTCGACGGTGTCGACGACGGCGGGATTGGCATGAACCGTTGGCTTTTTTGCCATGCTGAGCTCCTTTTCATCGGTGCCTGCCTATGGCTTGTATTCTATATAAGGATTGGCGTGTTTTCCGAAGCATTACAGAGATTTGCCGTAAACGGTATAAATGAAACGCTTCAACTGCAAATAATCGTCTGAAATCAGCCTAAACGGACACCGAATTGTGAAGACTCTTCACGTCTCGACACCCATCCCATGCTGCAAAAACCCTATCAACCTATCAAAATATGCCCTAGTCCTCCCACCCAACAAATTGAAACGCTTCACCAAATGCAAATTGGGGACGCAAATGCAAATCGGGGACGTACCTTACGCATGCACTTTTGCAAATTGGGGACGTACCTTCCGTATGCACTTTTTGATGCGGGGAAACCTCTTGTCGGTCTGTGTCTGGAATCTTTAGAGAAGCAATCCGCATCATGTAAGGTGTCCTTACAAAAACAAAGAATAATGAACCTAATGAAATCACCAATAAATAATGGGCAATATGAACCCATAAACATCAAGCGCATGCAAAGGGGGATCGCCATGCCGCGCGCAGCACGAGAACTATCTGAGTCGGGTCTCTATCACATCACGGCTCGCGGAGTCGGCAGCCAGCTCATTTTCTACTCCGAAGATCATTACGTGAAGTTCCTCGACATGTTGGCGCAATCATGTGCGACCCATCGCATAGCGATCATCGCCTGGTGCCTCATGGCAAATCATGTTCATCTTCTTCTGGAAAACGAGGACGATGAGCGGCCGGATGGATTCAGCAAGGCGATGCATTCGCTTCTTTGCCGTTACGCCATGTACTTCAATCACACCACGGATAGAGTCGGGCATGTATTCCAAAACAGATTCGGCTGCTCGGCTATCAATTCCGACCGTTATGCTCTTCAAGCGGCCACATATATACAGAGAAACGCGCTGGATGCGGGATTCGAGGTCGACGAGTATCCCTGGAGCAGTTTCCAAGAGTACGCGGGGGTGTGCAGGGATGATATCGGCTGGCTGTGCAAAACCGACGTCCTCATCGGATTGGCCGGTAGCCGAGAAGGGCTGATCGAGTACTTTATGAACGGACCTTGCGACGACTACCGCGCATCATGTAGGACGGGCAGGCTCAATGATGGCGAGGCGCTCGATCGCGCCCTGAGCGTTCTGCCCGAGGACGTCGCGCTTCACGAGGTGAAGGCGCTGGGCGTGAAGCGGCGCAACGGCATATTGGTCAGCATGCGCGAGGCGGGCCTTCTAGTTAAGCAGATCGGGCGTTTCACGGGGATCGGAATATCGACCATCTCGAGGGCGACATCTCGGGTGATGCCGTAGTCGTACGGCAGCAAGGCTCGCTACGGTTGCGCGGCATCCGCGGGGCCCGTTTGCTCTATGAGACGCTTCTATCAGGGGGTCCGACCAATCGGTTCCACGGCGTCGATGGGGCATGTGGCGTGGTGCGCTTGTTGGTACGTGATGCTTTTTGCGGCTGATGCCCTTTTCAGGGGCATTGCTCAGGGATTCTGGTATAGTTACTCTGCATTTGCTGGCATGTGCGCAGCGAGCGCGGTTCACTGCTCCAGATCGGTTTTTCTCTATATTGCCGGTGCGAAACCGATATTCGCGTGCTCAATGTGTAGATTCAGCAGATGCGCCAAACTGTGCTATAGTCCAATGCTGTTTGTTCAACGGCTGTTTTATGCCGTCCAAGGAGGTTAACGAAAATGTCTAAGGTTTGTGAGATCTGCGGTAAGCACCCCGTTGCTGGTCGCTCCATTAGCCACTCGCACCGCGTCGCCATCCGTAAGTTCCGTCCCAACATCCAGCGCGTGTATGTTGTGGTTGATGGTCATCGTCGCAAGATGAACGTCTGCACCAACTGCCTCAAGTCCGGCAAGGTCGCTCGTTCCTAAGACTTCGCGGCAAACATCGCGTTAACCGTTACCGACGGTATATTTTGAACTACTGGGCACCCATTGGGTGCCTTTTTTCATGGCGCGACAGGGCGTGCTTGAATTTTCCGGAGGCATAGCCATCGCCAACATCAAAGGGGTGTCCCTTGCATGCAAACGTGCACGCTTAAGGTACGTCCCCAATTTGCAAAGATGCACGCGCAAGGTACGTCCCCAATTTGCAAAAAATAAGGTGCCTAAGTTGTTGGGTTCTTATGAATCCGAGGGCCGCGCGAATTTCCGAATGTCATTCGGAAAGAATGAGCCGTTGTGTATAGGTACGACAATATGAGGAGGGGATGGGACGCGTGAGGATTTTCAGCTTCCTGAAGAACCACAAGCTCAGTTTTCTGATCGCCTTGGTGCTGCTTTTCGCGCAGGCGAACTTCGAGCTCACGCTGCCCGGAGTCATGAGCGACATCGTGGATGTCGGCATCAGCCAGGGCGGTATCTCAAGCACGGTTCCTGATGAGATCACGTCGGAGGACCTGGAGAGCGTCGAGCTGTTCCTGAGCGATGCCGAGGTCGATCAGGTCGAGCCCCATTTCAGCGAGCCCGACGCCGACGGCGTCCGGACGTTTACGGGGTCCCGCTCGGATCGCGAGTCGCTGGAGGGCTTCATGGGCGAGGCGGAGATGCTCGTCTATCAGTTCATGGAGGGCGTCTCAATCGACGAGTTCGCCGCGGCCACGGAATCTTCCGCTGCGGACGCAGGCGCCGCCCAGCAGGCGCCGGCGGCATCGGCCGACCCGGTCGAGCTCATGCGGCAGATGTTCGGCGACACCATCGACATCGCGGACATCGAGAGGCTCGTCGATGCGGGCGTGGTGACCAAAGACCAGCTCGTTGAATCCCGAGAGACCCTGACCCGCCAGCTTGGCGACAACGGCGACTCGATCATCCAGTCGCGCGCCATCGAGTTCGTCGAGAGCGCGTACCGCGATGCCGGCGTCGACTTGACGGCGGTGCAGAGCAACTACCTGTTCAGCCAGGGCCTGACCATGCTCGGGTATGCGCTCGCCTCGGCGGCATGCGCCATACTCGCGGCGCTCAACGCGAGCCGCACGTCCGCCGCCATCGGTCGCGACCTTCGCCATCAGCTCTACGAGCGCGTGCTCGATTACTCGCCTGCGGAGATGGGCAAGTTCTCCGCGGCCTCGCTCATCACGCGCGCGACCAACGATATCCAGCAGATCCAGATGATCACCGTGATGTGCCTGCGCATCGTGCTGTTCGCCCCCTGCATGGGCCTTGGCGCCGTGGTGCGCGTGCTGACCACCCCCACCGGGATGGAATGGATCCTCGTGGTCGCCATCGTCGCCATCGCCATCGCGATCGGCGTGCTCATGGGCGTCACCATGCCCAAGTTCCGGATCATGCAGTCGCTCGTCGACCGCAACAACCTCATCGCGCGCGAGATCCTCACCGGCATCATGCCCATTCGCGCCTTCGGTCGCCAAAAGCACGAGGAGGAGCGCTACGACGAGGCGAACCGCGAGCTCACGAGCACCTATATCTTCACGAACCGCTGCATGACGTTCCTCATGCCGGTGATGATGATCGTCATGAACGCCACGACCGTCGGCATCGTGTGGTTCGGAGCGCAGGGCGTGGACGCCGGCAACCTTCAGGTCGGCACGCTGATGGCCTATATCAACTACGTGATGCAGGTCATCATGAGCTTCATGATCCTCACGATGATCTCGGTCATGCTGCCGCGCGCCGGCGTCGCCGCCGACCGCGTGCAGGAGGTGCTCGACACGCAGACGTCCATCAAGAACCCCGAGCCCGAGGCGCGCGTCACGCGCGAGCGGTCCGAGGGCTGGAAGGGCGTCGTCTCGTACAACGACGTCACGTTCACGTATCCCGACGCCGACGTTCCGACGCTCGAGAACATCAGCTTCACGGCCGAGCCGGGCAAAACCATCGCCATCATCGGTTCGACCGGTTGCGGCAAATCGACGCTCGTGCAGCTCATACCGCGCCTGTACGACGTGACGGAGGGCTCCATCACGCTCGATGGCGTCGACATCCGCAACATCGACTTGGCCGAGCTGCGCCGCACCATCGGCTATGTGCCGCAGAAGCGCATGCTGTTCAGCGGCACCATTGAGAGCAACATCAAGTACGGCGACGAATCCATGAGCGACGAGGACATGGTCCAGGCGGCGCAGATCGCGCAGGCGACTGAGTTCATCGAGGGCAAGCCGGACGGCTACTCAAGTCCGATCTCCCAGGGCGGCACGAACGTGTCGGGCGGTCAGAACCAGCGCCTCTCCATCGCACGCGCCCTCGCCATCCATCCGAAGGTCCTCGTGTTCGACGACTCGTTCTCGGCGCTCGACTACAAGACCGATGCGACGCTGCGCGCCGAGCTCGATCGGCGCTGCTCCGACTCCGCGGTCATCATCGTCGCCCAGCGCATCGCCACGATCATGCATGCCGACGAGATCCTGGTTCTCGATGACGGGCGCATCGTGGGGCGCGGCACGCATGCCGAGCTTCTGCGTTCCTGCCCCGAGTACCTCGAGATCGCCAAGAGCCAGCTGTCCGAGTCCGAGCTCGGACTGGACGAGCCCGCGCGCCCGGCATCGGGGCAGTCCGGCGACGAGGGCGTGGAGCCCGCCGACGCAGCAGAAGATTCGACCGAGAAGGGAGGTGAGCGCTGATGCCAGGTCCTGCACGCCGCGGGCCCGCGTCCGAGCGCGCCCGTGATTTCAAAGGCACAGTCAAGCATCTTGTCGTCTATCTCGCACATGAACGCATCGCGCTCATCGTGGCGCTGTTCTGCGCCGTCGCTTCCGTGGTGTTCAACGTCGTGGGCCCGCGCATCCTGGGCCAGGCTACCACCAAGCTCTTCGAGGGCCTGAGCGCCAAGGTCATGGGCACGGGATCCATCGACTTCGCCGGTATCGGGTACATCCTCGCCGGCCTGCTGTGCCTGTATATCACCTCCGCCGGATTCAACTTCCTGCAGGGGTGGCTCATGACGGGCGTGACGCAGCGCGTGTGCTACCGTATGCGCCGCGAGATCGTCGAGAAGATCGACCGCATGCCGCTGTCCTACTTCGAGAGCAACGCGGTCGGCGACGTGCTGTCGCGCATCACCAACGACGTCGACACGGTCGGCCAGTCGCTCAACCAGTGCGTCACCCAGCTCATCACCTCGATCACGCAGATCATCGGCGTCACCGTCATGATGATCTCGGTGTCGGTCGCGCTGGCCGGCCTGACGTTTCTGACCATCCCGGTGTCGCTCGTCCTCGTCGTCCTCGTCGTCCGCTCGTCTCAGCGCTACTTCCGCCAGCAGCAAACGCTGCTCGGCAAGGTGGACGGCGTCATCGAGGAGAGCTTCTCCGGCCAAAACGTCATCAAGGTGTTCAACCGCGAGCAGCGCGCCGTCGCCGACTTCGATGCCGACAACAACCTGCTCTACGAGGCGGGCTGGCGCTCGCAGTTCCTCTCGGGCCTGATGCAGCCGATCATGAACTTCGTCGCGAACCTCGCCTACGTCGCCGTGGTGTCGTTCGGCGCCTTCCTGGCGGTCGCGGGCGCCATCAGCGTCGGCGACATCCAGGCGTTCATGCAGTACGTGCGCAACTTCACGCAGCCGATCACCCAGCTCACGCAGGTGTCGAACATGATCCAGATGCTTTCCGCGGCAGCGGAGCGCGTGTTCGAGTTCTTGAACGAGCCCGAGGAGTCCGCCGACGCCGCCACGCCGGAGCTGCCGCAGCGCAGCAAGGGCGCCGTCCAGTTCGACCACGTGAAGTTCGGCTACGTGCCCAACAAGACGATCATCCATGACTTCTCGTGCGACATCCAGCCCGGCCAAACGGTCGCGATCGTGGGGCCCACGGGCGCGGGCAAGACGACGCTCATGAAGCTGCTCATGCGCTTCTACGACGTCAACGCGGGCGCGATTCGCGTGGACGGCGTCGATGTGCGCGAGTACGCGCGCGATGACCTGCGCGAGAACTTCGCCATGGTGCTACAGGACACCTGGCTGTTCAAGGGCTCCGTGCTCGAGAACATCCGCTACGGCCGCGCCGACGCGAGCGACGACGAGGTCCATGCGGCGGCCCGCGCCGCCCTGGCGGACCACTTCATCCGCACGCTTCCCGGCGGCTACGCGTTCGAGCTGAACGAGGACGCCTCCAATGTGAGCCAGGGCCAAAAGCAGCTGCTGACGATCGCGCGCGCGTTCATCGCGGACCGTCCCATCCTGATCCTCGACGAGGCGACCTCGAACGTGGACACGCGCACCGAGGAGCGCATCCAGCGCGCCATGGACGCGCTCATGCAGGGCAGGACGAGCTTCGTGATCGCGCATCGCCTGTCGACGATTCGCAACGCGGACGTCATCTTGGTGCTGCGCGATGGCGATATCGTCGAGTCCGGCACGCACGAGGAGCTGCTCGCAAAGGACGGCTTCTACGCCGAGCTCTACAACTCGCAGTTCACGGACGGCGGGGAAGAGGAGTAGCCCCGACAACATCGTGACGATCCCTTGAGCGTACCCTCCAGATGACGGTTCGACCTCTAGTATGGCCGTGAACGTCGTCTGGAGGGTTTTGCATGCGCAAGGGGCGCGAGGTTGTGCGCATCCCGTTAATGAGACCGAAACGTAGGTAATTCTGAGTAAATGGGTATGATTTCCGCATACAATGGTCAATACTGCAGGCTCCTGCGGTATCGTTCGTGCGCTTCGCACGCGACAGGAAGGAATTCTGTTATGTCTCGTATGACTTCTCGCGATCAGTACCTGATCGATCGCCGCCATGCGCTGCTCGGCATGGGCGCGCTGGCGGGTGTTGCCGCCTTTGGTCTTGCCGGCTGCTCGGATGAGGAGGCCCCCGCTCCCGCCGGTTCCTCCTCCGCCTCGGATGACACGTCCGAGGAGTCCGAGGGCACCCAGATCGACGCGGCGGCCTACGACGAGCTCGTGGCCTCCGGTCCCGTTGCCGACGACGCCGCCGTCGCGGCGAGCACCTGGGCGACCAAGATCAAGGACGCCGGTACGATGCGCGTCGGCGGCGTCCAGACCTCGATGCTCTTCTGCCTCATGAACGAGAAGGACAACAAGGTCCGCGGCTTCGACGCCGGCCTGTTCCAGATGCTCGCCAACTACATCCTGGGCGATCCGGACGCCTACGAGTTGACGCAGGTGACGTCCAACACGCGCGAGTCCGTCCTAACCAACGACCAGGTCGATGCGGTGTTCGCCACCTACTCCATCACCGACGAGCGCAAGGAGATCATCTCCTTCGCAGGCCCGTACTACACGACGCAGCAGGGCATCCTCGTCATGGCCGACAACTCCGACATCAATGGCGTCGACGACCTCGCCGGCAAGAACGTCGCCGCGCAGTCCGGCTCCACGGGCCCGTCGGTGCTCGAGGAGTACGCCCCGGATGCGAACATCCAGGAGTTCGCGACCGACGAGGAGGCGCGCACCGCGCTTGAGCAGGGCCGTGTCGACGCCTACGTCATCGACGCCACGATGCAGCTCGGCGCCATGACGCGCAATCCGGGCAAGTACCGTCTTGCGGGCGAGGAGTTCGGCCCCGTCGACGCCTACGGAATCGGCCTTCCGCACGACTCCGATGGCGTGGCGTTCGTCAACGACTTTTTGACCACCATCGAGCAGGACGGCACCTGGTCCGAGCTGTGGCAGGTGTGCATCGGCGACCGCGCCGATATCGCCGAGGCCCCCGAGCCTCCCGCGATCGGGGCGTAAGGGTCCTGTGCGCGTCGGGTACGGCGCGCGTTTCGCAAGGGAAGCGCCGACCGGTCGCTGGCACGGCGGCAGGTCCCATAGCGGGCTCGGCGTAAGCCGAGTCGATCGGTGCCTTCTCGGTACATCAGCGATGGCGCAGGGCCGGCGTGTGTTCGCGTCGGCCCTGCCGTGGTAAGGAGGGTGCATGGGCCTATCTGAGCTGCTCTCGACCTACGGTCAGCTATATCTGACGGGTCTTGTCACCACCTGGTGGATGACGGCGGTGTCGTTCGCGTTCGTGATGGTGCTCTCGGTGGCCATCACGGTCATGCGCATCTCGCCGCTCAAGCCGTTACGGTTGGTCGGCGACCTGTATGTCCAGATCTTTCGCAACATCCCCGGCGTGGCGCTGCTCGTCATCATTGTGTACGCGCTGCCGAACCTGCGGCTCGTGCTCGACTACCGAACCTGCGTGATCGTCACGACGATCCTGATGGGCTCGGCGTTCGGCTCCGAGAACTTCATGAGCGGCATCAACACGATCGGTGTCGGCCAGATCGAGGCCGCGCGCTCGCTCGGCCTCACGTTCAGGCAGATCATCCAGCAGATCGTGATCCCGCAGGCGCTTCGGTCGGCGGTCCTGCCCATGACGAACCTGCTTATCGCGGTCATGCTCACCACGGCCCTGGGTTCGCAGGTACCCATGAGCCCCCAGGAGCTCACCGGAGTCGTCTCGTACATCAACACGCGCTCGACCGGCGGCATCCTTGCCTTCCTGATCGCAGCGCTCGGCTATGTCGGTACGGCCGCCGTGATCGGTCTTGCGGGAAACCGCCTGGATAAGAAGGTGAGGATCCTGCGATGAGCACCCATGGCAAGCCTATGAGCATCCGCGACGCGCTCTACGAGGCGCCCGGTCCGCGCACGCGTCGCCGCATGATCATCGGTACCGTTCTCTCGATGGCAGCGGTGGCGGTCGGTATCGCTTTGATCGTCCGCCAGTTCTACGTCACCGGGCAGCTTGCTCCGCGCTACTGGACGTTTTTGGGCCAGGCGACCACCTGGCGCTACCTGTTCCAGGGATTCCGCGGCACGCTGGCAGTCGCGCTGACCGCCGGCGTCCTGTCGTTGATCTTAGGGCTCGTGCTCATGCTGGGACGAACGAGCGGCATCAAGCCGCTGTCCGTTGCGTGCCGCGTCGTGACGGACTTCTTCCGCGGCGTTCCGAGCCTGCTTCTGATTTACTTCTTCTTCCTGGTCGTTCCCCAGTACGGCATCAAGCTCTCGTCGTTTTGGATGATCACGCTCCCGGTCATGCTCGCCGCATCCGGCGTGCTCGCCGAAGTGCTGCGCGCCGGCGTCAATGCTGTCCCGCGCGGTCAGGTGGAGGCGGCGATGTCGCTCGGCATGAGGCCGGCGCGCATCATGTTCAAGATCGTGCTGCCCCAGGCGATCCGCTTCGTCATCCCCTCGCTCATCTCCCAGCTGGTCGTGGTCGTCAAGGACACGACCGTGGCGTACGTGGTGAGCTATCCTGACCTCATGCAGAACGCGCGCGTCTTGATCACCAACTACGACGCGCTCGTATCGATGTACTTCACCGTGGCGGTGGTCTACATCCTGCTGAACTTTGCCATCAACAAGCTGTCTGCGGTCATCGCCGAGCGCCTCGGCGTCAAGATCATTCGCTAGACCTTTGCCTACCTGCTTCGAGAGATCGGATTAGCCAATGACGATGGATACAAGAGACGATGTGCCCGTTATCGAGCTGAGGCACGTCGAGAAGCATTTCGGGGACCTTCACGTGCTGCGCGACATCAACCTCAAGGTATCGCGCGGCGAGGTGCTGGTGGTGATCGGTCCGTCCGGATCGGGCAAGTCGACCATGTGCCGCACCATCAACCGCCTCGAGACGATCGATTCGGGCGAGATCCTCATCGAGGGCAAGCCGCTTCCCGCCGAGGGCCGCGAGCTCGCCGCGATGCGCGCGGAGCTCGGCATGGTGTTCCAGAGCTTCAACCTGTTCGCCCACAAGACCATTCTCGAGAACGTGACGCTCGGGCCCATCGACGTGCTGGGCATGAAGCGCGAGGATGCCGAGAAGCGCGCGATGGAGCTGCTGGCTCGCGTGGGCGTCGCCGAGCAGGCGGCAAAGGTCCCCGCGCAGCTGTCCGGCGGCCAGCAGCAGCGCGTGGCCATCGCCCGCTCGCTGGCGATGAACCCCAAGGCCATGATGTTCGACGAGCCCACCAGCGCGCTCGACCCCGAGATGATCAACGAGGTGCTGGACGTCATGGTCGAGCTCGCGCGCGGCGGCATGACCATGGTCGTCGTGACGCACGAGATGAATTTCGCGCGTCGCGTGGCTGACCGCGTCGTCTTCATGGCGGACGGCCAGATCGTGGAGGAGGGCGCCCCCGACGAGTTCTTCGACCATCCCGCGACGCAGCGCGCCCGTGACTTCCTCGATTCGATCAAGGGTCACTGACGTCACTCGGGGATGTGCCGGATGCGGGCGCATCCCTTCCTTTTCTGAATCCGCTTGAGAAATGAGGCAGTATGGCCGATACCGACGACATCCACCGCGCCCGTGCGGGCCGCCCGCTCATCTTGGTTGCCCCTCGCTACGAGCTGTGCCAGCCCTGTCTCAAGATGCCCGAGCGCCTGGCTCCCGAGGAGACGGCGGCCACCGTGTTTTTGGACGCCATCCTTGCCGCCGGCGGCCTGCCGCTGGTCATGTCGCTCACCGACGACGATGACGTCATCGCCGAGATGGTCTCGATGGCCGACGGTATCGCGGTTCCCGGCGGCCATGATGTCTCGCCCGCGCTTTGGGGCGACAACAGCCCGTACGACGAGCAGCTCCTGTGCCCCGAGCGCGACGCGTTCGAGGTGAAGCTCATCAAGGAGGCGATCGGTTCCCACACGCCGCTGTTCTGCGCGTGCCGCGGCATGCAGGTCCTGAACGTCGCCCTGGGCGGAAGCCTGTGCATGGACGTGCCGAGCAGGAAGCCCGAGAGCGGCATGGCGCTTTGGCGGCACACGGCGATCCTGAACGATCCGGCGCACCCCGTGGAGATCAAGGCGGGGTCGCTCCTGGAACGCGCGGTGGGCGGTTTCAGCCTCGTGCAGGCGAACTCGAGCCATCATTGCTGCGTCGATCGGCTCGGGGAGGGGGTCGAGCTCGTGGCATGCGCGACCGATGGCATCCCCGAGGCCATCGAGGTGCCCGGCGAGCGCTTCTGCCTGGGCGTTCAATGGCATCCCGAGTACACATGGCGCAAGATGGAGACCGACTTCAACCTGTGGAAGAGCTTCGTCTCCGCAGCCGCGGCGTACCGGGAAAGCCGCTGACGGAGCTCCCGCGCCCGATGCAAATTGGGGACGTACCTTCCGCATGCATAAATGCATGCGGAAGGTACGTCCCCAATTTGCATGCCCCCGTTTGGCTTGGAGTGAGTCCCTCGGCGCCCCTCTTATCGGTCGAGCGAATCGAGATACGCCTTCGCGGAGGGGAACACGGGCAGGCCGAGCTCATGGGCATAGGCCACGAGCTCGCCGTTTCGCGCGTTCATGCGTCCGAAGCGCTCGAGACAGCAGATCAGCGCGCCGCATTCCCTTACCTCCTGCTTCGCCCGCTCGATCGCCTCATCGGATATCGGCTCAAAGTCCCGCTCGCAAATGACGGTCGCGGCAAGGCTCGCGGCGAGCAGCCCGTCGACATCGTTGCCGTGCAGCACGCCGGCGGAAAACGGGACGCCTGCTTGCTGGAGCTCCCTGAAGCATCCCGCAGCGCCGCTTCCCCCTCCGGCGATAACGAACACGCGCGGCTTGCCTTCCGGACGGGGGAGCTCGACGCTGCCGAACGCGTCGATAAAGCTCGAGCGGTCGAGGTCGTACAGGTCCGCTATCACGGGCGCCGTGAAGATCTCGGATGGCTCACCCTGGTGCAGCACCCGGCCGTCTCGGATGCAGACGATGCGGTCGGCTGCCTTCTGCGCGAGCTCGATCTCATGGAGCGATGCCAGTACCGCGATGCCGCGCTCCCGTGCGTAGCGGCGCAGGAGCTGGAGCATGTCGATCTGCGCGCGGATGTCCAGGTACGAGGTGGGCTCGTCGAGCAGCAGCACGCGCGGCTGCTGGCAGAGCGCCCGCGCGATGAGGGCGCGCTGGCGCTGGCCGTCGCTCATGTGCGCGAAATCGCGGTCGCGCAGCCCCCAGGTCCCCGTCGCCTCCATGACCTCGCGGACCACCTGCTCGTCGTCATCGGACAGGGTTCCCAAACGGCCCGTGTAGGGGTATCTGCCCGCATCGACGATATCCTTTGTCGTCAGCAGCTCGGTCCGGGGGCGACCGGTGAACAGCGCGCTCATGATGCGGGCGGTCTCTGAGACCTGCATCGCCTGGAGATCTTCCCCGCATAGCTCGATGGACCCGGAAAGCGGCTTGAGCTGCCCTGCGATGGTTTTGAGCAGCGTCGTCTTCCCTGATCCGTTAGGGCCGATCAGGGCCGTGACCTGACCGGGTAAGACGGCGAGGTCGATGTGTTCGACCAGGGGCCGCTCGGTATGGCCGACCGATACGTCATGCAGGGCGAGGGCGGGGCGGCTTGCCGCGGCTGGGCGGGTGGGCTCCGTCATCGGAACGACCTCCTCTTCAACATGAGCGCGATGACCACCGGCGCGCCGAACACCGCGGTGACGGCGCTCACGGACAGCTCGACGGGGGAGAAGAGCATGCGCGCCAGAAGGTCGCAGCCGCAGCAGAACACGGCTCCGGTCAGAAAACAGGTCGGGATGACGAACAGCGGGCGCGAAGATCCGATGGCGAGCTTGGCAAGGTGGGGCGCCGCGATGCCCACGAACGACACCGGTCCGGCGAACGCCACGACGCATGCGGACAGAAGGCTCGAAATCAATACGATGAGCAGGCGCAGGCCGAGCACGTTGACGCCGACGCTTCGGGCATAGGGCTCTCCGAGCTGGTATGCGCCCAGCGGCTTCGAGAGCGCGAAGACGGTCGCGACCGTGACGGAGACCATGATGGCGATGAGCGCGGTGTCGTCCCAGCGCGCGCCGGAGAAGCTTCCCTGCGACCAGTTCTGGAGGTTGACGATGCTCTGGTCGTCGGCGAAGGCGATAAGAAAGTTCGTCGCCGCCGAGCAGATGTAGCCGACCATCACGCCGGCGACGATCAGCATGCTCTGGCTGCGCACACGCCGCGCTATCAGCAGCACGAATCCCATGGTGGCAAGAGAGCCGATCAGGGCGGCACCGACCGACATCCAGGAGTCCATCACCTGGTTGGCCCCGAGAACGACGATCATGGTGAGCGCCACGACAAGGCGAGCGCCCGAAGATATTCCCAGCACGAACGGGTCGGCGATGGGGTTGTTGAAAAACGTCTGAAGCAAGAAGCCGGATAGCGAGAGCGCCCCTCCGAGCAGGACGGCCTGGGCCACGCGGGGAAGACGGATCTCCCAGATGACCTGGCTCGCCGTCTGACCGGTCGACCCCTCCGACAGGATGCGCAGCACGTCGAGCGGGGAGGTCCCGACGCTGCCGACGCACAGGTTGACAACGATGAGGGCGAACAGCGCGACGGCAAGCGCCGCGTTGACGCCGACGACGCGTGCGAAGCGCTTGCTCGCCGCGCTGCCCACCGGATTATCGCCTCTCGCCGCGCCCATGCGTCACCTGAGTTTCCAGATGTAGCCGGCGTTCCCGTCGGCACCGGTGAGCGCTGAGCGCATATCGCCGATGATGCCGTCCATGCTCGTCATCGCCTGGTACATGTCCTCGTCGCAGGCGAACACGTTGCCTTCCTGGACCGCCTTGAAGTCCGCCAGCAGCGGGTTTTTGCCGATCAGGTCGTCGATGGAGGTCACCGAGGAGTCCACGGTCGTGTTGTAAATCACGACGTCGGCGTCTTTGGCGCGCGCGTAGAAGGTCTCGAGGTCTATGACGGCCTGAACCGAGCTCGACCCTTCTGCATCGTCCGTGGGATCGAACGATAGGAACGTGCCGCCTGCGAGCTTGATCATCTGCGAGACGTAATCCGTCGAGCGGCGGGTCACCGCGGCCCCGTCGTCGTTGATGTAGAAGAAGGCGACGGTTTTTCCGGTGGGCGCCTGCGCGGCGGTGTCCTCGACCCGTTGCGCGATGCGCGCGAACGCCTCGTTCGCCTCGTCCTCGCGGCCGAACACCACGCCCATGAGTTTGATCCATTCGAGACGGCCCAGGACCTCGGGCTCGCTCGAGGACTGTTCGGTGAGGACCGTGACCCCGAGGTCCTGCAGCTTCTGCTTGATGTCGGGCGCGTGGTTGATCTTGGTGTTCTCGATGGCGAGCGTGCAGCCCGTCTGTGCGATGAGCTCGAAATCGGGCGCGCTGTACTTTCCGCCGTATGAGACCGCGCCGTCCTCGATCGCATGCGACAGGCGCTCGCTCGGGCTGTCTTCGGCGGTGACCGAGGAGACGGACACCTCATCGAGCGCATCGATCTCGTCGAGCAGGCAGATCATGCCCGTCGAGACGAGATACGTGCGTGCGGGCTGTCGGATGGTCGCGATGTCGTCAGCGAGGCCTTCCGGGACGGATGCGCCCTCGGGGATGACGAGGAACCGCTCGCCGTTCGAGATGCACACCAGGCGGTATCCGCCCTCGTATTCATCGACGGTGAAGTTTCGCGCATACGCGAGCTCGAGGGTGCCGGTGTGGCGCAGGTCGCAGCCGAGATCGGTGTCGCGGAACGAGGTGGCGGCCGTGCGGGCGCATCGCCCTGATGCCTGCGCGGACCCTTCGAGGGTCGAGGCGGCGGACCCGCTGTCGGCAACCGGTGAGCGCCCACATCCGGAGAGCCCTGTCATCAGGGCTATGCCGAGGCAGCAGGCGGTTGCTCCATATCGGAATATAGGGGAGATAGCCAAGGTCTTCCAATCTCATCATGAGAAGAGGTGATGTGGGTCATGTGACCGTTTCTATGATAGCGGTTCTCGAACTTCGGGCGCGTCCGTCATCCCTCCATCAGAAGTGCATAGGGGGGACGTACCTTATTCATGCATACTTGCATGAATAAGGTACGTCCCCCCTATGCACGTTCGAGAAAGGAGCTCACCCGATGTCCGCTGATCCCGCGCCATCGATGTTCGCCCATGTGGGCACCCTCACCTCGCTGCCGCTGTCGCAGACGGTTGTCGACCTCGATGTCGACCGTCGAGGCGACGAGGGCCTGCTCGACCGGCTCGTCCGGGATGCGGCGACGCGCGTCGTGCTCGTCGACGGGGCATGCGTCGCCGTGCCCAAGCAGCATGCGTCATGCGGCACGGGCGAGCTGTCCTGCACCGAGGACCCGGCGGCTCCGCGCCCCGATGCCCAGGCGCCCACAGGCGAGCTCGAGCTCGCGCTCCTTTCCGCGCCAGATATCGGCGAGCTCGCCGGGGCGAACGGTTTGCTGACGGTCTACCTCGGGGTCGACCGCACCGAGATGCCCGCTGTCTCCTATCTCGGCATCGACGTGACGCCGCGAACGACCATCCCGCGCGATGACGTTCCGGTAGCAGGGCATGAGCCCGCATGCGACGATCGCGTGCAGTCGCTGCGCGAGAGGTTCGATTGGATCGAGCTGAGGTCGTTTGCGCCCTGCGCCTCCGCGCGGGACGTGGGTCTTGCCACCAGCGCGGTCGCCGTGTGCACCTGGCAGCGCTCGCAGCGGTTCTGCCCCGCCTGCGGCGCCCCGGTGCGGCCGATCCTGTCCGGATGGGCCCAGGCGTGCACCAATCCCCACGATGCGAAGCGCCTGCTGTTTCCGCGTATCGAGCCGGCGGTCATCACCGCCATCGTCGACGACGAGGACCGGATCCTGCTGCAGCACAACCGTGCATGGCGGCCGCGGTTCCACTCGGTGTCCGCCGGGTTCGTCGAGGCGGGGGAGAGCCTGGAGCACGCGGTGCGACGGGAGGCCATGGAAGAGGTCGGAATCGAGATCGGGGAGGTGCGCTACCTCGGCTCGCAGGCCTGGCCGTTTCCCGCCTCCATCATGCTTAGCTTCCGCGCCCATGCTCTGGGTGGAGAGGTACGCGTCGATCACGAGGAGGTCGGCGAGGCTCGCTGGTTCACGCGCGAGGAGCTCGAGCATGAGGTCGGGACCGGTGCCGTCGAGCCGCCCGGACGCGCATCCATCGCGCGCCACATGATCGAGCAGTGGCTTGGGCATGAGCTGCAGAGCCACTGACATCCGCAGGACCGCCCGTCCGTGACGGCAGCTCCCCCTTACGCCTCAAGAAGCATGCGCTCAAGCGGCGCGGCGTCGCCGGTGAAGTGGAACGCCTGCATGCCGGCCGCCTCCGCTCCGCGGCAGTTGTCCTCGTTGTCGTCGATGAACAGGCACGAGGCCGGCGCCAAGCCGTATCGGGAGCACAACAGCAGGTAGATTGCGAGGTCGGGCTTCATCATCCGCTCGAAACCGGACACCACGCGCCCGTCCATAAGGGGGTAGGCGGGGCAGTGCGCGAGCTGTCGGTCGATCGTCGTCGATGCGTTGGAGAGCAGGTAGAGACCATAGCCCGCGTCCTTGAGCCTGGGCACGAGGTCGCAGACGCCGTCGATCGGGCGGGACAGACGCGGCCATCCTTCCAGGCATGCATGCAGATTGGGGATCAGGCGCTCGGGAAGGTGGTTTTCGGCAACCCTGCGCATCGTGTCATGGCTGATCGCCCCCGCGTCGAGCAGGGCCCACTCGGTGCGTCCGAAAAGCGCCGCGTGCAGCAGCGCCGCGTCGTCCTCGGTGTCGGTGAAGCTGCGCGAGAACGACCTCCCGTCAAAAGTCATCAGGACGTTGCCCATGTCGAACACGACGTTCTCGATTGCAGGGGTCATCGGAGCCGCCCCCTATGCGAGCTCGACGACGGCGAAGGGCGCGCCCGCGCTGTCGTTCAGCGCGACGACGGCGCGATGCCCTATCTCGCCGATGCTCGGGTAGATGGTGTCGCCCAGCACGGCGGCGCGACGGTAATCCACGCGGATGCTCGTCGGGGCCGTCTCGCGGGGGAGCAGCTCGAGCGCCATCTGCACGTACTGGCAGTTGTTGACGTGCTCGTTGGTGTCGATCAGCCCGCGGCGGACGATGATGGGCTCACGCTGCTCGAGGACGTCGGGCAGCTTGACGCGCCGGTCTTCGGCGGGCAACTCCAGCGGGTCATGGCTGCCGTAGGGGTCGATGTGCGCGGGCGTGGGACGGGTGGGCCGTCCGGTGGACAGATCGATAAACGCCCAGCTGGACTGCGCTCGCGCGATGTACTTGCCCGCGTTGTCCTTGATGTAGAAGTTGCGTTTCGCGGTGAAGCCCTTGAAGGAGTTGGCGAAGGTCCCGACCGCAATCTCCTCGCAGAGGGACGGATAGCGGTCCACGACGATCTGCCAGTGGGTGAGCACCCAGGCGCGCTGCTCGTTTCTGAGCCATGCCATGCCGACGCCGAGCGCCTCCGACTGGAACGTGCTGCAGTCCTGAAAGGCGTTGATGAGCGCCGGCGCGGTCATGAGCCCGCGATGTCCGACCTCGCTGTACCGCACGTGGTAGGGGTATTCGAACACGGTCAGGTCGGAGTCAAGATCGATCGTTGGCATAAGGTGGGTCCTTCTCATAGTTAGCATGGGTCATGTGGGGACGGGTTCGTTCCAACCCATCGGCGCTTTGCGCCGCTGACAATGGGTTGGAACGAACCCGTCCCCAAATGACCCATCCGCCTCGCCACGGAACCGACCGCCGCGAAAGCAAGTAATCAGTGTTTCCCTAGAACTCGAGCGTTCGGGGCTCTGCCGTAAACGAGCAGAACGTCGCGTGCACGTTGTGCAGGGCGAACACCTCGCAATTGCCGTCGTCGGCGGCGTACATGCCCTGAAGCTCGGGATAATCGTCGAGGACCGCCTGGCGCGCCTCGAGCCGGTCGTCGAGCAGCGCGTCCGCCTCGAGGCGGAGCCAGCCTCCCGTGTCGTCGGTCGCGCAGATCGCGATACGGGGATGGGCGAGCATCTGATCGGAGACCGGCTTCACCTTGCCCGTCTGGATATAGAGCCTGCCCTCGAATTTCGCGATGGTGCCGAAGGGGCGAACCTGCGGATCGCCGTCTCCATCGACGGTGGCGAGAAAATAGGTCGGGTTCTTCTTGAGGTAGTCCAGAATCTCATCCATGTGGGGCTCCTGTCTTCGCGTCGATCAGCGGCTTTCCTTTACGGGCGGGCCCTGCACGAACCATTCGAGCACGCCGCTCGCGCCGTCTTCTTCCAGGTCGATGGTCGCCATGCCGCCCGGCTTCAAGGAGAGCGTGATGCCGGTCAGGCGCTCGACCATGTTGTTCATGAAGGGGATGTGTCCGACGGCGATCAGGCAGTCGGCGTCCGTCTCGGCAAGCTGCTGCAGGAAGGCTTCTTCGTCTTGCTCCCACAGGGTGTCGACCGGAACGGTATCGATCTCGCCCCCGAGGGCGCGATTCACCTCCGCCGCCGTCTGCATGGCGCGCGCGGCCGGGCTCGACCACAGCGTCGCATGCGAGGCGCTGTGGGCGTCAAGCAGGTAGAACGTCCGCATGAAGCCATCGACCGACGCGAGTGCCGCGCGTCCGGCGTCGGTGAGCTCGCGGTCGAAATCCGCTTGCCCGGGAGCCGTGGGCGTCGCCTTGCCGTGTCTGACGAGGATGAGTTTCTTGATCATGTGAGACCGCCGTTCCCTCGAGCTGTACATCCTCGTTCAATTCTACCCGTCCCGAGCGCCCGCATCGCCCTCATGCGCGATCTTGCCGTCTGCCCGCCGGGTATAACCGCACATATGGAGCATCGAGTTTGAGCGCCGCGAGCCCCCGCGACGTTGTAGAATGTTAGATTGATTGCTCCCATGGCCGATGCGGCTCGCGCATCCAGGAAGGAGATTACCGTGTCTGACATCATCCCCGGCAGCCTGAGCGTCTCCAACGACGTTATCGCCGATATCGCAGGCTACGCCGCCATGTCCTGTTACGGCGTGGTCGGCATGGCCGAGCAGCAGCAGGGCGTCGAGTCCATGCGCCTGCTTCCCGGACAGCGCCTGCGCAAGGGCGTACTCGTTTCCGCGACCGAGAACGGACTGCAGCTCGACCTTCATATCGTGCTCGAGAGCGGCGTGAACATGAAGTCCGTCTGCCAGAACCTCGCGAGCTCCGTTTCGTTCACGCTTTCCGAGATCGCGCAGATCAACCCCGCGAACCTCAAGATCGCCATCCACATCGACGCGCTGAAGTCGCGTGGTTAATCACCGTTTCGAGTCTTACGGAGTACACCAACATGATCGCGAAAACTATCCGCACGTGCTTCCCGATCGCGGCTAAGGCTGTGGCCGACAAGGCGGAGGATATCAACAAACTCAACGTGTTCCCGGTGCCGGATGGCGACACCGGAACCAACATGTCGCTGACGCTCGCGTCGGTGGTCAAGGAGCTCACCGCCCTTCCCGCCGATGCCGACATGGAGGCTATCGCCGGCGCCATCACGCACGGGTCGCTCATGGGCGCGCGCGGCAACTCCGGCGTCATCACCTCCCAGATTCTGCGCGGCGTCGCCGAGGGTCTCATCCCCGCCACCGATCCCGCCTCGAGCGCGGACGTGGCCGCCGCCCTCCGCCGTGCGGTGAAGGTCGCGTTCCAGGCCGTGCGCAAGCCGGTCGAGGGCACCATCCTTACCGTGCTTCGTGACATCTCCACCAAGGCTGACGAGTGCGAGAAAAAGAAGATGAGCGTCGAGGAGGCGCTCGACGCCATCGTCGTCGAGGCCTATCAGTCCGTCGCCCGCACGCCCGATCTGCTTCCCGTCCTCAAGGAGAACGGCGTGGTCGATTCCGGCGCGTTCGGTTTCGCCATCTTCCTGGAGAACTTCGTTGCCGCGGCGCAGGGGCGCACGGCGCAGATCGAGGACTTCTCGACCACCTTCGATGCGAGCTCCGCGCGCGAAAGCGCGCTCGGGCGCGTCGAGATCGAGGCCAACGATGACTGGGAGGGTTCTGAGTACCGCTACTGCAACGAGTTCCTCTTCAAGGCGGAGCGCCGCTTCGACGAGGAGGAGTGCCTGAAGTTCCTCGCGTCCATGGGCGACTGCGAGCTTCTGGTCGGCTCCTATCCCGACTACAAGATCCACGTCCACTCCAACACCCCGAACCTCGTGCTCGAGCACATGCTCCAATTCGGCCAGATCTACGAGGTGTTCATCCACAACATGGACATGGAGTCCCACGAGCGCACGGCAAAGATCCACGCCGATCAGGACGCTGGCGACACCGCGCCTTCCGCCGCGCCCGCTGCACCCTCCGAGCCCGCCAAGCCGCTCGGCTTCGTGGCGGTCGCCGCCGGTTCCGGCGAAGCCGAGATTCTCCAGTCGATGGGCGTTGACGTGACGGTTTCCGGCGGACAGACCATGAACCCCTCCACCGCCGATCTGCTCGACGCGGTCAACCGCGTCAACGCCGAGGCCGTCATCATCCTTCCGAACAACGGCAACATCCGCATGGCGGCCGAGGCAGCGGCATCCGCGTGCGAGGACAAGAAGGTCGCCGTCGTTCCCACCAAGACGGTTCCCCAGGCGTTCTCCGCGCTGTTCGCCGTCATGCCCGACACGCCGCTCGACGAGGTCGTCGAGGCGATGACCGACGCCATCTCCGAGGTCCGCGACGGCGAGGTCACCACGGCGGTGCGCGACTCGCAGGCCGCCGACGGCACGCCCATCCATGCGGGTGACGTCATGGGCATCATCTGCGATTCCATCGATGTCGTCGGAAGCGACGTGAAGCAGGTCACCCTCGATTGCATCGCGCGCATGCAGGACGAGGAGGAGGGCGATACGCTCACGATCCTCGCCGGCGCCGATATGGACGACGATGATTTCGACGAGCTCGTCTCCGCCATCGAGGAGGCCCACCCCGATCTCGAGGTCGATCCCCATCGTGGCGAGCAGCCGCTCTACCCTGTGATCTTCTCCATCGAATAGGAGGCGCATGGCAAGCGGGATCACGGCGCCCGTGGAGTCGTCGCGCATGGCGCGCGTCGCCGCGCTCGAGCAGGACGTCTCCCGGCTGAAGTATGTTTCCGGTGCACGGGAGGAGGCCCTTCGTCGACTCGGGATCGAGTCGGTGGGGGACCTCCTCTCCCATATTCCGCGCCGATACCTCGATTTCTCGCATGCGTACACGATCGAGTCCGCGCCGCTCGGGCAGGTCTGCACGATCGTGGCGACGGTCGACCGCGTGGTCGAGAAGCGCCCGCGCCCGCGCATGACGGTCACCGAGGTCTACCTCGTCGACGCCACGTCGGTGCTCCAGGTCGCCTTCTTCAAGCAGCCGTGGCTGTCGCGCGACCTGAAGGCGGGCGACCGGCTCGCCGTGATGGGCAAGGTCGAGTTCGCCTACGGCTTCAAGCAGATGAGCTCTCCCCATTACGAGAAGCTCGATGCGCAGTCGGCGTCCGGCACGATCGTGCCCGTCCACGCGGTGGGCGAGGGCGTGTCGCAGGCCTGGATGCGGCGCATTGTCTCCACCGCGCTCGAGGCGGTGGCGGACATGCCCGACCCGCTTCCCGCGCGATTGAGGACGCGCCGCGGCCTCATGAGCCTCTCGCGAGCGCTGCGCAGCATCCATTTTCCCTCCTCGATGGGGGAGCGCGACCTCGCGCGCAAAAGGCTCGCCTACGACGAGGTCCTGCTGCTGCAGCTCGCGCTTCGGCTGCGCAACGACGCCAACCTGCTCGATATCGAGCCGATCGCGCACTGCGTGGGCGAGCATGTCGCGCGCGTGCGCGCAGAGCTCCCCTTCGCGCTCACCGATGAGCAGGCGACGGCGGTCGACGAGATCCTCGCGGACATGGCCCGAGCGGACCGCGTGATGAACCGGCTGCTGCTCGGAGACGTCGGAACGGGCAAGACCGCGGTCGCCATGGTCGTGCTCGCGGCGGTCGCCGATACGGGGACGCAGGCGTGCGTCATGGCCCCGACCGGCGTCCTGGCGCAGCAGTATGCCGTCAAATGCGCGCCCGTCCTTGAGCGCGCGGGCGTCCGTTCTGCGCTCCTGACCGGCGCCACCCCGGCGGGCGAGCGCGCGAAGATCGTCGACGGGGTGCGCTGCGGCTCCATCGACGTGCTGTTCGGCACCCATGCGGTGCTTTCCGATGACGTTGCGTTCCGGCGCCTCTCGCTGGTGGTCATCGACGAGCAGCATCGTTTCGGCGTGGGGCAGCGCAACGCGCTGCGCGCCAAGGGTCCCGGCGCGGATCTTCTCGTCATGACGGCGACGCCCATTCCGCGCACGCTCGCGTTGTCGGTCTACGGCGACCTCGAGACGAGCATCATCCGCAAGCGGCCCGTGGCCGGCGCCGGCGTCACCACGCAGGTGCTCGACGACGCCAACCGCGACATCGCATACGGCGCCGTGCGTGAGGCGCTGGGCTCCGGGCAGCAGGCCTATGTCATCTGCCCGCTCGTCGCGGAGCGCGACGGCACGGACGATCTGGAGGACGTGCCGGGGCTCGAGGTCGACGATGAGGGCAAGCCCCGGTCTCAGGCTCCCTTGCACGCCGTGGAGACCGAGGTGGAGCATCTGCGCCACGTCTTTTGCGACGCGACGGTCGACATGCTGCACGGCCGCATGGGCGCGCACGAGAAGGATGACGTCATCGATCGGTTCCGTTCCGGTCAGATCCAGGTGCTCGTCTCGACGACGGTCGTCGAGGTCGGCGTCGACGTGCCCAACGCCACCGTCATGATCATCGAGAACGGCGAGCGCTTCGGCTTGGCGACGCTTCACCAGCTTCGGGGTCGCGTGGGGCGCGGCGAGCTCGCCGGGCGCTGCTTCGTGATCGCGCAGGGCGCGGGCCGCAAGCGGGGCGTCTCGCCGTCCATGCAGCGCCTCGAGGCGCTCGAGAAGACCGACGACGGCTTCTCGCTCGCCGAGATGGACCTGCGCCTTCGCCATGAGGGCGAGATCCTCGGACTTCGGCAGCACGGCGGCGTCACACTGCGCTTCATAGACCTTGACGCCGATGCCGATCTCATCGAATGCGCTCATGATGATGGCGTGGAACTTTTGCGCTTCGCGCCGACGCTTTCCGCTCCGGCCACGCTTCCGCTACGCTTTAGCGTCGTCGACCGATACGGCGACGTGTTCAAGGAGGTTAGCGGCGGATGAGGATCGTATCCGGTGAATGGCGCGGGCGGAAGCTCTCGGAGCCCCAGGGGCGCGATGTGACGCGCCCGACTACCGATCGCGTGCGCGAGGCGTGCGTCTCCATGGCCGAGTCGGCGCTCGACGACGGCATCGAGGGGGCGCGTGTCCTCGATGCGTTCGCCGGTTCCGGCGCGCTCGGCATAGAGATGCTGTCGCGCGGCGCCGCGTTCGCGGCCTTCTTCGATATCGACCGGGGCGCCGCGGCGCTCGTCCGCAAGAATCTGGAGTCGCTGCGCTGCGGTCGCGAGCGCTACCGGGTGACCTGCGGCGACGTGCTCGCCCATGCCGGCCGGGGCCGCATCTCGGGCGGCCCGTTCGACCTGGTCGTGATCGACGCCCCGTACGCGCTGGGGGCGGACCCCGCCGTCCGGCTGCTCGACGCGCTCGCGGATGCGGGCATGCTCGCCCCGCGCGCGGTCGCGCTCTGCGAGCACGCGGCATCCGATGAGGGCCCGAGGCCCGATCGCTTCGGGGTCGAGCGCGAGAAGCGCTACGGCATCACGGCCGTCGACCTGCTCCGATTCCAGGGATAGCCCGCCCACCTCGTCACCTGTGGGGTCAATCAAGCGCGGCTGTGCCCGTCAGGTTTTGGTAAGCTAGAAAAGCACCGATCGATCGCCTGGTGTGTCGCGGCGCTACGCCGGGCTCGAAGGCAGCCGACCGGCGCCCCTCACCATCTGCCCTTCGAAGAAAGCATTGAAGCTCATGATTAGCAACATCGAGCATGCGCTCGTTCCCGGAACCTTCGATCCCATCACGTACGGGCACATCGATGTCGTGCGCCGCGCACGCCGCCTGTTCCCCTACGTGACGGTCGCGGTGGCCGAGTCCATCGGCAAGAACGGGAGCGGGCCCACGTTCACCCTGGAGGAGCGCGTCGCGCTCGCGCGCGAGGCGCTTGCCGACATCGATGGCGTCGAGGTCAGGCCGTTTTGCGGCCTGCTGGTCGACTTCGCCCGCGAGGTCGGCGCCCGCGCGCTCGTGAAGGGCCTGCGCGCCATGACGGACTTCGAGTACGAGCTGCAGCAGGCGGACCTCAACTATCGGTTGGATTCCGAGCTCGAGTCCATATTCGTCATGAGCGCCCCGCAGTACGGCTACATCTCCTCGTCGGTGGTGCGGCAGATCTCGTCGTTCGGAGGCGACGTGTCGAGCCTCGTTCCCCCCAACGTGGTGGAAGCGCTGCGCATCCACTATTCATAGGAGACGGCCGGCGAATTCACTGCGTGCCGGACGGTCGCGCGCGATAAGCGGGCGACCGGGGTTTCCCAGATGCGTGTGCGATGCGTGGGTACAACTGCGTAAAGCATCGTGTGTGGTAGTATATTCGGTTGATAGCAACCGTAGGAAGGAGACTTGATGGCTGGCGACAACTTTCCCGGCGAGAGGATCGAGAGCCTTGTCGATGAGCTTGAAGGTATCATCGAGGAAGCCAAGCCTCCTTTTGGCAAGTCCGCCCAGTTCAAGATCATCGAGACCGAGGTGTTCTTCAACATCCTCGATGAGATTCGCATGAGCTATCCCGAGGAGTGGCAGAAGTCCCGCCGCATCCTGAAGGAGCGCGACGAGCTCATGGCGAGCGCCACGGCGCAGGCCGACTCGATCATCGCCGACGCGCAGCAGCAGGCGCTGACCATCGCGGGCGAGCAGGAGATCGTCCGCCTTGCCCAGCAGCAGGCCGATGATATCCGCGAGCGCGCCCAGCAGTACGAGCGCGAGACCCGCTATGCCGCCGAGGACTATGCCGAGCAGGTGTTCACGCACCTCGAGGAGAACCTCAAGTCCCTGACGTCGACGGTCGCCCGCTGCCGCCAGCAGCTCAACGAGGGCGCGAACGGCCAGAACGGTGCCTGGTAGCATGGACGCGATGAAGCCGGTCGTCGTCGACCTCGCCGACCGTCTGGAGAATCCCGGCGAGTCGTTCTCCTTAAACGGCCATCTCGATATCCCCGGATACACGACGGGCGAGAAGGAGCTCTCCCTTCCCGGGGGCGTCTCGTACGACGTGGTGCTCACGAACGCCGGTGACGGCATCCTCGTGACCGGGCTCGTCCGCGCGGCCGTCGACGGGCAGTGCGATCGCTGCCTGGACCCCGCCCACTTCGACATCGCGGGCGAGATCGAGGAGTACTACCTGTTCCACGAGCCCGAGGACGCCGAGGCCTACGAAGACGGCTTCGAGCTCGTCGGTCCCGAGCGGACCGTCGACCTGTCGGGTGCCATCTGGGACGCCATGGTCATGGACACGCCGTTCGTGGTGCTGTGCCGCCCCGATTGCGCCGGCCTGTGCCCGACGTGCGGCGCGAATCTCAACGATGGCCCCTGCGGCTGCGAGGAGAAGGCCGAGCAGGCCTGGATCGATAGCGACGAGAACCCTTTCGCCGCGCTCAAGAACCTTAAGTTCGACGAGTAGGCCTCGCTCGATCGCATCTCTTCCGCCATGGGGGACGGGCGAAGATGGCGGAAGCTCTTCGGGCGGCGGCGTGCCGCAAGTCTGATGTGGAGATTATAAAGGGCTGTACAATGCGGCCGTCTGTGCTAATATCGCTACTTGCGCATATTCGTGCCCAGGGATAAGTAATTAAGGAAGGTCATCATGCCAGTACCTAAGCAAAAAAAGGGCCGCGGAGCCACTCATTCTCGTCGTTCCGCCAACATGAAGATTGACGCCCCCTCCCGCTCCGTCTGCCCTCGTTGCGGCGCCGTCAAGCTTCCTCATCACGTTTGCCCCAACTGCGGCTATTATAAGGACCGTGAGGTCATCATCACCGAGTAGTTCGGTGCGACGTCTCGGTCACGTGTCTTTGGGCAACGTGTGAGATATTGAATGTGCATGGCCGGCTCTTGGAGTCGGCCATTTCGCTACGTAGGGGGAGTTTCCATGAACAAGGTTCGCATCGCTGTCGACGTAATGGGTGGAGACGAGGAGCCGCAGGTCGTGCTCGACGGCATCGACGCCGCGCTTGCGGCCGACGCCGATCTCGAGGTGCTCGCGGTCGGCCCCGCCGATATCGTCGAGCCGTTTGCCGAGGAGCGCGAGCGCGTGAGCGCGCTGGTCGCCCCCGATGTCATCACCATGGAGGATGATCCCATCGAGGCGGTCATGCACAAGCGCAAGTCCTCCATCGTGCTGGCGTGCCGCTCGGTCAAGAAGGGGGAGGCCGCGGGCTTCTTCTCGGCGGGCGCCACGGGCGCCATGACGGCTGCCGCCACCGCGTACGTCACGCCGTTCAAGTACCTGACCGATACCGGCGAGAAGCGCCCCATCCGCCCCTGCATCGTGAGCACGATTCCCAATCGCGCCGGCGGCGAGACGGTGTTTTGCGATCTCGGCGCCAACCCGGATGTCGAGCCCGAGGACATGGTGCGCTTTGCGCAGATGGGTGCCACGTACGCCCGAATCGTCTGCGGCATCGCCAACCCCCGTATCGGCCTTCTGTCCAACGGCACGGAGGATACGAAGGGTTCTCACTTCACGAAGTCCTGCTTCCCCCTCATGAAGCAGAAGGTCAAGGGGTTCGCTGGAAACTGCGAGGGAAGCGACTTCACGTCCGGGAACTTCGACGTCGTCGTCTGCGACGGCTTCTCCGGCAACGTTGCGCTCAAGGCCATCGAGGGCACCGCCAAGCTGCTGCTGCATGAGCTGAAGGGCGTGCTTTTGGGCTCCATGGGGGGGAAAGGTCGCCGCGCTCCTCATCAAGAAGAGCCTGAAGGGCCTTCAGGCCAAGCTCTCCGGCGACTCGCGCGGAGGCGCGGTCCTGCTCGGATTGCGCGGCGTGGTCTTGATCGGCCATGGCGCCACGAGCGTGGAGGCCGTCAAGAACGGCACGCTCGTCACCGCGCAGGCGGTGCGCAGCAATCTCGTGGAGATGCTCGCCGCCTCCATGGACAATATCGTCCGGTAATCGGCATCGCCGCGCGGCCGTGCGCGCAAAGCGGGTAGAATCAGCCGTGTGCGACGGTGCGTCGCGCACGCGTGTAGAAAGGAGCTGCCCCATGGAGCGTTCTGAGATTTTTGACAAGATCGTCGATATCGCCTCCGACGTCCTCGGCGTCGACGCGTCGAGCATCACCGAGAAGACGACGTTCGATGACTTGAACGCCGATTCCCTGGACCGTCTCCAGCTGGTGACGGCCATGGAGGATGAGTTCGAGCTCGAGATCGACGATGAGAAGCTTATGACCATCGCCTCGGTTTCCGATGCTATCGAGGCCATCGAGTCCGCTCAGGAGGACTAAGTCAGTGACCCTATCCGCAAGGCTGGCTCGGATCGAGGAGATCTGCGGCCACGAGTTTTCCGATCACAAGCTGCTGCGTTCCGCCATCACCCATCCCTCGGCGGTCGAGGGCGAGCCCGTCGACGCCTCCTACGAGCGCCTTGAGTTTCTCGGCGACTCGATCTTGGGGTCCGTCGTGGCGCTCGCGCTGTTCAAGACGTATCCCGATTTCGACGAGGGCAAGCTCACGCGCCTCAAGGTCTCCCTGGTGAGCGGCATGACCCTGTCCCAGGTCGGTCAGGAGCTCGGCATCGACGAGTGCATCATCTTCGGTGCCTCCGAGACGGGCACGGGCGCCCGCGGCATGCATTCGGCGCTCGAGAACGTCTACGAGGCCCTTGTCGGCGCGCTGTACCTCGATGGCGGCTGGGAGGCTGCCGAGGCGTTCATCATGCGCACGCTCAAGCCGCATCTCGCGACGGAGCGCGCCGAGCACCCGACGAACCCCAAGTCGTTTCTGCAGGAGTGCGTGCAGCGCGATCACTTCGAGCCGCCCGCATACAAGGTTATCGGCAACAGCGGTCCCGCCCATGAGCCGACGTTCACGGCCATCACGCTCGTGGACGGCGTCCGCCGCGGTCGGGGCACCGGCTCCTCCAAGAAGGAGGCGGAGGCCGCAGCCGCCCTCGACGCCCTCGAGCGCATGGGCTATACGCACAACGGGGTCATCTTGCAGCGCAAGCTCGGATAGCGGGGTGCGCGCGTGTATCTCAAGTCGCTGACCCTCAAAGGGTTCAAATCCTTTGCCGACCGGGCGCACATGACCTTTGAACCGGGGCTCACGGTGATCGTGGGTCCCAACGGTTCGGGCAAATCGAATATCTCCGACGCCATCCTCTGGGTCCTCGGCGAGCAGAGCGCCAAGCAGCTTCGCGGCCAGGCCATGGAGGATGTTATCTTTTCGGGGTCTTCCGCCCGTAAGGCGGTCGGCGTCGCCGAGGTCACGCTTGTGCTCGACAACTCCGACCACGTGCTGCCGGTCGACTTCAACGAGGTCGCCGTCACGCGCCGCATGTACCGGTCGGGCGAGAGCGAGTACCTCATCAACTCCAGCCCGTGCCGCCTGATGGACATCCAGGACATCTTGCATGATTCGGGCTTGGGCAAGGACACCCATTCGATCATCAGCCAGGGCAAGCTCGACGGCATCCTCCAGAGCCGCCCCGAGGAGCGCCGCAGCCTGATCGAGGAGGCCGCGGGCATCTCCAAGCACAAGCGCCGCAAGGAGCGCGCCGCGCGCAAGATCGCCTCGATGGACGAGCACCTCAAGCGCGCACGGGACATCAGCCGCGAGGTGAACCGCCAGCTCAAGCCTTTGGAGCGCCAGGTGGACCGCGCGCGCAAGTACCGTGACCTGACCGAGCGCGCCCATGAGCTCACGCAGATCCTCGCCGTCGACGAGCTGCGCAGCCTGCAGGCGAACTGGGCCGATCTCGAGTCGCAGGGCAAAGAGGCCGACGCGGAGCTCGAGCTTGCGCGCTACCGCCTGGGCGAGAAGCAGCGGGAGCTCGAGAAGCTGCAGGTCATGCTCGAGGAGAAGGGGCTGTTCGTCGGCGATCTGGGCGAGCAGCGCCGTCATATGCAGGATATCGTCGGCCGCATCGGGTCGGACATGCGCCTGCTCGAGGAAAAGGGCCGCAATATGGTGGCCCGGCTCTCGGAGATGCGCGGGACCCTGTCGGGGTCCGAGCATCAGCGGACGCGTGTCGTCGAGGATCTTGAGCAGGTGCGCTCGCAGCTCGACGAGGTTCGTGCCGCGGCTGAGGTGGCGCAGGCGGATGTGGCCGAGCTCGGCCCGGCCGCCGACAGGCTCCATGCCCGTCGCAAGGAGCTCGATACGCTTCTGAACGCGCTGAACCGTCAGCGCCGCGAGGCGCAGCGCACGGCCGACGATGCTGCGCTCGAGTACGTGAAATCGAAAGAGACCGTCTCCAACGCCGAGCTCGAGGACTCCATGTACGCCTCGAGGCTGGAGCAGATCGATACGCAGGTGGAGGAGCTTCGCTCCTCGCTCGAGAGCCGCAGATCGCGCGCCGAGGAGCTCGATGCCACGCTCGCAGACGCCCGCTCCAGGCGCGAAGAGGCGAAGGTCGCCGCAGACGAGGCGCGCGCGGCCGTCGACGACCGCCGCGCCAAGGAGGCCCAGGCGCGCACGCGCCACTCGGAGGTCGTCTCCGAGCTCTCCAGCCTCCGCAAGGTCGACGAGAAGATGTCCGACGCCTCGCCCTTGACCGCGAAGCTCGCCCATGCCCATGCGGGGACCGTGCGCGCGCACGTGGGCGATCTCATCGAGGCGCCCCAGGACCTCGAGGAGCTCGTCGAGCAGCTGCTCGCGTCTGACATCGACGCGCTCGTCGTCGACAACGCCGCGGCGCTGTCCTCGCTTGCCGTCTACGCCCTGGACCAGAACCGCTCGAGAGGTGAGGCCACCTTGCTGTCCCGCGAGGTCGCGGCGGGGGAGGGCGACGGCCGTGCCGCGGGTTTCAGGCTCGTCGAGCGTCTTCGCGTGCGCGAGGGGTACGGCAACGTCGTGGCGGCGCTGCTCGGCGGCGTCTACGTCGTCGATTCCGTCTCCGAGGCCCTGGCGGCGCCTGCGGAGCCGGGCGTCACGTATGTGACCCGTGAGGGGGTCCGCGTCAGCTCCGGCGGGCTGGTTCGCGTCGGCTCCGCCGGGGACGCCCAGGCGGGCACTCTCGAGCGCAAGCGCCGCATCCGCGAGCTCGAAGACCTCGAGCCCGAGCTCTCGGCCACGCTCGAGCACGCCACGTCGCAGGTCGCCGAGGCGTCGGCCGCGCTGGTGGAGGCCCGTGCCGCCGACGGCGACCTCGCCGGCGAGATCGCGCGCCTGGACGGCGAGCGGACCTCTGTGCTCTCCGAGATCGGTCGCCTGGAGCAGAGCCTCTCGGCATCGCTGTCCGAGCGCTCGCAGGTGGAGCGTCGCCGGGAGCAGGCCGCTGCCGCCGTTCGCGCGGTCCAGCCTAAGCTCGATGAGCTCGAGCAGTCCCGCGACGACGCTCGTGCGCTCGCGGAGGAGCTCACCGCGCAGATCGAGGACGCCAACGACGACCTCGAGCAGCTCCGCATCGAGGATTCCGAGGCTGCGGGCAAGCTCGCCGACGCCAAGGTCCGTGCGGCCCAGGCGGCGGAGCGCCTGCGCAGCCTTGAGGCGCGCGAGCCCGAGCTCGCCCGGCGCCTTGAGAACATCGATCGGCGCATCCGCGCCACCAGGCAGGCGTCCCGCTCGCTCGAGGTGCTTCGGCTCCGCGTGGACCCCCTGCACGACCGCTACCAGGCGCTGTCGGAGCGCGCGCTCGATTGGGCCGCCCGCCTGCGCGACCAGGCGCGGCTGGAGGAGGCGGATTCCGCCTCGCTCAAGAAGACGATTGAGGACGCGCGCGGCGAGGTCGATGCCGCCCAGGCGGCCGTCGACGCGGCGACGTCCAAGATCTCCGAGTTCAAGGTCCAGCGCGGCAAGCTCGAGGTCCAGGTCGAAAACGCCATCGCCGCCATCACCGCGGACGGCAAGACCGTGCTCGAGGAGGCCTTGTCGCTGCCGGCGCCCGACGATCGCGCCGCATGCGAGCGCGAGCTCGCCGATCTGGTGCGGCAGATCAACAACCTGGGGCCGGTCAACCAGGTGGCGTTCGAGGAGTACGAGCGCCTGCGCGAGCGCGCCGACTACATCTCCGCGCAGCTCGCCGACCTCGAGAGCGCCCGGTCCGCGCTCACCAAGATCTCCGCCGCCATCGACCGCAAGATGCGCCGGCAGTTCCTCGTCACCTTCGAGAAGGTCGATGAGAACTTCCGCGAGGTGTTCTCGATGCTCTTCCCGGGCGGTTCGGCCCATCTCGAGATGACCGACCCCGACCATCCGGCGGAGACCGGCATCGAGGTCGTGGCGCAGCCGCGCGGCAAGAAGATCACCAAGATGATGCTCATGAGCGGCGGCGAGAAGAGCCTGACGGCGCTCGCGCTGCTCTTCGCGGTATACCGTACGCGCACGGTGCCGTTCTACGTGCTCGACGAGGTCGAGGCCGCCCTCGACGACTCGAACCTGAGCAAGCTGATAGGCGCCATCGACTATCTTCGCAAGACCACGCAGCTGCTGGTCATTTCGCACCAGCGCCGCACGATGGAGGACGCCGATGTGCTGTATGGTGTATCCATGCAAGCCGACGGCGTCAGCCGCGTGGTGAGCCAGCGACTTGATCGCAAGACGGGAAAGGTTGTGAATGCATAAATGGGCCTGTTCGATTCTCTGAAGCGCGGTCTCGAGCGCAGCCGCGAGGCCATCAACGAGATCTTCTACTTCGGCGGCGACGTCGACGAGTCGTTCTGGGAGGACCTCGAGGACACGCTCGTTATGGGCGACATGGGCGCCGATATCGCCATGGACGTCACCGATGACCTGCGCGACCTCGCTGCGCGCAAGAACCTGACGAGCGCGCGCCAGCTGCGCGACGCGCTGGCCGACCGCCTCGAGGAGACGTTCACGACGCCGGAGGTCGACCCCTTCACCACGACGCCCTCGGTCGTCCTGTTCGTGGGCATCAACGGTGCCGGCAAGACGACGACGGTCGGCAAGATCGCGAGCGCTGCCGCCAAGTCGGGCATCAAGACGGTCATCGGCAGCGCCGACACGTTCCGCGCCGCCGCCATCGAGCAGCTCGACGTTTGGGGCCAGCGCGCCGGCGTGCCCGTCGTCAAGCGCGAGCGCGGAAGCGATCCCGCGAGCGTGTGCTACGACGTCCTCGATGTGGCCGAGCGCGAGGGCAGCCAGCTCGTCCTGATCGACACGGCGGGCCGTCTGCACACCTCCGCCGAGCTCATGCGCGAGCTCGCCAAGGTCGTGAACGTCACCCGCAAGCGCGCCGCCAAGTGCGCCGGCGGTCCCATGCCCGTCTACGTCGTGCTCGTCATCGATGCGGCGACGGGGCAAAACGGCCTTTCTCAGGCGCTTGAGTTCAACGAGTCGCTCGGCGTCGACGGCATCGTCATGACCAAGCTCGACGGCACCGCGAAGGGCGGTATCGCCATGGCGGTCGCCTCCAAGCTCAAGCTGCCGATCCTGCGCATCGGCGTGGGCGAGCAGGTCGAGGACCTGCAGCCGTTCGACGCGCACGCGTTCTGCCGCGCCCTCGTGGGCGCCGAGTAGCCCTGGCCGAATAACCACCATTTCGATCCATCCGGGAGAGATTCATGTTCGAAAGCCTTTCCGATCGCCTCAACAACACCTTTGACCGCCTGCGCGGCAAGGGCAAGCTGACCGAGGCCGATATCACGAGCGCCATGCGCGACATCCGCATGGCGCTGCTCGAGGCCGACGTCAACTTCAAGGTCGTGAAGGACTTCGTCGCCAAGACGAAGGAGCGCTGCATGACCGCCGACGTCATGGAGTCGCTGACCCCTGCGCAAAACGTCGTCAAGATCGTGCTCGACGAGCTGACCGAGCTTCTGGGCACGACCGAGAGCAAGCTCGTGTTCTCGAACCGCATCCCGAACGTGATCATGCTCGTGGGCCTTCAGGGCTCCGGTAAGACGACGGCCGCCGTCAAGCTCGCCTACCTGCTCAAGAAGCAGGGTCGCTCGCCGCTGCTCGCCGCCTGCGACGTCTATCGTCCCGCGGCAGCCGACCAGCTCGCCACGCTGGGCGGCGAGATCGGCGTGCCGGTGTTTCGCGGCGACGGCGCGCATCCCGTGCAGATCGCCCAGGACGCCGTCCGCGAGGCTATCGACAAGCTGCGCGACGTGGTCATCGTCGACACCGCCGGCCGTCTGCAGATCGACGAGCAGATGATGCAGGAGGCCGTCGACATCAAGCGCGCGGTCAAGCCCGATCAGGTGCTCATGGTCGTCGACGCCATGACCGGCCAGGATATCGTGAACGTGGTGTCCACCTTCGCCGAGCGCACCGACTTCGACGGCGTCATCATCTCCAAGCTCGACGGCGACGCCCGCGGCGGCGGCGCGCTGTCGGTCCGCGCCGTGACCGGCAAGCCCATCAAGTTCGTCTCCATGGGCGAGAAGCCCGATTCGCTCGAGCCGTTCTATCCCGACCGCATGGCCAAGCGCATCCTCGGTATGGGCGACGTCATCGGCATCATCGAGAAGGCCCAGGAGGCCGCCGACGCCGAAACCGTCGCGTCCGCCGAGCGCATGCTGCGCGAGGGCTTCACGATGAACGACATGCTCGAGCAGATGAAGGCCGTCAAGAAGATGGGCGGCATGAAGGGCATCCTCGGCATGCTTCCGGGCGGTCAGAAGCTGCTCAACCAGATGGGCGGCAACCTCGACGAGTCGGTCTTCGCGAAGAACGAGGCCATGATCATGTCCATGACCGCCGAGGAGCGCAACCGCCCCTCCATCATCAACGGCCAGCGCCGCGCCCGCATCGCGCGCGGTTCCGGCACGACGCCCGCCGATGTGAACCAGCTCATGAAGCAATGGGGCGAGATGAACAAGATGATGAGCCGCATGCGCACCATGGCTCAGCAGGTCGGGGCCGGCAAGAAGGGGAAGAAGGGCAAAAAGGGCAAGAAGATGCGCATGCCCGGCATCCCCGGAATGGGCAATATGGGCGGCATGGGCGGCCTTGGCAACCTGGGCGGCCTGGGCGGCATGGGGTCGGGCGGCGGCTCCGAGATGGATATGCTGCGCGAGATGGAGCGCCAGATGCGCCGCAAGTAGGCGCCGCGCCGCATGGCGGTCAATCAGTATGCTTCGCGTCGAGCGGGAGTTCCATCGTGGTGATGAACTCCCGCTCGTCTGCTGTATCGCGATTGTCGATCTCGTAGAGCTCGAACGGTTGTCCTGCTAGCGGAAGCGCATGCTCCCGTGCAAAGTCGAGCAGCTTGGTGAGCAAGCGGCCGTTCTGCTCGTAGCCGCCCTGGTAGCGGGTGGTTAGATACTGCCCGGCGGGGAGTTCGAAGTTCGCGGGAGCCTTTTCATCCTCTACGATGAAGAAGATGCCGTCGTACACGTTGGTTGCTCCCTGCATGATCGCGTCCTGGGCGAGGAAGGCCCCTATGGGCACCGTCAGCAGATGCGGCATCGTCGATCCGGACCTTCGGTGCAGCTCCTGTATCAGCAGGTCCATCTCCTCGTCGCGCTCGAGGTGTCCGGCCATCTTCATGCAGCGGCGCCGCGGGCGGTCTGCGATCTCGATGGCGCCGATGCGCGCCCCCTTGGCCGTGCGGATGGTGTCCACGCGTCGGGCGAGCGTCACCTGCCGCCGCTTCAGCTCGTCGAGCTTGCGCTCGATGATGGCCTGCTCGTCCTCCAGCATGGCGATGGTCTTGTCGACGTTTTGCCCCTCGAGGTACTCCGCGATCTGCTTCATGCTGAAACCGAGCCCGCGGAGCTCCTTGATGATCGTTAGCTTGTACATGTCCGAGAGGTCGTAGACGCGGTATCCGTTGGGTTCTCGGCGGGGGACGACGATCCCCAGTCGCTCGTAGTAGCGCAAGGAGTCCGCGCCGATGCCGAACAGCCCCGACGTCTCGCCGATCCGGTAGGTCTGTTTGAGGGGCGTGCCGTCCATGATTCCTCCATGCGCAGTTGACCTTGGTACGTTACCAAGGTTTAGTCTAGCGCTGTTCCGTTTGCTTGAAGATGGAAAGGCTGATATCCGTGTTGCGCACCCGTTTGGCTTCGCTTGACTGGCACGACCTGCTGCGCCGTTTCGTCCTGATCGTGGTCGGTTCCGGAATCCTCACCTTCGGCATCCACAATATCCATCAGGTGGTGGGGATAACCGAGGGCGGCGTGATCGGCGCCCTGCTTCTGGCCAACCACTGGCTGGGCATCCCGTCCTCGATCGTGTCGCCCGTTCTCGACATCCTCTGCTACGCCGTGGCGCTTCGCCTGCTCGGTGCGGGCTTTTTGGGCTGGTCTGCGGTCTCGAGCGCGTTCATCGCGGGCTTCTACGCCATCTGGGAGCAGCTTCCGCACCTGTTGCCCGACCTTTCCGCCTGGCCGCTCGTGGCGGCCGTCGCCGGCGGCCTGTTTGTCGGAGTGGGAGCCGGGCTGGTGGTGCGAGGGGGCGCGTCTGCCGGCGGCGACGACGCCCTCGCCCTGTCCATCCAGAAGGTAAGCGGCTGGCGCCTGTCCCGCTGCTATCTGGTCACCGATCTGAGCGTCCTGCTGCTCTCGCTAAGCTATATCCCCGTGACGAGCATCGTGTACTCGCTGATCACGGTGTTCATCTCCTCGCCGCTGATCGATGTCATCGTGGGCATGGGCTCTGATGAGCCGGCAAACGAGCCGCAGGTGGCTTAGGGAAACGTCCTCCCACCCGTTCTTTGGGTCGCGACTCGCGCGAGACCATGTTTCCCACGCTGGCTGCGGGGTACAATGGGTAGTCGATGCTGTCTACCCTCGAGGAGCGCCCATGAGCAAAGCCGATGAACTGTTCGTTTCCATGTGCTCGGATATTCTGGAGCACGGCACCACGACGGAAGGCGAGAAGGTCAGGCCGCATTGGGAGGACGGAACGCCTGCGTACACCATCAAATCGTTCGGCGTCACGAACCGGTACGACCTGCGCGAGGAGTTTCCTGCGCTGACGCTGCGCCGCACGGCGCTCAAGTCCGCGATGGACGAGATCCTGTGGATCTACCAGCGTAAGTCGAACAACATCCATGATCTCAACTCCCATATCTGGGATGAGTGGGCCGACGAGACCGGGTCCATCGGCAAGGCATACGGCTATCAGATCGCGCAGAAGTCCCATTATCCCGAAGGCGACTTCGACCAGATGGACCGTGTGCTCTACGACCTGAAGCGCACGCCCTTCTCCCGCCGCATCATGACCAACATGTACACCTTCGCCGACCTGTCCGAGATGCACCTGTACCCGTGCGCCTACAGCGTGACGTATAACGTCACGCATGAGCCGGGCTACGACAAGCCCGTGCTCAACATGGTCCTCATGCAGCGCAGCCAGGATATCCTTGCCGCAAACAACTGGAACGTGTGCCAGTACGCGATCCTGCTCATGATGGTGGCGCAGGTTTCGGATATGGTCGCGGGCGAGCTGCTCCACGTGATCGTCGATGCGCATATCTACGACCGCCATGTCGACATCATCCGCAAGCTCATCGCGCGGCCGCAGTACCCCGCACCCAAGGTGAGCCTCAACCCCGAGGTTCGCGATTTCTACGACTTCACGACCGATGACCTGATCGTCGAGGGCTATGAGCACGGCCCTCAGATCAAGAACATTCCCATTGCAATCTAAGGAGCATCCATGAGCTGCAAGCTTTCCGCTATCGTTGCCGTGAGCGACGACTGGGGCATCGGTTACGACGGCGACATGATCGTTTCCAACAAGGCCGACATGCGCCGCTTCGTCGAGCTGACGACCGGCCATACGGTGATCATGGGCCGCAGGACCCTCGACAGCTTCCCGGGCGGCCGCCCGCTGAAGAACCGTCGCAACATCGTGCTGACGCGGGACGCCTCGTTCGAGCGCGAGGGCGTGGAGGTCGTCCACAGCGTCGACGAGGCTCTGGATGCGATCGCCGACGAGGACGAGGCCTGGGTCATCGGCGGGGAAGAGGTCTACCGCCAGCTGCTTCCGTTCTGCACGGTCGCCGAGGTGACCCGCACCCACTGCCTGCGCCTGGCCGATACGCACTTCCCGAATCTCGACGAAGATGACGCCTGGGAAGTCGCAGCGGAATCAGAGCCCGCCCTCATCGGGGCCGACGAGGAGGACCATGGCATCGAATACCGGTTCGTGACCTATCGTCGCCCCGCCGCGGCCGACGAGGAAGAGGACGTAGGGTCCGCATCCGATGGCCAGCAGGTGACTGAATCCCCTAAGCGGCCCCAGATCAGGACGATGATCCTGTACCGGTCAAAGCACCACGGCAACACGAAGAAGATCGTCGACGCGCTCGCGAAGGCGTTTCCCGGCGAGATAGATACGCTGGACGTCGCGGCCGTCGACAAGAAGAATCCCAAGGTCGACCTGTCCCCGTACCATCTGATCGGCATCGCGAGCGGCATCTACATGGGGGAGATCGATAAAGACCTCGCGCGCGTCATGCAGGCCTCCGTCGGCACGGGTGACTTCGTGTTCAGCTTGCTCACCTACGGCGGGGCGAGCAAGTGGTACGGCAAGGATATCGACGGCATCTGCCGGGCGACGCATGCCAACTTCCTCGCGGGCCACGGGTGTCCCGGCTTCGACACGTGGGGTCCCTTCAAGCTGACGGGCGGCATGAACAAGGGTCGCCCCAACGACGAGGACATCGCCGATATGATCGCGTGGTACGACAACCTGGTTCAGGGTTACGGCGATCCCTTGATCAACGAGTACGAGAAGCGCCGCCGTCGTGCCGCATGGGAGGCCGAGCATCCCGACCCGACCATGATGGATAAGCTCAAGAACACCGGGCGCCACCTGTTCGGCCGCAAGAAGAAGCAGTGAGCACATGGGTATGGCACCGCAGATCATCCTTATCGACTCGCTTGACGACGAGCGCCTTTCGGCCTACACGCGCCTGACGGAGCGCGAGCTGAGGTCCGTGCTCGAGCCGGAAAAGGGCATCTTCATCGCCGAGAGCGCCAAGGTCATCGAGCGCGCGGTCGACGCGGGGCTCGAGCCGGTGAGCTTCCTTATGGGAGAGCGCTGGCTCGACCAGCTCATGCCTTTGCTTGAGCGCGTTGCCGAGAAGTGGGGCGACGTTCCCGTATTCGTCGCGTCCATGGAGCTGATGGAGCAGTTGACAGGCTTCACCGTGACGCGCGGTGCCTTGGCGGCGTTTCGCCGTCCACTTCTTGCTGCTGCCCCCGATTTCCTGCGTGGGCTTATCGAGCGCGCGGGAGATCGTCCCGTGCGCGTGTGCGTGCTCGAGGGCATCGTGGATCACACCAACGTGGGTGCGATCTTCCGGAGCGCGGCGGCGTTGAATGTCGACGGCATCCTCGTGAGTCCCACCTGCTGCGACCCGCTGTACCGGCGCGCGGTGCGTGTGAGCATGGGCACCGTATTCCAGGTGCCGTGGTGTCGCATCGGCACGGAGGCGCGCGTCTGGCCGCATGACGGCCTGCGCGAGCTGCACGAGGCCGGATTCGCCTGCGCCTCGATGGCGCTCGAGGACGATTCCGTCTCGCTCGACGATCCTGCGCTGCTCGAGATTCCCCGTCTTGCGCTGTTCATGGGGACGGAAGGGGCCGGCCTGCAGGCGAAAACGATCGCAGGATCCGATCTCACGATTCGTATCCCCATGGCGCACGGTGTCGATTCGCTGAACGTCGCCGCGGCGAGCGCGGTGGCTTTTTGGCAGCTCTGCCCCCATGCGGACAACGGCTATCATTACCGACCCGGGATGTTCGCCTAAAGAAGCGCTGATTACTATTCCGATGCTTATCGGTCATTGGCAAAATCGTGGGGTACCCGTCAACGGTACCCGGTAACTGTACCCAGAACTGCGGGAGAGGGTCGCCTGAGGAGTCCTCTCCCGCAGTTCTGGGTACAGTTACCGGGCCCACGAAGTCGGTTTCCGAACCTTCGAGCCCTCGAAATGGACGTCTCCAGGAAGTAATCGGTGCCAGCGGCGGGCTTTCGAGTTTCGGCCGGTAGGACCTGCCGCTCAGCTATGCGACCGCTTTCGCCTCGGCATGGCGCAGCCAGTGGCCCCAGTGGTGGTAGGCGACAAACAGCACGGCCGTCATGATCCAGGTCACGGGGTAGACCATGAGCATGGTCTCGATCGCATGATGGGCGGGCACCACGACGAGCAGCCAGATCACGCGGAACACGACGGTGCCCAGGATGGTCAGAAGCATCGGGCGCAGGCTCTCGCCGGAGCCGCGGATGGCGCCCGAGGTGTTGTCCACGATCGAGTAGAACGCGTAGAACGGCGCGATGAAGTGGATCATGATCGTCGTGTAGTTCGTGACCGCGGGATCGTCGATGAAGATGCGCGAGAGCGGTCCCACGAAGGCGACGAGCAGCGCCGACATGCTGCCGATCAGCGCGACGGTGATGACAAGGGACGTGTGGTAGCCGCGGCGCATGCGCTCGTAGTTGCGCGCGCCGAAGTTCTGGGCGGCAAAGGTGGTCATGGAGACGCCGAGCGCCTCGGTGACCATCCACACGAAGGCGTCGAGTCGTCCCGACAGGCCCCAACCGGTGACCGCGTCGGTCCCGAACGTGTTGACGGTCGACTGCAGGATAATGTTCGAGATCGAATAGAGCGACGACTGGATGCCAAGCGGCAGGCCGGTCGAGATCATGCGCTTGCAGATCTTTCCGTCGATGCCGAGCTTCCTCAAATCGAGTCTCCAGGCACCGTCGGCTTTCATGAGGCGGCGCGTCATAAAGGTCGCGTTGATCGTGAGGGTGATGGCGGTCGCCATGCCGCATCCCATCGCCTCGAGGCCGAGCACGGCGACGAACAGCACATCGAGCACGGCGTTGATGAAGCATCCGCTCGCGATGATGAGCGCGGGCGTGCGCGTGTCGCCTACAGAGCGAAGCAGCGCCGAGCCCATGTTGAGCACAAGCGAGCAGACCATGGCGGCGGCGTAGAAGCGCGAATAGGGGACCGCCTCGCCCATGAGGTCTTGGGGAGTGCCCATGAACTCGAGGATGTGCGGGATGAAGATGATGCCGGCAACCGAGATCGTGAGTCCGAGCACCAGGGCGATCGTCATGGCGGTATGGATGGAGCGCGAGAGGCGCTCGTCGTCATGGCTCCCGAAGAACTGGCCGGAGATGACCGCGCATCCGGCGCCGAGGCCAACGGAGAATCCCACGGCCAACTCGAAGAGCGACGCGGTGGCCTGCACGCCTCCGAGCGCGAGCTTGCCGCCGAACTGTCCGAGGATGAACGTGTTGATCAGCGCATGGGCCTGCTGGAAAAACGAGCTGAAGAAGATCGGGACGCACAAAAGCAGCAGCTGCTTCCAGATGACGCCCTGCGTGACGTCCAGAGATGCCGCTCCGGCGTGACGAGCTGATCTTCTTCCGAATGCCATCGAGTCCCCCTTACCCACTTCTTCAATCGCGGCCCACCTATGATAGGGGATTGCCGAGCGGCGGGTGCCATCATTCGCGGAATCATGCCGTGCCGGGCGAATCCGTCTCGGCTCGGCGATTGTGTTTGCAGGTTACTCGCTGCGATTTTTTGTCTATCGCTTCCGCACTTGGGTATCCTTGTACCATTGCAACCTTACGAGACGGAGTTACCAATGGAGATGGATGATCACAAACGTAGACGAAATATGATCCTCTACGTGCTCATCGCCTTTGCTCTGTACCTGGTGCTCAATCAGGTGCTGTTCCCGCAGCTGACCACCAGGCAGCAGATCACGGGCGTGAGCTTCTCGACCATGCTCGACGACCTGGACGCGAACAAGGTCGAAGACATGGACTACACGGCGGGGCAGGATACCCAGGCCCTGTACACCCTCAAAAACGATTCCGAGGACGTCGCGTACCGCGCGACCGTCATGCCGGGATCCGAGAACTATCTCGCCCAGAAGATCGATGAATCCGACGCCAACGTCAACGTCATCATCCCGAGCAACGACTCGGGTACGTGGCTCTACCTGTTGATCACGTTCGCGCCGATCATCATCTTCTTCCTGTTCGGTTGGTGGCTGAACCGCCGCATGAAGAAGGCGATGGGCGATGACAACCCCTCGATGGACTTCTCGGGCGGCTTCGGCGGCTTCGGCGGTGGCGGACTGGGCAAGTCCGGCGCCCGTATCGTCGCCTCCAAGGACGTGGGCGTGACCTTCAAGGACGTCGCCGGCCAGGAAGAGGCCAAGGAGTCGCTCAAGGAGGTCGTCGACTTTCTGGAGAAACCCGAGCGCTACGAGGCCATCGGCGCCAAGCTGCCGCGCGGCGTCCTGCTTGTGGGCCCTCCGGGCACCGGTAAGACGCTGATCGCCAAGGCCGTCGCCGGCGAGGCGGGCGTCCCGTTCTTCTCGATCTCGGGCTCCGAGTTCGTCGAGATGTTCGTCGGCCGCGGTGCCGCCAAGGTCCGCGACTTGTTCAAGCAGGCCAAGGAGAAGGCGCCCTGCATCGTCTTCATCGACGAGATCGATACCATCGGCAAGAAGCGCGACGGCGGCGGCTTCTCGGGCAACGATGAGCGCGAGCAGACGCTGAACCAGCTGCTGACCGAGATGGACGGCTTCGACAACGCGAAGGGCATCGTCGTTGTCGCGGCGACGAACCGTCCCGACAGCCTCGACCCCGCTCTGCTGCGCCCAGGCCGCTTCGATCGCCGCGTTCCCATGGAGCTTCCCGACCTGACCGGCCGCAAGGCGATCCTCGAGATCCATCTCAGGGACGTCAAGACCCAGCCGCCCATCGACCTGACGGCGATCGCGCGCGCGACGCCCGGCGCCTCGGGCGCGGACCTCGCGAACATCATCAACGAGGGCGCGCTACGCGCCGTGCGCATGGGCCGCAAGCTCGCGACCCAGGAGGACTTCGAGGAGTCCGTCGAGGTGGTCATCGCAGGTCAGCAGCGTAAGTCCACGGTGCTGTCCGATCACGAGAAGCAGGTCGTGTCCTATCACGAGATCGGTCATGCTATCGTCGCGGCAAGCCAGAAGGAGGGGGCGCCGGTCACCAAGATCACCATCGTCCCGCGTACGAGCGGTGCGCTCGGCTACACCATGCAGGTCGAGCAGGACGAGAAGTTCCTGACCGCCAAGCAGGAGGTGCTCGACAAGCTCGCGGTCTACTGCGGTGGCCGTGCTGCCGAGGAGCTGATCTTTGGCGAGATGACGACGGGCGCCGCCAACGACATCGAGCAGGCGACCAAGCTCGCGCGCAACATGATCACCCGCTTCGGCATGTCCGAGGAGTTCGGCATGATGGCGCTCGGCACCGTGCAGAACGCCTACCTCAACCAGGACACGTCGCTCACCTGCGCCCCGGGTACGGCTGAGCGTGTGGACGAGGCGGTCCAGAAGGTTATCGCCGACGCCCACGCCCGTGCGCTGCAGATCCTGCGCGAGAACAAGTTCAAGCTGCATGAGCTGGCTCGCTATCTCTACAAGAAGGAGACCATCACGGGCGAGGAGTTCATGACGCTCATGCGCCGCGAGAACCCGTTCATGCCCGGCGCGAACAAGCCCCAGGCGTAAGGTCTTCGCTGCTTGTTGCTTGCGGCGGTCCTGTCGAATGTCGGCAGGGCCGCTTTTTTTGCGGTTCGGTATGTTTTCCGCATCAAACGCCCCTCGCGACGCCGTAGGCCGTTCATTCATGAATGAACGCGACCTGTTGTTGCATTTGCGCAGGTCGTGTAAAACTAACCCACCTCCTCATTCATGAATGAACGGGGAGGGATGGGTCCGGAAGGCTTTCTGCATAAAGCTTGAACATAGATAGCGATCGAGGGGAAGCATGCGACAATGCCATTGAAACCATTTCGTTGAAAAGGACGAGCATATATGAGCGACACCATCGATTCCGATCTTCGTTTCGCGATTCTGATCGACGCGGATAACGTTGCGGAGAAGTACATCAAGATCATTCTCGAAGAGGTGGCGAACTCGGGAATCGCCACCTACAAGCGCATCTACGGCGACTGGACGAGCCCGCGCCTCGGCAGCTGGAAGAGCTGCCTGCTCGACAATTCGATCATCCCCATGCAGCAGTACAGCTACACCTATGGCAAGAACTCGACCGATTCTGCGATGATCATCGACGCGATGGACATCCTGTACTCGGGTACGGTCGACGGGTTCGCCATCGTGAGCTCTGATTCTGATTTCACGCGTCTGGCGGCTCGCTTGCGCGAGAGCGGCATGGTCGTCATCGGCATGGGGGAGCAGAAGACGCCCCAGCCGTTCATCTCGGCGTGCAACTCGTTCAAGTACCTCGACCTGCTGTATGCGGCCCATGTTGCCGAGGAGGAGGCGGAGGATGAGGAGGACGCCGAGCCGCCCGCGGCGCGCGCAAAGGCGTCATCGCGCAAGAAGCAGCCGAGCAAGGGCTCTGCGCGCAAGGAGGAAGCGGAGCTGGCCGAGCCCGCGGATGCGCCGGATTCCGGTGAGGTTCCCTTCGGCGAGATGAGCAAGGCCGACCGGCGCCGCCATCTCAAGAAGATTCGCAAGACGGTGAACGCCATCTGCGACAAGTTCTCCGACGACGACGGATGGGTCTCGTTGGCCCAGATGGGCAACGAGCTCTCCAAGCGTCTGCCTGATTTCGACGTTCGCAACTACGGGTATCGCAAGCTCAGCCCGTTCATGAAGTCGCTCGGTGCGTATGAATTCGATGAGCCGACGAGCGCGAACGGACAGCGGCAGATTTACCTTCGCGTCAAGGAGCACTAGCGAGGTGCGGATCGGCCGCCCTTTGCGCCCGGTCGTTCCTTGAGGGGCGCGCTGCACGAGGATTACCGACGCGGCAGGCGGGGCGAGCACTTACGTGAGGTGTTGAACACCCGGTAACGGTACCCAGTAACGCGGGTGAGGGGCCTGTTCGGGGCCCGCACTCTCAGTTTTGGGTACATGTACGGGGCCTTGTTAGCGGGTGTTCTGGTAGAGGCTTCGCTCGGCATCTCGCTATAAGACGAAGGGGACAGGCGGTAAGGCCTGTCCCCTTCGTGCAAATATGCATGCAAAAGGTACGTCCCCGATTTGCACTAGGGAAACACTGATCAATTCATTCCGCACCGGTCGGCCCCGTGACGGGCGCCTGCGGGCTCAGGCTGCGTCGGCGAAGCGCAACTGCGCCTTCCTCGCCTTCGTCCGCATCCGCCCCGCCACGGAACCGACCGCCGCGAAAGCAATTAATCAGCGTTTCCCTTGGAGAGAGAGCGGCCGTAGGAGTCGGCTGCCTTGATGGCGGCGATGAACTGCTCGTCATCGAAGGCGACCGGGTTGGCCTGCCTCCACTCGTTCGTGTTGTGCGCGAGCTCGGTCAGCTGATCCAGATGGCTCTCGTCCAGGTCGATCTCGGCGAGCGTGACGGGAAGGCCCATCTGCTTGTTGAACTTCGCATAGCGTTCGAGCTGCGCCGTGTCGCCCGCATACGCGAACATGACGAGGACGCCGAACGACACGACCTCGCCGTGCAGGTGCGTGCGCCCGGGACGGTGGATGCCAGTCGAGCCGTTGTAGAACGCATGCGCGAGCGTCGAGTTGTAGTAGAAGTCGGGCTGGTTGGTGAGATTGGACACGTAGCCCGTGTTCACGACGATATCGAGCGCGATCTGGCGGACGGCCTCGGTCGAACGGTCGGCACGCACGTCCTCAAGCCCCTGCACGCCCCAGGTCATGAGCGGCTCGGTGCAGGTATGGGCAAGCGCGAGGCCCAGGCTCGCGGTGTGGCCGAGCTCGCGCGTGCTCGTGGCCCATTCGACCTCCGGCTGCTTGGAGAGCGCGTCGCCCACGCCCGCCCAGAAATACTCCGCAGGCGCCTCGGCGATGATGCGAGGGTTGATGAAGATGTGCTTGGGGCAGGGAGGATAGGCATAGCCCTCAAGAGAGCCGTCGTCATGGTAGATGACGGCGATCGCCGTGGCGGCAGAGCAGTTTGAGCAGATGGTCGGCACCGAGAACACGGTCTTGCTCAGCTCCAGCGCCGCCGTCTTCACCGTGTCGATGGCTTTGCCGCCGCCAATCGCGAACGCGACGTCGGCCGCCGTGAAGCTCTCGTTCGCAAGAAGCCTGTTCACGTTGGTGCGCGTGGCGTCCTTGCCGTAGACGATCGTGTCGAGCACCTCGATATCCGTCGATTCGAGCACGGCCTTGATGCCCGGCGCCGCAGCCGCCAGGGCCCGCTTGCCGCCGACGAGAACGACGCTTGACGCTCCATAGGAGGCCAACGTTTCCGGTATCGCCTCGAAGCAATCCTCGCCGACGGTGTAGTCGCTCATCTCTATCGTGCGCATGATGCCTTCTTTCTTCTGTGGCGTGAGGAATGTGCGGTCAGCGTCACATTGTAGCCCTGTGAGGCTTCACGCTCGGCCACAGACGTCGCGTTCATATCGCGGAAAGCCTACACCTGCTCGAAGGGGAACACGATGCCGAACTGGGCGCGAATCTCATCGAGCTGGCGCATGATCTCCAGCGTTTCGGCGTGAGGCATCTCGGGGCACTCGACCTGCCCGCTCTCGATGGCCCGCTTGCAGGCGAGCACTTCGTATTCGTAGCCCGAAATCTGCTCGGGCACCGAGATCTCCTCTTTGAGCTCGCAGCTCAGCCCGTCCGCCGCGTAGACGTAGAGCTTCTGGGGGTTGTTGATGTTCTCAACCATGATGAAGCCGTCGGTTCCGCAGATGAGGCCGCGACGGTCGGTCATGCAGTGCATGGTCGTGAACATCGTGGCCATGCGGCCGTCGCGGTAGGTGAGCATGATGGAGTCCTGCCCGTCGACGCCTGTGGCGATGGGCACCATGTGCGCGTCGATGCGCTCGATCTCGTCGCCCATCACCATGCTCGCGAAGTTCAGCGGGTAGACGGTGAGGTCCAGCAGGGCCCCGCCGCACAGCTCGGGTTTGACCATGCGCTCGTTCATGTCGACCTGGTAGCCGAGGTTCGCGTCGACGTTGAGCACGCGGCCGATGGCGCCGCTCGCGATGACGCCGTCGATCATCGCCCGGGAGGGCATGTACCGCGTCCAGATCGCCTCGGCCAGCAGCAGGTTGCGGGAGCGGGCGCACTCGATCATCTCTTTCGCCTGCGCGGCATTCGCGGCGAAGGCCTTCTCGCACAGGACGTGATGGCCCGCCTCAAGCGCCGCTATGGTCCAACGATGATGGTGGGAATGGGGGAGCGCCACGTAGACCAGGTCGACCGCGGGGTCCGCCAGCAGCTCCTCGTACGATCCGTAGGCGCGCTCGAAGCCCCAAGTGTCCGCGAACGCCCGCGCCCGGTCGGCGTCCCGCGCGGCGACCGCGTAGTTTTCCGCCTCGTCCATCCGCGCGACGGTCGCCGCCATCTGGCTTGAGATGTTTCCCGCACCGAGATATCCGATCCTCATTGCTGTTGCCTTCCTTCGCATGGTGGTTTTATTCGCCTCTCCAAAGTATCACGTAATCGTGGTACCATGCCTCCCAATGGCTGTGAAGGGGACGAGTAGCCGACCACCGTGCACCTCAAGAGAGCGGGCGGCAGCTGAAAAGCCTGCGTGCGCGACCGAGCGAATATCACCCCGGAGCTGCGACCCGAACGGTGGAGCCGGGCATGGGAAAGCGATCCCGTCCTAAAAGGTTCCGCTCAGTAGACGTCGCCGGGACGACCGTCGTCATGTGGTCGGCCGAGTACGGGCATCATGCCTAAGCTGGGTGGTATAGCGAGGAGCTTGATCGCGGCGGTATCGCCGCGTTCCGTGAGCGCTTCGTCCCAGCTTGCAGGGACGGGCGCTTTTTTCATGCACGCGAGCGCCCATTCGACGGGAAGGGAGTATTCGTGGCAAACGAGTACAAGAGCAGCATGAACCTGCCCAAGACCAAGTTCCCCATGCGGGCGGCCTTGGCGCAGCGCGAGCCTGAGCGCCTGAAGCGCTGGCAGGCAAACCATGTCTACGAGCAGATGCTCAAGAAGAACGAGGGCCATGGCAAGTTCATCCTCCATGACGGTCCTCCGTACGCGAACGGCCCCATCCATGTCGGCCACGCGATGAACAAGATCTCGAAGGACATCATCGAGCGCTATCAGGCCATGCAGGGCTACGAGACGCCGTATGTCCCCGGATGGGACTGCCACGGCCAGCCGATCGAGCACAAGGTCGAGGAGATGCTCGGCACCGAGAAGTTCAACGCGACCCCGACCGACAAGATCCGTGAGCTCTGCCGGAAGTTCGCGGTCGAGAACATCGATCTGCAGCGCGAAGGCTTCAAGCGCCTCGGCGTGCTGGGCGATTGGGACAACCCGTACCTGACGCTCTACCATCAGCACGACGCCGCCGATATCGAGGTCTTCAAGGCCATGTTCGACAAGGGCATGATCTATCGCGGCCACAAGCCCGTTCACTGGTGCAAGCACTGCCACACCGCGCTCGCGGAGGCCGAGATCGAGTACGGCGACGAGACCTCGCCGTCCATCTACGTGCGCTTCGAGCTTTTGAGCAAGCCGGCGGGTCTCGAGGGCTTCGACGGTCCGGTGGACTTCGTGATCTGGACCACGACCCCCTGGACCATCCCGTCCGACCAGGCGGTCTCTCTCAAGCCGGGCGCCATCTACACCGCCATCGAGCATGATGGCCGCGCCGAGATCATGCTGAAGGAGCTCGCAGCCAAGGTGTGCGACATCGCCGGCTGGGAGTGCACGCCGGTCATGGTCGACGGCATGCCCTACGAGGTGCCGGCCGAGACGTTCGACCACCTGCACTATCGTCAGCCCATCTTCGACGACATCGAGGGCGTGGCCCTGCTTGCCGACTACGTGGGTACCGAGGACGGTACCGGTATCGTCCACAACTCTCCCGGTCACGGCGTCGACGACTACTACGTCTGCCTGAAGGAGGGCATGGACATCTGCATGCCCGTCGACGACGACGGCAAGTTCTATGTCGGAGACACGTTCGGCACGGGCGGCCCGTTCTCCGGCATGGACACCGACGAGGCCAACCCGCACATCATCCAGTACCTGCGCGACCACGGCACCCTTGTTGCCGAGGTGAAGATCACGCACAGCTACCCCCATTGCTGGCGCTGCAAGAACCCGGTGCTGTTCCGCGCCACGGACCAGTGGTTCGTCTCCATGGACAAGACCGGTCTGCGCGAAGAGGCGCTCGACGCCATCCAGAACCACGTGCGCTGGTATCCCGAGCATGCCGCCAACCGTATCGGCGCCATGGTGGAGCAGCGTCCCGACTGGTGCATCTCGCGCCAGCGCAACTGGGGCGTGCCCATCCCGAGCTACACCTGCGCCGACTGCGGCGAGAAGATCATGAACGACGACACCCTCGACGCCGTGATCAAGCTCTTCCACGAGAAGGGCTCCGACGCATGGTTCACCGACGCTCCCGAGAGCTATCTCGGCGACGCCTGCGTGTGCCCCAAGTGCGGCGGCCATCACCTCAAGGCCGACCGCGACATCCTCGACGTGTGGTGGGACTCCGGCGTGTCCTGGCGCGCCGTGTGCGAGGGCCGCGAGGAGCTCGAGTACCCGGCGGACGTGTACCTCGAGGGCTCCGACCAGCACCGTGGATGGTTCCAGAGCTCGCTGCTGACGAGCGTGGGCGCCAACGGCGTCGCGCCTTACAAGGCCGTCGTCTCCCAGGGCTTCACGCTGGACGGCCAGGGCCGCAAGATGTCCAAGTCGCTCGGCAACGTGATCGACCCCAACAAGGTCTGCGACGAGATGGGCGCCGACATCCTGCGCCTGTGGGTCGCGTCGGTCGACACGTCGACCGATGTCGCCATCGACCATGAGATCCTCGCGCGCACCTCGGATGCCTACCGTCGCTTCCGCAACACCTTCCGCTTCCTGCTGTCCGAGCTCGAGGACCAGTTCGACCCCGAGACCGACGGCGTGGCGTTCGACGACCTGCTGCCGCTCGACAAGCTGATGCTCGCCCGCCTGACGCAGGTGCAGGCCGAGGTCGACGCCGCGTATGCCAATTACGAGTTCAACCGCGTGTACCGCACGCTCTACGACTTCGTGGTGACCGAGCTCTCCAACGTGTACCTCGATGCCCTGAAGGACCGCCTGTACTGCGAGAAGGTCGGTTCGCTGGCTCGCCGCAGCGCCCAGACGGTGACGGCGGAGCTGCTGTCCATGCTTCTGCGCGACCTGCAGCCCATCCTCGCATTCACCTGCGACGAGGTCATGGCGTTCGCGCCCGCTGGCTGCCGCGACCATCAGGAGTACGCGGCCCTGCTCGATTGGTACCAGGCACCGATCTCGCTCGAGGTCGCCAACGAGTACAAGCCGGTGCTCGAGGCCGCGCTCGAGCTGCGCGGCGTGGTCACCAAGGCGCTCGAGGACGCCCGTGCCGCCGGCACGTTCACCAAGAGCCAGGCTACGCGCGTGGTCGCGACCGCCCCTGCGGAGGCATACGCCCTCCTGACCGGGGACAAGGCCTGCGATCTCGCCGAGTTCTTCATCGTCTCCGAGCTCGAGCTTTCCTCCGGCGAGGAGTTCTCCGCCCGCGTCGAGGCCGCTCACGGCGAGTGCTGCGATCGCTGCTGGAACTTCCGCGAGTCCACCGGCGTGCACGGCGAGCACGCTCACATCTGCGACCGCTGCGCCGAGGCGATCGGCGCGTAAGGTCGCATCGCACCTGGAGCGAGATGCCGCGCGAACCTGAAATCGCGCGGCATCTTCATGCGGGGACGGACGCCCGTCCCCGCAGTCTTTTGAAAGGGGTCGCCCGTGGCAGACAATAAGATCAAGCCCTTTGTGCATGAACGCGCATGGCGCGCGGCTGTCGCGGGCATCCTGTTCGCCGCATTTCTGATCGTCGACCAGGTCACGAAGGTCATGATGCGCGATGCGGTGAGCGCCGGGTTCACGTCGGCCGACTTCATCCCCGGTATCCTTGAGCTTCGTTTTGCCATGAACACGGGGGCCGCGTTCAGCCTGGGCGAGGGTTTCGGCTTCGTGTTCGTGATCCTGGCGCTGGCGGTCGTCGTCTTCACCGTCGTGTATCTGTGGCGCGCCCCGCTCGTGAGCAGGCTCGAGGTCATCGGTCTCGGCATGCTCGCCGGAGGGGCTGTGGGAAACGCTATCGACCGCATGCTGTTCGGTTTCGTCACGGATTTCTTCGCCACGACGTTCATCAGCTTTCCCGTGTTCAACGTTGCTGACATCGGCATCACCTGCGGTGCCGTCATCGCGTTTGTCGGCTTTTTGCTGAGCCCGGCAAACAGGGAGGGCGCGGATGAAAGGGCTGAGAAGGCCCCGCGAGGCGGTGATTCGCGATGAGCGACGTTCGGTATCTCGTGACCTCGCTTGATGCGGGCGTGCGCCTCGACCAGTTCCTGGGCAACCAGGATGCGTGCCCGTCTCGCTCGGCATGCGCCAAGCTCATCGAATCGGGCGCTGTCGACGTGAACGGCGAGACGTGCTATTCCAAAAAGCAGGTGGTCGTAGAGGGCGATCGCATCGAAGTCGATATCCCTGAGGTCCGCGATCCCGGTGCGCTCGAGCCGCAGGCCATCCCGCTCGATATCCGATATGAAGACGATTACCTGATCGTGCTCTCCAAGCAGCGCGGCCTGGTGTGCCATCCCGCGCATGGGCACGAGTCGGGCACGCTTGCCAACGCGTTGGTATATCACTGCGGCATCGACCACTTGGGCACGCTGCAGGGTGAGGACCGGCCCGGTATCGTGCATCGTCTGGACCGCGATACGTCAGGGCTCATGCTTGCGGCGAAGGATGACGACACGCAGCGCGCATTGCAGGACCTGATCCGCCTGCGCACGCTCGACCGCCGGTACGTCGCGCTGTGCCACGGCTACATCGCTATGGACTCCGGTACCATCAACACGGGTATCGCGCGCTCGACGCGCGACCGTGTGAAGATGGCGGTCTCCGACGATCCGTTTGCGCGCCAGGCCATCACGACGTTCAAGGTGCTGGAGCGGTTCGAGGCCGAGCGTGGCGATGAGGGCTACACCTTGGTCGAGTGCCATCTGTATACCGGGCGCACGCACCAGATCCGCGTTCACATGCGCCACATCAACCACGCGCTTGTGGGAGATCCGCTGTACGGCAAGGGGAGCGAGCGCGCGAACCTCGGGCTCACGCGGCAGTTTCTCCACTCGTGGCGCGTGAAGTTCACCCACCCGGTGACGGGCCGCGATATCGAGCTGCACGACGAGCTTCCTTGGGATCTTGCCGCCGCCTACGACGAGATCGCGGAGCGTTCCATGGGTCGCACCGAAGCCGGCGACGAGATCATTCCGCTCATTCTGAACGAATAGGGAAATGCTGCCTTTGGGCTTGCGTTGCTGCGAATGCATGCCGCGGGGTATATCCCCGTGGCCCTTTCGCCGTGCGCCCCGTGAGGAACACGCTGACATTGACGTAAATACTGCGCAGTTCCGAGTCGACCCGCGATGCTGCGCTACACTTTTCGGATGTCGTTTATCCTGCATCCGAAGGTGTTCGCATGCTTCCAGATCTTTCGCATTTGACGCCCATCGTCATCTTCAACTTCGTGATCGGGGCGCTGTTCGCCCTGTGCTTCCTCTATCAGGTCGTCTTCTTTCTCGTGGGGATATTCTACGGCGAGGTGAAGATTCCCAAGGCCAAGCGCAACCATCGCTATGCCTTCTTTATCGCCGCCCATAACGAGGAGGCCGTTATCGCCAACCTCATCAAGTCCATCAAGGACCAGGACTACCCATCTGAGCTCATCGACATCTTCGTCGTCGCCGACGCGTGCACGGACGATACGGCGCGCGTCGCACGTGAGGCGGGCGCCATCGTCTACGAGCGCAACGACCTCGCGCGCAAGGGCAAAAGCTGGGTCATGGACTACGGCTTCGACCGGATTCTCAACGAGTACCCCGGGAAGTACGAGGCGTTCTTCATCTTCGATGCCGACAACCTGCTCTCGCGGAGCTATGTGTCCATCATGAACGACGCCTTTGACCAGGGCTACCTTGCGCTGACCAGCTACCGCAACTCCAAGAACTTCGGAAGCTCGTGGATATCCGCCGCGTATGCCACCTGGTTTTTGCGCGAAGCGCGATTTCTGAACAACGCGCGCATGATCTGCGGCACGTCGTGCGCGGTCTCGGGCTCGGGGTATCTGGTCTCCGCGAAGATCATCGAGGGCATGCACGGCTGGGATTTCCATACGCTCACCGAGGACATCCAGTTCTCAACGTTCTGCGCGATTCACGGGGTGCGCATCGGGTACGCGCCTGCCGAGTTCTACGATGAGCAGCCCGTCGACTTCTCGGCATCCTGGAAGCAGCGTATGCGCTGGACCAAGGGCTTTTACCAGGTGTTCTTCACGTACGGGTCCCACCTGGTCAAGTCCATTGCATTTTTCAGGCGATTTGCCGCCTACGATCTGTTCATGACGATCGCGCCGGGCAACCTGCTGTCCCTCATCTCGGTGCTCGTGAACCTCACGTTCATCATCGTCGGCTCCTTAAGCCATGGGTTTTTGGCTACCGATCGCGAGCTCGCGATGTGTTTCGGTTCGCTCATGATGACCCTGGTGTCGATGTACATGACCTTCTTTGTCGCCGGGCTGTTCACCACGGTCTTTGAGCGCAAGCATATCCATTGCACCAGCAGGCTGCGGGTATTCACCAACCTGTTCACGTTCCCGCTGTTCATGTTCACCTATATCCCCATCACCGTGGCGGCCCTGTTCCTGAAGGTTGACTGGGTCCCGACTCCGCATGGCGTGTCCGTGACGCTCGAGCAGGTTATGGACGGCGCGAAGTAGCAGCTTTTAGAGTAAACCCCCGACATTCCACCGTATTGACGGTGTGATGTCGGGGGTTTCATCATGAGTACGTGCCGGGCCGGGGCGACGGGATGGGTTGAAACGAACCCGTCCCCAACCAACCCATCCGCGGTGGCCTAGCGGAAGTTAGAGCACATGGGAGTCGGCCGACAGTCCGTACCAGCCGTAGTCATCGAGGGATTCATGAGAATCCGCACCGCTCTCATAGCCCCATGAGTACACATCTATGTTCTGCGCCTCGGTGGTGTAGGTCGTGAACGCGGCGAACAGCAACAGGGAGATGGCGATGGTGATCAGCGAGATGACGCCCAGGATGCCAAAGGTCAGGACGTATGCGAAGCGAGAGCTGTTCGTCTGGCACGCGGTGGATGCGCTCGCGCTTTCCACCGGTTGGGGCCCATCGGTGGGAGCGAGATTCGACGACGTGTAGGCGGTAGAGAAATCGGGCTCGTTCATAGGTGCCTCTCATTGGGGTCAAGTCGATTCATTATAGGCCGCATGCGCCCTCATGTGGTCGGTGACGGCTGGATGTAACAATATGTGTGGCTTATCGTTAATAATAATGTCAGCCGGTATACAGCATCAAAAAACTCAATATGCAGCTCGGTGCCAGAAAGGGGAGAAGGGGCATCGTCCGAGTTCGTCTCGCCGTGGCCGCAAGCGCCATGCAGGCGAGGCCAAGCGCGCATCCTGCGAGCGCACCGACCGGAGAGATGATGGCTGCGGTGGCAATGAACTTGATGTCGCCTATCCCTAGACCTGGAGAGGCGCGAAGCCATCTCCAGATCAGCTCGAATATCAAAAAGCCCACGCCGATCACCAGGGCGATCAGCGCATGGTGCATGGCGGTTCCAGGGCCTTTGCCAGCGAGCGTTCCGATGAACGCAACCAAGAAGAGTGCTGCGGCCAGCCCGTTCGGATAGGTGCGGGTCTTGGCGTCTATGAAGGCGGCGACGAGCATGAGTGCCCCGACAAGCACCAGGCAGCACGCATGTACGATACCGGGCAACGCATCCATTCCGCCTCCCTTTCGTTGCGATCTCGATGCGCCTCCCATGCTATCGGCTGAGCATGCCCACCTTGCGCGCGCATCGAGAAAACCCGCTGCGGCCTTACCGATTGCCGGACGTATTCTTACAGACGCCTCGGCATCTGCCGAGGTGTCCGCGCGATATGCGAAGATACGGGTAGAACATCCGAGAAAGGAGCGTGGTCATGTCAGCGTTTAAGCATATTCAGCAGGATCGAGAAGTCGTGCGCGCCCGCATGGATGCAATCCCCAACACCTTAAGCGACGATCTTGTCCGTCGCATCCAGTCCGATCGTGATCGGGGGTGGGTCAACCCGTACCGGTGCGACAACGCGTCCGCGCTGCGCCGCGATCCCCGTCCCGCCGACGACGCCAACATCTGGCGCCCTGCGTTCGTCCGAGACGTCGAGAAGATCATCCACACGCCCGCCTACACCAGGTATGCCGGCAAGACCCAGGTCTTCAGTTTCCGCAGCAACGACGACCTCTCCCGTCGCGGGATCCATGTGCAGCTGGTAAGCCGTATCGCCCGGGATATCGGGTACGCCCTGGGTCTCAACTGCGATCTGATCGAGGCCATCGGGCTCGGCCATGATCTGGGGCATACGCCGTTCGGCCATGCGGGCGAGCGCGCGCTCAACGAGGTGTATCATGCGCGCACCGGCCGCTGGTTTTTCCACAACGTCCATTCGGTCCGCGTGCTCGACGTGCTGTACGGTCGAAATCTCACGCTTCAGACGCTCGACGGCGTGCTGTGCCATAACGGCGAGTACGAGCAGCGCGTGTTCGAGCTGTCAGGGCTTACTGACTTCGAGGAGTTCGACCGTATCGTCGAATCATGCTACGAGACGGGCGATATCGCGATCGGCCATCTGCGTCCCATGACGCTCGAGGGCTGCGTCGTGCGCATCTCGGACATCATCGCGTATGTCGGCCGCGACCGCCAGGACGCCATCGAAGCCGGGCTGCTGTCGGAGGACGCGTTCGATGACGGGCTCGGAGGGGCGTACAACTCCTGGATCTTGAGCCATGCTTCGGCCGACATCATCCAACACAGCTACGGCAAGGACCGCATCGAGATGAGCGAGGAGCTGTTCGCGGAGATCCGGCGCGCAAAGGCGGAGAACTACGAGAAGATCTACCGCTCAAGCGGCATCGAGGGTGAGCGCGCTGAGGTGCTGTCACGTGCCTTCTCGCTCATGTACGAGCACTGTCTGGGCGATTTGCGCGCGCGTGACGAGTCCAGCTACATCTTCCGCCACCATATCGCGCGCATCCAGGCGGCGCTCGCGCATTACGGCCGCACCTACGAGTGGGAGAAGGATCTGGATCAGACGGTTGTAGACTATATCGCCAGCATGACCGATGGGTATTTTGCCGAGCTCGCCTCAAAGCTGTTCCCGGAGATCCAATTCCCCCAGCGCACGTACATCAACGAACGCTAGGGTTGCCCCGGCCGGTTCATGCCATGCTAGACTAGGACGCTATGGAGACCTTATTTTCGCAACAAGAGCGCACGCAGCAGATCAGGTATGCGCCGCTGGCGGTCCGCATGCGGCCGTCGTCGCTTGACGAGTACGTCGGCCAGCAGAAGGCGGTCGGTCCCGACTCGTGGCTGCGCCGCGCCATCGAGCACGACGTGCTGTCGAGCGTCATTCTCTATGGTCCCGCGGGCACGGGCAAAACGACCCTGGCGCACATCATCGCCGCGCACACGCGCAGCGAGTTCGTCGAGGTGTCCGCCGTCACCGGCACCGTGAAGGACTTGCGCCGAGAGATCGAGGAGGCGCAACGCCGTCTCATGGCGTTCGGCCGTCGCACGATCCTGTTCATCGATGAGATCCACCGGTTCTCCCGCTCCCAGCAGGATGCCCTGCTGCACGCGGTGGAAAACCGAACGGTGATCATGATCGGCGCCACGACGGAGAACCCGTATTTCGAGGTCAACTCGGCCCTGCTCTCCCGCAGCCGCGTCGTGGAGCTCGAGCATCTTTCCGACGATGACGTCGCCGTGCTCGTCCGCCGCGCGTGCGAGGACGAACGCGGGCTTGCGGGCAGGTTCTCGCTCGACGACGAGGTCGTCTCGGCCATCTGCACGCTTGCCGCGGGGGATGCCCGCAGCGCGTTGACGACGCTCGAGCTCGCAAGCGAGATCGCCGTGACCAGGCCGGAATCCGACGCCGCCACATCGGACGGGGTCCCGGTGCCCATCACGCTCGATGACGTGCGCATGGCCAACCCCCGCCGCGGCCTTTCGTACGATAAGAGCGGGGACATGCACTACGACATCATCTCCGCGTTCATCAAGTCCATGCGCGGCAGCGACCCGGATGCCACGATCTACTGGCTCGCCCGTATGATCGACGCAGGCGAGGACCCGAAGTTCATCGCGCGCCGCATCATGATCCAGGCATCCGAGGATATCGGCAATGCGGACCCCCAGGCGTTCCTTATCGCGGAGGCGGCCTTCAAGGCGGCCGAGGTCATTGGGTATCCCGAGTGCCGCATCAACTTGGCCCAGGCCGCCCTCTACAACGCGCTCGCCCCGAAAAGCAACGCGTGCGAGGCGGCAATCGACGCGGCCCTGGAGGACGTTCGCACGAGCGGGCAGCGGGAGGTCCCCAGCCACCTGCGCGATCGACACCGTCCGGGATCCGACTCCTACGGCCCCTATCTGTATCCGCACGATTATCCCGCGGGCTGGGTCGAGCAGCGCTATCTTCCCGAGGGCCTTGAGCGCGGTGCGTTCTGGAAACCGGCGGGACGCGGATGGGAGCAGTACCGCTTCGAGCAGTCCGCGCGCGACCGGAGCGGCAAGGGCCCCCTGGTCGACTGAGCCAGTCTGTTGTTGTGCCGGTCGCGCGACGGTTCCCCGACTTCTGGCGCATGGATTCGGCGCGGTCGGGTAGTATCAGGTAAGGTGCCTCGGCCGAGGCACCTTGTCGCTATGTACAGGAGGCATCATGGAACCTCTGCAGATCGTGTTGATCGTGCTCGCCTTGGTGGGTGTCTGGGCCGTCATCGAGCTCGCGCTGACGTTGAGGCGCGCACGCTCCACCGTGTCGGCCATCGATAAGACGCTTGGCGACGTGCAGCCCGTCATTCAGCATATCGATTCGACTGTTGAAAGCGCGGCGCCGCTCGTCAAGAAGCTCGAGGTGACGGTTGACGAGATCAAGCCCGTGCTCGATCGCGTCAACGAGACGCTCGATGGGGCCCAGCCCGCCATTTCCCAGATCGAGCCGCTGCTCAAGCAGGGCAGCATCGCGGTCGAGGCGCTGTCGGCGGACCTGATCGAGGTCAACGGTGTGCTGCGCGACATCTCCGATGTGACGGCGGGGATGTCGAGCGCGTCCAACGCGGTGTCGAGCGTGGCCACCGCCGCAACCGAGCGCGTGCACAAGTTCTTCGGCAAGAACGTCGAGCCGCCCGCAACGGGGGAGCGCACCTTGACCGAGCAGACGGGCGAACCGGAAGCGGTCCCGAGCGCAGATGAGCAGCGTGATGCTGCCGACGATGAGTCGCCGAAGCGCGCCGTGCCCCAGTATTACACCTATTCGGACGGATCCGCCCCGGCGTCCGCCCCATCCACTCAGGAGGACACCAATGAATAATGCGCCAGCGCCTATTCGTTTGACCGTCTCCGCCGATCCGCATCTCGCACGGCTCGTGCGCATGACGGCGGCAAACGTCGCCATGCTCAGCTCCATGTCGGTCGACCGGGTCGAAGACATCCGCATGGCCGCCGAGGAGGCATTCATCTACGCGTGCGCGGCGAAGCCCATGGGGGAACTCCCCATCTCGTTCGAGGTCGACGACGAGCACGTCGCCATGACCTTCGAGCTCGGTGACGTCGCCTTCGATGAGATCTCCGTCGACACCGAAACCTCCGTGTACGCGGATCTGATCCTGGGCGCGGTGTGCGATTCCTACGAGAAACGCGAGAACCCCTCCGCGCTTCACCTGATGTTGAAAGCAGATGTGTAATGGCCGATAAGACCCCTTCGGGCAAGGCCGCATGGGATAAGGAGAAGACGCACGAGCTCTTCCGCCGCTACAAGGAGAACGGCGACATGGACGCCCGTGAGAAGCTCGTGATGTCCCATCTCAACCTGGTGCGGTTCCTTGCGAACAAGTTCAAAAACCGCGGCGAGCCGCTCGACGACCTCATGCAGGTCGGGTACCTCGGCCTGCTCAAGGCCATCGACCGCTTCGATCCCGATCGCGGCCTCGAGTTCACGACGTATGCGACCCCGACCATCCTGGGCGAGATCAAGCGCCACTTCCGCGACAAGGGCTGGAGCGTCCGTGTCCCGCGCCGCCTGCAGGAGCTTTCCGCCAAAGTGAACCAGGCGACCGATACGCTCACCACCCAGCTGCAGCGCTCCCCGACGGTCGACGAGATCGCCGACTATCTCGGTGCGTCGGCAGACGAGGTGCTGGAGGCTATGGAGTCCTCTTCCGCCTACACCTCGGTGCCGCTCGAGGCTCCCGGCAGCTCCGATTCCGAAGACACGCCGTCCGTCCTCGACCGCTACGCGTCCGAGGATAGCGCGCTGACCTTTACCGACGACCGCCTGGTCATCGAGGAGGCGCTCAAGTCCTTCTCGCCGCGCGAGCGCGAGGTCATCGAGATGCGCTTCTTGAAGGGCATGACCCAGATCGAGATCGCCGAGAAGCTCGGCGTGTCCCAGGTCCAGGTGTCGCGCCTGCTTCGCCGCACGCTCAAGAAGATCCAGGACAAGATCGATCCCGAAGGAGTCATGGGTAAGCGATGAGTTCCCACGTCGACATGCCCGGGCAAGATGATCGCGTCCTGCGCGACACCCGTCTGGCCGCCCTGAGAATCTGGGCCGTGGTCGGTCTGCTCGTTATCGGAGCCATGCTGCTGAACGTCATCGGCGTGCTCGGGCCCGTCGTCGAGTTTCTGGCGATCGGCTCCCTGATCGCGTTCGTGGCATCGCCCATCGTGAACACCCTTGAGCACCGCGGGATCCCTCGCGGCTTCGGGGCGCTCATCGGCCTGCTCGTCGTCATAGCCGCGGTCATCTTGATGTTCACGCTGCTTCTGCCCATGCTCGTGGAGCAGCTCGTCGACGTGCTCAACCAGATGCCGCGGTATTTCTCCTCGCTGTCCGCATGGATTCAGGATCTGATCAGCAACTTCCGCTCGCTCACGTCCTCCGATATGTTCAGCGGGCTGAACGACCTGCTCTCCTCGCTGCAAAGCACCGCCACCAGCTTCGTGACGGACCTTGCGGCGGAGCTCGGTCGCGGCGTGATGCCCGCGATCGGCGGCTTTGCCAACACGCTGTTCACGGTGTTCCTCGGGCTGGTGCTCGCGTATTGGCTCGCGCGCGACTACCCTAAGATCCACGGCGAGATCGGTTTCGCACTCGGCGACAGCAAGGAGGACGACTACCGGTTCATCGTGGCGATCCTGTCCCGCTCGGTCGGCGGCTACATGCGCTCGCAGGTCATCACCTCGATCATCAACGGGGTCATCGTGTTTGTGGGGCTGCTCGTGATCGGGCACCCGTATGCCGGGCTGATGGGCGTGCTGACGGCGCTGTTCCACCTGATACCCGTCGTCGGCCCCGTGTTCTCGGCGTTCATCGCCGTGCTGATCGCGTTTTTCTACGGTCCGGCGAAGGCCCTGTGGACGCTCGTGCTCGTCGTCATCGCGCAGAACGTCACCGATAACGTGCTCAGCCCGAAGATCATGCAGTCGACCGTCCAGGTGCATCCCGCCATGAGCCTGTCCGCCATCGTGATCGGCTCGGCCCTGATGGGGCCGCTCGGCATGGTTATCGCCATTCCTCTGTGCGCGGCGCTCAAAGGCCTGTTCATCTTCTACTTCGAGAAGAACACGAAGCGGCAGCTCGTCAATTACGATGGCGCCATCTTCCAGGGCACGCCGTATCGCGATGAGCAGGGGAATCCCGTCCCCGCCTTCGATGCCCTGGGCGACGACAGCTTCGTCGCCGATTCCGAGCTGCTTCCCGACGACGTCATCTCCGACGCGACGGCGCTGCCCAAGCCCGAGCTCGACAACCCGTGGGCCAAGCTCTCCGAGCTCATGCCCTTCGGCATGCCGGACGACCAGGCGGACAAGAAAGACTCCGAACACAAGGAGGACCGGCCGCAGCATTAGGCTTCGACCCTCTTGGGTGCTTTCGGATGAATGCGGTATCAGCATGAGCCCTTGGTAGCTTGCATACCAAGGGCTCATTGCGTTCTGCGATGTTGACGGCGCTATTGATGCCTGAGGCCAGAGCTTCTTGGATCCGCCCTGTTCCCATCGCCCGTCCGTCATGGTGCTTTTGTTCCCTGCGGCCCAAGCTTATCCGATGTGTGCAATGTCTGCTAAGCTATGTGCGTTTACGCCTATCTGACGCATATGAACCAAGGAGAATGCGACATGACCGCTGCTGTTCCCACCATGACTACCGCGGAGATTCGCTCTGCGTTCCTCAAGTTCTTCGAGGATCGCGGCTGCAAGCTGTTCCCCAGCTCTTCGCTGATCCCCGATGATCCCTCCCTGCTGCTCGCCAACGCGGGCATGAACCAGTTCAAGCAGTACTACCAGGGCAAGAAGACCATGCACGAGATCGGCGCCACGTCGTGCCAGAAGTGCGTGCGCACCAACGACATCGACATCATCGGGTGCGACGGCCGCCACGCGTCCTTCTTCGAGATGCTCGGCAACTTCTCGTTCGGCGGTGTCAGCAAGCAGCAGGCCTGCGCATGGGCCCTCGAGCTCTCCACGGAGGTGTTCCACCTTCCCATCGAGCGCCTGTACTTCACCGTCTTCACCGACGACGACGAGACCTATGACATCTGGCGCTCCTTGGGCGTCGAGGAGAGCCATATCTCCCGACTCGGCGAGGACGATAACTTCTGGGCGGCCGGTCCCACCGGCCCTTGCGGCCCGTGCTCCGAGATCTACTACGACATGGGCGAGGACGTGGGCTGCGGTCGTCCGGACTGCGCGCCCGGCTGCGACTGCGATCGCTTCCTCGAGTACTGGAACCTCGTGTTCACGCAGTTCGATCGCCAGGAGGACGGCTCCATGCCCGAGCTGCCCCACCGCAACCTCGACACCGGCATGGGCCTGGAGCGCATGAGCGCCATCATGCAGGGCAAGACCTCCTTCTTCGACGGCGACATCATGCAGGGTCTCATCAAGCTGGGCGAGGAGATCTCCGGCGCGACTTATGTGAGCGACGACTATGTCGGCGCGAGCCGCTCCCTGCGCATCATCGCCGACCATGCGCGCTCCGTCGACTTCATGATCTCCGACGGCATCCTGCCGGGCAACGAGGGCCGCGGCTACGTGCTGCGCCGCCTGCTCCGTCGCGCCGTCTTCCACGGCCGCCTGCTCGGCGTGACCGAGCCGTTCCTCGCGCGCTTCATCGACCGCGTGAACGAGCTCATGGGCGATGCCTATCCCGAGTTGCTGAAGAACGTCACGCTCGTCAAGGGCATCGTCAACGCCGAGGAGGAGCGTTTCTCCACGACGCTCGACAACGGCCGCGTCTACCTCGACGACGCTCTCGCCAAGCTGGGTGAGGGCGAGACGCTGGACGGCGCCTCCGCCTTCATGCTGCACGATACCTTCGGATTCCCCATCGACCTGACGGTGGAGATCGCCGAGGGCGCCGGCCATACGGTCGACATCGAGGGCTTCAATCGCGAGATGGAGGCCCAGCGCGAGCGTGCGCGCGCCAACGTCAAGGGCGACGCGTGGGGCACGTTCAACGACGTCTGGACCGAGCTCACCGATGAGATCGCCGAGACCGAGTTCGTCGGCTACGACGCGGACCGCATCGAGGACGCGCGCGTCGTCGCGATCGTCTCCGGCGGCGAGTCCGTGGCCCATGCGGACGCCGGCCAGGAGGTCGACGTCGTGCTCGACCGCACGCCGTTCTACGCCGAGATGGGCGGTCAGGTCGGCGATTCCGGCCACATCGCCTCCGACGCGTGCGCGCTCGCGGTTTCCGATACCCGTGCCCATCACGGCCTGTACGCCCACCACGGCGTCGTCGGCGAGGGCACCATCTCGGTGGGCGACAGCGTCCTTGCCGCCATCGACGTTGACCGCCGTGAGCTCATCCGCCGCAACCACACCGCGACTCACCTGCTTGATGCTGCGCTCAAGCAGGTGCTCGGCGATCACGTCAACCAGGCGGGATCCCAGCTCGACGACCACCGTCTGCGTTTCGACTTCACGCACTTCGAGGCCGTCTCCACCGACGAGCTCGCCCGCATCGAGGATATCGTCAACCGCGAGATCTTCGCCGCCAAGCCGGTCGTCACGCGCGTCATGAGCATCGACGAGGCGCGCGCCTCCGGTGCCGTCGCGCTGTTCGGCGAGAAGTACGGCGACGTCGTCCGCGTCGTGTCCGTGGGCGAGGAGGAGCGTCCCTTCTCCCGTGAGCTGTGCGGCGGCACGCATGCCCGCAACACCGCGGAAATCGGCTTGTTCCGCATCGTCTCCGAGTCCTCGACGGGAAGCAACGTCCGTCGCATCGAGGCGGTGACGAGCATGGGCGCCATGAAGTATCTCGAGGAGAAGGAGCGGATGCTCACGCTGGCGGCCTCAGCGCTCAAGTGCCGTGACGACGAGGTCGTCGATCGCGTCGCCGCGCTGCAGCAGAGCCTGCACGACGCCAACCAGAAGCTTAAGGCCGCGCTGACCGGCGGCGCCTCCGATGCGATCGGCTCCGCGGTGGACAACGCACAGGACATGGGCTCCTACAAGCTCGTGATCGCCCAGCTGAGCGGCCTTGAGGGCGCTGAGCTCCGCAACGTGTGGGACACCATCCGCCAGAAGGTCGCCGGCCCTGCCGCATGCGTGCTCGCGACGGTTACCGAGAAGGGCACGCCCGCGCTTCTCGCCGCCGCCACCGACGAGGCCGTCGCCGCCGGGTTCAAGGCGGGCGACGTCATCAAGGCGATCGCTCCGTGCGTCGACGGACGCGGCGGCGGTCGTCCGACCATGGCCCAGGCCGGCGGCAAGGACGCATCCGGTATCCAGGCCGCGCTCGATGCGGCTCGCGTCCAGCTCGGCCTGTAGACCATGGTCGCGCTCGCGCTCGACATAGGACAAGTCCGCATCGGCATCGCCGTGTCCGACCGGAGCGGTCGCGTGGCGCTGCCCGTCAAGGTCCTTCCGGCCATCGAGGTCACCTCGATGGCCCGGAGCTTCAGGCAGATCGTCGAGGATCACGAACCCGATATCATCGTCTGCGGCCGTCCGCAGACGATGGCGGGGGAGGACGGACCCCAAGCCGAGCGCGTCATCTCGGTCGGTCGCCAGATCGCCGATGCCCTGGACCTGCCCCTCGTCTTTGCCGACGAGCGGTTGAGCTCGCGCGAGGCCAAGCGCATCTTGCGTGAAAACGGCCTTTCGGAGCGAAAGATGCGCGGCAAGGTCGACATGGTCGCCGCCTCGCTGATCCTGCAGGCGTGGCTCGATGCCCAGAACGGAAAGGACGACTGTGCCTAACGAGAATTCCGGCGATTCGCGTCGTCGCACGCATACTCAGCCGGGCTCCCCTCGAGCGGCCCGTCCCGCCTCGGGCGGTACGCGGTTCCGCTCTGCGGGCGCCCAGCCTGTCGCCGCCAATCGCCAGCAGGCGTCTGGAACTAGGTTCCGCACGTCCCCGACTCAGGCGCGGCCGAATCCGCGTCCCGTGCAGCCTGCGACGCGTTCCCGATACGCCGCTCAGTCGTCCTCTGCGCGCCGAGGCGGATCGCCGATCAAGGTCATCGTCGGCATCGTCGTCGCCCTGGCCGCGGTCGCCGCCCTCGTGTTCGTGGTCGTCCCCCGTGTTTCCGAGCTTCTCGGGGGCGGGCAGCCTGCCGTCGAGGCCGGGCAGGAGGTGCAGCTCACGATCCCTGAGGGCGCATCGGGAGACGACATCGCCGCCATCCTCGCCCAGAACCACATCATCGACAACCCGAAGGATTATTACGCCGCCGTGAACCGGCTCGATGCATCGATGTCGCTCAAACCGGGCGATTACATCCTGTATACCGGCCAGGATCCCGAAGAGGTCGTCCAGCAGCTTGTCGACGGACCGAACGTCGAGGGCAACAAGATCACTATCCAGGAGGGCCTGACCGTCGCGCAGACGGCGGCGCGCGTCGAGGAGACGTTCGGCATCTCCGCCGATGAGTTCATCGCTCAGGCGAAGGCGTCCAACTACGCGGCCGACTACCCGTTTTTGGAGGGCGCGTACGATGACTCGCTCGAAGGGTACCTGTATCCCAAGACCTATTCCTTCACGGATGTCCCGACCGCCGATGAGATCATCCGGGCGCAGCTCGATCAGTTCGTGACTGAGACCTCTTCGTTGGATCTGAACGCGGGCCCCTCGGGCCTGACTGCGCAGCAGATCGTCACGATGGCGTCTCTGATCGAGCGCGAGACCGCCGTGGAGTCCGAGCGCCCCACGGTCGCGAGCGTCATCTACAACCGTCTCGCCATCGATATGCCGCTTCAGATCGATGCGGCCATCGTCTATGCGCGCGGGGGCGGCAGCGACCCGGTCACCTACAGCGACCTTGAGATCGATTCCCCCTACAACGTCTATACGAACTACGGCCTGACCCCTGGTCCCATCTGCAGCCCGAGCATCTCCTCCATCTCGGCTGCGCTGAACCCCGATGACACCGACTACCTGTACTACGTGGCCTCGGCCGCAGGCGATGGGTCCCATAAGTTCAGCTCCGACTACGAGCAGTTCGAGGCCGACAGCGAGGAGTACGCGGAGTCGCTGCAATGAGGATCTTTTCACCGAAACGCTACGTAGCCTCTGTCGACCGCATCGACCTGGATGAGCTCTGGGCTCAGGGCAAGCGGGCCATCATGCTCGATCGCGACAACACGCTGGTTCCCCGAGACCGCAAGACGGCTCCTGCGGAGATATGCGCATGGCTCGATCGTGCTCGCGACAAGGGGTTCGCGCTCTATATGGTTTCCAACAACTGGCATCGCGACCAAGTCATGCGGTCTGCGTCCGAGCTCGGCTTGGACGCCATCAGCCATGCCATGAAACCCGCTCCCTTCGCGTTGCGCGCGGCGCTCAAGCGCATGGGCCGCACCGCCGAGGAGGCCGTGCTCATCGGCGATCAGCTGTATACCGATGTCTGGGCCGGCAACTTCGCCGGCGTGGACACGATTCTCGTGAAGCCGCAAACCGAGGTCGACCTATGGTACACGCAGATCTTCCGCATCTTCGAGCGTCGCGCGCTGCGCGATCTTACGTGCGAGGAGTAGGCGGTCATGACGGGCACGATGAAACGGGGGTGCGACCACATCTTTTTCGTCGGATTCCTCGGCGCGGGAAAATCGACCCTCGCGCGGAATCTCGGCATGCTGTTCAATCGACGCTACGTCGATACCGATCGGCTTGTCGAGCGGCGGCGAGGACTGTCGGTCTCCCGAATCTTCGAGCTCGAGGGCGAGCAGGCGTTCCGTCAGCTGGAGACCGAGGCGCTGGGTTCTTTGGCATGCGACCGCAGCCTACTCGTCTCCTGTGGGGGCGGCATCGTCGAGACGCCGTGCAACATCGAGCTCATCAACCAGATGGGCTACTGCGTGTACCTCGATGGCGATATCGACGATTCCCTGCGACAGATCAGGCGCCGTGACACGAGGCCGGACTTTCGCTCGGATGAGCACGCCGCGCGCCTGCTCGAGCATCGCCGGCCCCTGTATCAGCAGGCCGCGGACTTCACGGTCGACATTCGCGGCAAATCGTTCAAGGAAGTTACCTATCTCTGTGCAGAAATGCTTTTGGAGCGTGGATTGTTATGACCATTCGGCGTCAGCTGGTGAACTTTGGTAAGACGTGCACCGATTTCCGCATCGGGTCCGGTGCCCTTGAGGACCTCCCGCGGCTCATCAAGAGCATTGCGGGGGAGCCCAAGCGTGCGCTGCTGGTGCATGATGCGATTCCCTCTGAGGAGAATCTCGAGTGCGTCAGGCGCGCGCTGGTGGACACCGGGTACTCCGTCGAGTTCATGTCTTTGGCGCGTGTGCCCTCCATCGCATCGATCGAGACCGCGCAGCGCGTCTTCGCCACGATGGAATCCTGTCACATCACCGCCGACGACCTGCTCGTCGCTGTCGGCGGGGTAGAGGTGTGCTCGGTCGTGTCCTTCTGCACGCGGACCTGGTGCTCGGGCACCTCGGCTCTCGCCATCCCCTTCACGCTCGACGCCATGTGCACGATCTCCACGTCCATGCGCGCCCTCGATGCCGGCTCCTCCCGCGAGATGATCTCCATCCAGCCCGGATGGGACATGATCGTCTGCGATATCGATCTTGTCGTCGGCAAGGCCATCGACCAGGTCGGCATGGGGTATGCACTGCTGCTTTCCTCCGCGTTCGCGCAATCCCGCCGCATCTGGGATCAGTTCGCCGAGAAGATCGACGGTATCGTCGACGGCGTCGAGATCCCCCTGATCGACGCGCTGTGCAATACCCAGACGGCCCGCGCCTCCGCGGTTCGCTCGGCAAACCCCTCGGCGCGCAACGCCGTGAATTACGGCGTGACGACGATGCATGCGCTGCGCGCGTGCCTGGGGGATGACGTTCCCGACTATCTCCTGTACGCCGAGGGCCTGCGATTCGAGGCGCGCCTTGCGCATGATGCGTGCGGCCTCGACGTCGATCTTGTTTTCGAGCAGGACGACCGCCTGGATGACCTGGGGATCGAGGAGCTGCCGTTCAAGCTCGACGTCGATCGGTTCATCGCGGCGCTCCACGATGCGCGTTTCGTCCGCTCGAATCGCTTCATGCTCTCCCTGCCGAAGAATCCCGGTTCCATCCGTCTCTCCAAGGTTGACGAGGACATCCTGCGTCGCCATGCCGAGGCGTATCTGGCGTCGCGTGCAGAGCTGCTCGAGGAGGGGGATGCGGAGTAGCCAGCCCCAAGGGCTCTCTTCCAAGCTGGCGGGTGCATGCGTTTAACAGAGGGTGTAGTATGTCGAGCGGTAACGTTACTCGTGAAAGGAGCGGTCTATGACCGACATTCAGAATGGCCCCGCGGGCCGTATCGCTCGTCTTCGCTCGCTGATGGAGAAGCGCGGCTACGATGCGGTCGTCGTGCGCGACGAGGCGAATCTCCGTTGGCTGACCGGCGCGATGGGCGTGTTCGACTACACCTTCGAGTTCCCCCACGCGGCCTTCATCACCCATGACGCCTGCTATCTGCACACCGATTCTCGCTACTACAACAGCTTTGCCGAGAATTTGCCCGAGGGCAGTCCCTGGCAGGTCGACATGGACGGTTTCGACATTCCCGGTTGGGTCGCCCAGCATGCGCTGGAGTCCCGCAGCCGTGTCGTCGCCATCGAGGACGACATGCAGCTGTCGTTCTACCAGGGCATCCTGCGCGGTCTCGAAGACCGCTCCATCGTCGCGTCGCTGCCCCAGATGCACGGCGACATCCGCCGTATGCGCGCAATCAAGGACGCCGAGGAGATCGAGCTCATGCGCCATGCGCAGTCGATCACCGATCTTGCGTTCCAGCACATGCTCGGCTACATCAAGCCCGGTCTGACCGAAAAGCAGATCCGTACCGAGCTCGAGAGCTTCATGTTCAACAACGGAGCCGATTCGCTGGCATTCGGCTCGATCGTCGCGAGCGGTCCCAACACGGCCAACCCGCATGCGGTGCCCAGCGACCGCGTGGTCCAGAAGGGCGATTTCGTCCTGATGGATTATGGTGCGGGATATCGCGACTACCGCAGCGACATGACGCGTACCGTCGTTTTGGGCGAGCCCACCGACGAGCAGCGCAAGATCTACGACCTTGTGCAGCGCACGCATGAGGAGTGCGTCAAGGCGATCCACGGCGGCGTGGACGGCAGCGACATCCATAACCTGTCGGTGAAGATCATCTCCGATGCAGGCTACGGCGACTACTACGGCCATGGTCTGGGTCACGGCGTGGGCATCAATATCCATGAGCTGCCGAATTTCGGCCGCAAGTCTAACATCGTGGAGGCCGGCGCCGTCATCACGGTCGAGCCCGGTGTGTACCTGCCCGGTGTGGGCGGCGTTCGCCTGGAGGACTTCGGCCTGGTCACCGAGGACGGTTTCGAGCCGTTCACCGCAAGCCCGCACGAGCTCCAGGTCATCGACTGCTAAGGAGCTCTTCTGCGACGGGGCTGTGTTCTGAACAGCCCGATACCATGTCGCGCGACGATTCACCCACCCCTTCATTCATGAATGAAAGGGTGGGTGAATCAATGAAATCATGGGCAAACGCTGAAATGGCTTCTCTTCGTTCATGAATGAAGAGAAACTCGGGCACAGGGACCCCGATCGATACGGCCTGCGCCATGTGACCGGAGTCGAGGACGGCGGACCCTTATCTCCTTTTGGGACTTTTTGCGCAGGGCTGTGACTGGGCGTATACTGTTACAGTTCGCTGTATCACATGAGAAAGGCTCATATCCATGGCTTCGATCACCACTGCCGATTTCAAGAACGGCCTCGGCCTTCGCATCAAGGACAAGGTCTGCACCATCGTTGAGTTCCAGCACGTCAAGCCGGGCAAGGGCGGTGCCTTCGTCCGCTACAAGACCAAGGACATCAAGACCGGCCGCGTCGTCGAGAACACCTGCAACGCCGGCTCCAAGTTTGAGAGCGTGACGCTGACCACCACCGAGATGCAGTATCTCTACAACGACGGCGATCACTACTACTTCATGAACATGGAGACCTACGACCAGGTCCCCGTGCCCGTAGACTTCATCGGCGACAACTCCAAGTGGCTCAAGGAGAACGACGTCTGCCAGCTGCTCTACGCCGATGACGAGCTCATGGGCGTGAACCCGCCGATGTTCATCGAGGTCGAGGTCACCGAGACCGACCCCGGCTTCAAGGGCGATACCGTCCAGGGCGGCACCAAGCCGGCCGTCATCGAGACCGGTGCCACCGTTCAGGTTCCGATGTACCTCAACGTCGGTGAGAAGATCAAGGTCGACACCCGCGACGGCAAGTTCGTCTCCCGCGTCTAGTCGATCGTCCGATCAGCCAGATTGCACGAGGGCGGGGTCGCGCACCCCGCCCTTTTTTCGTTGCGTGGCCGATGTCCGCGTCCCAACGGTGTCGATATGGGGTATCGTGTACACTGGTTCGTAACGTGGAACCTGCCCGCATTCCGTTGCATGAAATGGGTGAGAACATGTCTGAAGAGATCAAGATCGACGGTATCGCCATCGCGCCCGAGGTGCTGTCCATTATCGTCTCCCATGTTGTCGAGGAGGTTGAGGGCGTCGCCTCCGTTGGCGTGAGGGATCTGGCCACGAATCTCGTGTCGATGTTTTCCGCCAAGAGCGCCGCACCCGCGCTGCCGCCCATCGAGGCCGAGGTTGAGGACAACAAGCTGCACCTGACCGTGCGCGTCACGGTGTTCTTCGGCTATCCCTTCAAGAAGCTCGCTGAAGCCATCCGCGCCGCTACGGTCAAGGCCATCGATGCTCAGATCGGCGTCGAGGTCGCTGCGGTCGACGTCTGCATCGACGGTCTGGTGTTTCCCAAGGAGTAACATACGTGAGTCTTAAAGTTGAACGCGGGCGCACCCTTGCCCGCAGCCAGGCGCTGCAGATCCTGTTTCAGGCGGAGGCGCTTGATAAGCCTGTGGACCAGGTGCTCGACGGCGATTTCCTGCTGTCGAAGGGTCCACTGAACGAGTACGCCGAGAAGCTCGCTCGCGGCTGCTACGCCAACCTCGACCGCATCGACAACGCGCTGCACGAGGTGTCCGATAACTGGAGCCTGTACCGCATGCCGAGCGCCGATCGAAACCTGCTTCGCATCGCGGTGTACGAGATGCGCCTGCAGACCGACGACCCCATCGATGACGCCGTCGTCATAAACGAGGCCGTCGAGGTCGCCAAGGCGTACGGCACCGACGAGTCGGCTCGCTTCGTGAACGGCGTGCTCGGCCGCATCGCCCGTGCAGACGAGCTGCCCGGCCACGATGTTGAGCTCGAGGACGATTCCGACGCCGATGTTGACGTTGATGTCGTCGTGACCGATGCCGACGATCAAGACGACGAGTCCCATGAGTGATTCCACCCTTCACTCGTTTGACGACCTGACGGGCCGTCTCGATGAGATCATCGCCACCGTCAGGTCCAAGGACACCTCGCTGGAGCGCTGCCTCGACCTGTTCGACGAGGCGATCGGGCTCGGCTCCAAAGCCGTCGATATGGTCGATACGTTCGAGCTTTCGCCCCGTGAGGAAGAGCAGCTGGCCGAGAGCATGGATGAGGATGCCGCCCGCGGCGGCACGCCTGGTGCAGAGGAGCAGCAGCACTGATGAAGCGAGTGCGCCTCGACGAAGAGATGGTTGCGCAGGGCCTGTGCGCGGATCGCGCGGAGGCCCTGCGCTTATGCATGGCCGGTCTGGTCTCAAGCGGGGGCGAGAGGCTGGAGTCGGCGGCGACGCGCGTCGTCCCCGGGGTCGAGATCCACGTCAAAGGCCACCTGCCCTATGTGGGGCGCGGCGGGCTCAAGCTCGCCGGCGCCCTCGATGCGTTCCAGGTCGATCCGAGCGGCCTGTCCTGCCTGGATATCGGATGCTCGACGGGCGGATTCACCGACTGTTTGCTCCAACGCGGCGCCGACCATGTCGTGGCCGTCGACGTCGGTCGCGCCCAGTTCGCCTGGTCGCTGCGAAACGATGATCGTGTGACGCTGCTCGAGCGCACGAATATCGTCGATGTCCCCGATATGGGCTATGCGCGCTCGTTCGATCTTGCCGTGTGCGACGTGTCCTTCACGAGCATCCGCGTCATCCTTCCCGCCGTTCTTGAGCTCCTGCGCGACTCAGGGCGCTTCCTCACGCTCGTCAAACCGCAGTTCGAGGCGTCTGCCGACGAGGTGGGCGAGGGAGGCATCGTGCGCGACCCCCGCGTGCACGCCCGCGTGCTTCAACAGACCGTCGCGCTGTTCGCCGAAAGTGGCCTGTATCCCGTCGACATATGCGCATCCCCCATCACGGGCACCAAGGGCAACCGTGAGTTCTTCCTGCTCGGAGACTGCGGCCTGTACCATTCCCGCAGCTCTGAGGAGCTGGCTTGCCAGTGTACGCACCTCAACGTTAAGGCGGTGAACCTATGAAGATCTTTCTCGTCCCCAACTATCAGAAGAGCGAGGCGGTTCAAAGCGGCCTCACGCTCGAGCTGTGGCTGAGCCGTCAGGGCTACGAGGTGGCGTGGGCGGCGGACCAGAAGTCGAAGATCGCCGCCGAACCCGACATCGATGGCAGCGATCTCGTCATTTCCCTCGGCGGCGACGGCACCCTTCTGCGCGCCGTGCGCATCGTGGGGTCCCGTGAGATTCCCATCCTCGGTCTTTCGTACGGGCATCTTGGCTTTTTGACCGCCGCCAGCCCGGAGGAACGTGACATCCTGCCCGTCGTTGCCGATGCCCTTGCCGGAGAGTTGCACGTGAGCCGTCGCGCCACGATCCATTGCGACGTGTATTCCGTCGACGAGCGCGGGGAGGAGCACGCCATTAGCGCATTCGGCCTCAACGACATCGCCCTCACCCGTGGCCCGCTCTCAGATATGGTCGAGTTCGACATCTCGGTATCCGGGCACCATATCGACCGCCTGCGCGGCGACGGCGTCGTCGTGTCGACGGCGACCGGATCGACCGGTTACGCCCTGTCGGCCGGCGGCCCCATCGTGAGCCCCGAATACACCGGGCTCGTGTGCGTGCCCATCGCCCCGCACACCATCCAGGCGCGCGCATTTTTGACGTCGCCTTCCGACATCGTCGAGGTGACGATGTCCCATGACCGGCCCTCCGTGCCCGCTATCGCGGTCGACGGCAGGTTCTTGACGCCGACGGGCGTTGTGGAGCGTCTTGTTTCCCGTCGCGGTGAGGCCGATGTCCTGCTGCTCGACTACGGTCCCGAGAGCTTCTACAATTCCGTCTCCCGCGTCTTTTACGGAGTGCGTCGCGATGATTGATGAGCTGCGCGTTTCCAATCTCGCCCTGATCCGCGAGGCGACGCTGGAGCCCTGCGAGGGACTGACGGTACTCACCGGCGAGACGGGTGCGGGCAAGACCGCGCTTCTGTCCGCCTTGAAGCTCATCATGGGGGAGCGCGCCGACTCGTCCATGGTCCGTGAGGGAGAATCCTCCGCCACGGTCGAGGGTCGCCTCTTTCTGGGCGCGCGCGATACCGAGGGTACCGTGGTGCTGCGCCGGCTCGCTTCCGATGGGCGCAGCCGCGTCAAGATCGACGGCTCGCTTGCTAGCGTGCGCGAGCTCGCCGAGCGCGTCGGCTCGAATATCGACCTGTGCGGACAGCACGAGCACCAGCGCTTGCTGGATCCCTCTACTCATGTCGAGATGGTCGATGCGTGGGCTGGTCCCTCGGTTACGGGGCCTCTCGAGACGTACCGCGCTGCGCTTTCGGCGGCACGTGCGGCGCAGCGGGAGCTCGACCGCGTGGAGGCCGCCTCGCGCACGCAGGGGTCGAGGCTCGAGGAGGCCCGATTTGCCTACGAGCGCATCTGCGAGGTCGATCCTCGCGAGGGCGAGCTCGAAGAGCTCGAGGAGACGCTGCCGCGCGCGGAGCACGCTGAATCGCTGATCGCGTGCGCGCTCGATGCGGATCGGTACCTCTCGGGCGAGGACGGGTCGCTCGACGCCCTGAACGCGGCGATTGCCGAGCTTTCCCGTATGGGCTCGGTCGATGCCAAGCTTGCCGAGTTCGCCGACTCGCTGGCATCGGCCGCCATCACGCTCGAAGACGTCGCCTCGGAGCTTCGTCGCTACGCCCAGGATATCGATTTCGATCCCGAGCAGCTTGCCGCCGCGCAGGATCGCATGGCGGAGCTGCGCGGCCTCATGCGTCAGTGGGGTCCGCGCATGGAAGATGTGTTCGCCAGGCGCGAGGAGGCCTCTGAGCTGCTCTCCCTGGTCGACGATGCCGACGAGCGGGTCCGTCGTGCCAAGGAGGCCCGTGACAAGGCGGAAGGAGAGCTCGCCAAGGCGGCGCGCGCTCTCATGCGTGCGCGCAACGCCGCGGCTCCGCGCTTTTGCCGCGAGGTGGGCAAGCAGATGATGCGCCTCGAGATGGGGCGCGCCGAGCTCGTTTGGGAGAGCAAGGATCTTCCGCGTGCCTCGTGGACGGAGGCGGGTCCTGCCGCCTGCGAGCTGCTGTATCGTAGCGGCGCCGGCCTGACCCCTCGTCCGCTTAGGCGCATCGCCTCGGGCGGCGAGCTTTCCCGTGTGATGCTCGCCTCCAAGGTCGTGCTCGGCGAGGCGGACGGCGTCGACACCCTCGTGTTCGATGAGGTCGATGCCGGCGTCGGCGGCTCCACCGCACGCGCTTTGGCGGTCGTGCTCGCCGACCTGGCCCGGACGCACCAGGTAATCGTCGTGACGCATCTGGCCCAGGTCGCCGTCATGAGCGATCGCCACTACGTCGTCTCCAAAACGGGCGATGACGTTCCCGAGACGCAGCTCATTCCTGTCGAGGGGGAGGACCGCGTGCGGGAGATCGCCCGCATGCTTTCCGGCGATGCCACCCAGGCCTCGCTCGACCATGCACGGGAGATGCTTGCCCGATAGGTCTTTTAGGGACAGGTGATTTTTGTTCATGCCGGTGCGAAGGCACCGGCATGAACAAAAATCACCTGTCCCTAAAAGACCATGCGAGCTTATTTGAGTTTGATGCGGTTGGCCATGTAGTGCTCGAGCGCGTAGCGCAGATCCTCGGAGTGGATTTGCGGGATGAGCTTGCCGGGCAGATAGCTGCGCGACATGGGCATCGTGCGGTCCTTGAGCGTCAGCGCGATATGGCGGATGAGGGCCAGGTCCTCGTCATCGAGCTCGCCCGCTTGGACAAGGTACTCGATCTGCTCGAGTTCAGAGAACATGTGCCAGCGCGTCACCAGGCGCGATTCCTCGTAATCGCGGACCACCTCGTCATCGAGGGCGCGGACGTACGCGATCGCCTCGTCGTAGACGAGATGATAGGCCGAGAGCATCTCGCCTGAGATGCGGAGCTCCACATGCTCGGTCACGCTGCGCTCGACGAACCCCCAGTACGCCTTGATGATGCCGTTCAGCTGGCGCTTGTTGCACTCGAAGATCTTCTCCCGTTTGGAGGGGAGCACGAGGTAGTTGATGACGAGCACGATGCCGACGGCCATCAGCACATAGAAGAGGCGCAGCGCCATCGCCGTCGTCTCGTCGATTGTCAGCGAGGTCATCATCAGCGCGAACGAGGTGGCGAAGATGGCCTGGACCCAGCTTCCCGGCGTGCAGGCGTACACCAGCAGGATCATGACCATGCAGAAGCAGTATACGGCGAGCGGGTCGTGGATGATATGGGACGCCGCGAACACCACGATACAGCCGATGGCGGTGCCGAGCGGACGCGTGCGCATGCGATGCGTGCTCTCCTCGTAGCTCGGCATGAGAAGCAGAAACGCGTTCAGGGGCACCCAGTAGACATGGTTCGCGCCCCACAGCATGCTCATGGAGCAGGTGATGACCAGAACGACCGAAAGGCGCGTGGCGAATCGGAACTCAAAGGAATCGCTGTCGAGGTGGTGGATGAAGTTGGCCGCGATGTCGCGCAGCGGGGCCACGCGCCAGGGGAGATGCCGGCGGCGCTCGGGGGCCTGGGAGGTGATGAGCATCAGCGTGTGCAGCACGCTGTGGAAGAAGATGCGCGTCCGTCCCTCGGGCAGGTCGACCATGCTGAGAATCATCTTCAGCATGCGGTGGACCGCCGCGCATTCGGCCGGCGTCGACGCGGCGCGCACCTGCCTGACCATCGCGGTGACGTGATGGAAGACGGACAGATTGACATCGTGCTCGCGGCCGGAGCGCCAGGCGGGGTCCGAAAGCAGGTAGATTGCGCGCTGGAAGAGCGTGGCGTACAGATAGTATTTCAGCGTCGTGCGGTTCGGCTCCTGGAACAGCTTGCGGCTGCTGAAGCAGAGCCGGTCGAACGTCTTCTCGAGCTTGAGGAATTCCTGGGACAGCAGGGCGGGCGACTCCCCGTCAGCGAGACGGTCGAGCAGCTCCGCCAGGTGCCCGAGGCTCTCATCGAGCTCGCGCTCCGGATCGCGCGAGCGGCCCTTGCACCATCGCGTGAAATACAGCACGACCATCAGCACGACGGTGGCGTAGACCGTGGACGCAAGCTGGATTAAGAACTCGTCGGGCGTGTGCGGGATCAGCTCGAGGAACACGAAGGCCATGACGTATCCGAAGTACGCCTTCTGGTCGAACTGGTTCGACTGGATCACGACGAGCAGGAACGGCACGATGATGTTCAGCGCTATGCAGCAGACGATGTTGAGCGTCGCTAGGTAGGAGAGGATGTTCAAGAAGGGGAGCGTGATGAGGATGCGCCCCAGCAGGGACGTCGAGAAGGCGACGTTGCGCTTGGTGCGAAAGATCACGATGATGGGCGAGATGATCATCGTGTAGGTGCTGCCGAACAGGGCGATGATCGAGGCGAACAGCAGCGTATAGAGCGCGCCGGATGAAAGCGCATCCGAGAGGCGCTCTTTGGCCTGTTGTCCCGCATGCCGTATGTCGACCATCGCTGCCCGTTCGCCGCCGTCAGCCGTGCTGCAGGTGGTCGGCGAGCAGCCTCAGCGCATGGGCGTACCCCTGCAGGCCCTCGCCGGTGATGGTCTTGATGCAGGCCGCGCGCACATACGAGATCTGGCGGAACTCCTCGCGATCCTCGACCGCGGAGATGTGCACCTCGATGCAGGGCAGGCTGACGGCCTTCACCGCATCGAGGAGGCCGACGCTCGTGTGCGTGTAGGCGGCCGGGTTGATGACGATGCCGTCGTAGGTGCCGAGCGCCTGCTGGATCTGGTCGATGAGGTCTCCCTCGTGGTTGGACTGGTATACCGCGACTTCATCGAATCCGGCGTCCGACCCCGCCTTCTTGCAGAGGGCGACCAGGTCCTCATAGGTCTCGCGACCGTAGATTTCCGGCTCGCGCACACCGAGCATGTTCAGGTTCGGTCCGTTCAGGACAAGTGCTTTCACGGCGCTTCCTCCTTACGCGTTGCGTTCGATGGGGCTCAGTTCGCAAGCCCGAGCTCGTCAATGACGGCCTCGGCGGTGCGCTCGGCGCAATCGCGCGACTTGACGATGAGGTCCGCCCAGGCGCGGTACAGGTCCATGCGCTGGTCGGCAAGCTTCTGCACGCCGTCGCGTGCGGATATCGGCCTGCCTGCGGACGAGAGCTCGCCGAGTGGACGGTCGAGCATGATGATACGGCTGTTCTCATGCAGCAGCTCGTAGTTTTCGGGGCGCGTGACCACGCCGCCGCCGCACGAGATGACAAGGCCCGACCGTGCGCCCAGCTCCCGCAGGCACGCGGTCTCCTCCTGCCTGAAGGCCTCTTCGCCCGACGTGGTGATGAACTCCGCGCAGCTGCGGCCGGTGCGTTCGGCGAACGCGGCATCGGCGTCGACGTGCTCGCGACCGAGCATGCGCGCAAGGTTCTGCCCGACGCGAGTCTTCCCACTGCCTGGCATGCCGATCAGGGCGATGTTCTGCGTCGAGGCCGAGAGCCGCTCGGTCACCTCGACGATGCGCGCGTCGTCGATATGCGCGCCCGTGTAGCGCTCGACGGCCTGCGCCGCCTGCGCGACGAGCATCAGCAGGCCGCCCGCGGTGGCGATGCCGAGGCGCTCGGCCTGCATCATGATGCCGGTGCGCGCAGGGTTGTAGACGATGTCGATGACGGCGCTGAGGTTGCCGAAGCGCTCGAGATCGAGGGGCGAGGCGGGGCAGTTGGGGTACATCCCCACGGGCGTGCAGTTGACGATGAGCTCGACGTCGCGGTACGCGTCGAGATCGTCGTAGGTCACCTGAGCGCTGCGTCCGACCGTGATCGCGCGCACGCCCATATCGGACAGGACGGTGCGCGCCGTCGTCCCGGCTCCTCCGCTGCCCCCGAGCACGAGCGCGGTCGTTCCGGCCACATCGATGCCCAGAGACTCGACCAGGAACTTGAACCCGAAGTAATCGGTGTTGTCTCCACGCAGGCGCCCGTCAGCAAGGCGCACGATCGTGTTCACGTTCCCAAGGCGCTCGGCCGCTTCTGCGAGCTCGTCGAGATAGGGCATCACGGCCCGCTTGTAGGGGATCGTGACGTTGACGCCCTCCCATTCGTCTCCGCGCAGGAACTCCTCGAGCTGCTCGGGCTCCCGTTCGAAGCGCACGTAGTCCATATCGGCGAGGTCGCGGTAGATGGCAGGGGTGTAGCTGTGCTTGAGCGTGCGTCCGAGCACGCCGTAGGGGCGCGTCGCCATCTAGACCACCTCCGTGTACGATCCGATGTAGGTGTAGCGCTCGCACACGTCGTCGAGGGCGTCGAGCAGTGTGTTGAGCGCCGGCGTGCCGAAGGGGCAGTCGAGGTCGAAGTAGAACATGAACTCGAAGTCCCGGTTGCCGATGGGGCGGCTCTCGAGCTTGACGAGGTTGATGTCGAGCGCGTAGAGCCGTTCGAGCACCCGGTAGAGCGAGCCGGGGGCGTGCGGCAGGGTCAGCATCAGCGACGTGCGTGTGGCGCCGGGGTAGATGCGCGGGGTTGCGGACACGACGACGAAACGGGTGAAGTTGCTCCCCTCGTTTTGGATGTCCTCCCGCAGGACATCGAGCCCGTACAGCGAGGCGCAGTCTCGAGAGGAGAGCGCGGCGATGTCGCGACGCTCGCTGGTGGCGACGCGCTCCGCCGCCTTCGCGGTGTTTTCGCACACGTGCACGCGCACGCCGAGCTCCTCGATCGCGTCGGAACATTGCGCGAGGGCCTGCTCATGGGAATAGATTTCGCGGATGTCCTCGAGACGCACGCCGGGCTTTGCGAGCAGCTGATGATCGATTTTGAGCCGCAGGGAGCGCACGATGGAGAACCGGTACTGCGCGAGCAGGTCGTAGACGGCGTTCACCGATCCGGCGGTGGAGTTCTCGATGGGAAGGACGCCGAACTCGACCAGGCCGTCGCGCACCGCGCGGAACACGCCCTCGAACGAGGTCATGAACGTGATCTTGGGCACTTTGAACAGCTTGCAGGCAGCGATCTGGCTGTAGGCTCCCTCGACGCCCTGGCAGGCGACGGTGGCTGTGGTGGGGAACGGCTGGTCGACCGGCATGAGCGATGCGAGGGCGCGCGACGTCACGCTTTCGGGGTCGCCCTCGTGCAGAATCTTGAGCTGAGCCGCCTTGTTCATGCTCATCAGCAGCGAGAACAGGCTCGCGACCTCGGGGGCGAGCTCCTCGGGCGCCGCATGGACCAGCGTGTGGAGCTTGTCGCGCTCCCGGGCGGGGTCGAACACCGCCTTGCCGGTGCGCTTTTTTGACGCGGCCACCTCGGCGGCAAGGCCCATGCGCTCGACGAACAGATCGAGGATGTCGGCATCGATCTCATCGAGACGGGCGCGAATGTCGGTTAGTTCCATGGTTGTTCCTCAACGGTACGGTAGATGGGGGCGGATCGGGAAGCGGGCTCGATCAGGCAGGAAAGCGGAAGCCGTCTTCCAGCATGGCGTCGAGCAGGGCGAGGGCGCACGCGGCCTCGGCGACGGGTACGGCGCGCGGCACGATGCACGGGTCGTGGCGCCCGCGGACGGTAAGGTCCGCGTCCGCGCCCGCGTCCATGTCGACGCTGCGCTGCGGGGTTCCGATCGATGGCGTCGGCTTGACGGCCATGCGCCAGATGACGGGCGCTCCCGTGGAGATGCCGCCCAGGATGCCCCCGGCGTTGTTGGTCTGGGGGCGCACCTCGGCCCCCTCCATGCGGTAGGGGTCGTTGTTCTCGCTGCCGTGCATCCGCGCGGCGGCGAATCCGGCGCCGAATTCGACGCCCTTGACGGCGGGGATGCCGAACGCGATGCGGGCGATGCGGTTCTCCAGGCCGTCGAACATGGGGTCGCCGACTCCCACGGGGACCCCGTAGGCCGCGCATTCAATCACGCCGCCGACGCTGTCCATCTGCTGCTTCGCCTCCAGGATGCACGAGCGCATCCGGCTTGCCGCCATGGAGCTGATACACGGCAGCGGATTGGCCGAAATCAGGGTCGTCTGGGCCTCGTTGAGCTTCATCGGGTCGAGCGGCATGTCCACGACAGGTTCGGGTCCCAGGCTCGCGATGTGGGCGACGATGCGGATGCCGTGCAGGGAGAGCGCCTGCAGGGCGATGCCGCCCGCGATGCACAGCGGGGCGGTCAGCCTCCCGGAGAAATGGCCGCCGCCGGAGACGTCGTGGTTGTTCGCGTACTTGATGCGTGCCGGATAGTCGGCATGCCCCGGGCGCGGGATGCGCCTGAGCTCGGCGTAGTCGACCGATCTCGTGTTGGTGTTGCGGATGATCGCCGCGATCGGGGCGCCGTTGGTGTGCCCGTCGGTGATGCCGGCGATGAATTCCGGCCGGTCGGCCTCCTTGCGCGCGGTCGATGTCGGCGCATGGCCGGGCGCGCGCCGATCGAGGAAGCGCTGCAGCTCGTCCGCGTCGACCGGGATCCCCGCGGGGATGCCGTCGAGGGAGCACCCGATGGCGGGGGAGTGCGACTGGCCGAATATGGAGAGCGTGATCGCGTTGCCGAATACCGATGCCATGCGCTACTCCTCGGTCAGCTCGACGCGTCCGCCGAGCATGCGGTAGTGGTCGAAGAACGCCGGGTACGACTTGCGGACCGCCTCGGCGCCATGGATGAGCACCTCGCTGTCGCAGCGGATGGCGGCGATGGCGGCCATCATGGCGATGCGGTGGTCGTTGTGCGAATCGACCTCGCCGCCGGACAGGCGCTCCTGCCCGTAGATGACGAGGCTGTCATGATCGATGGTGACATGCGCGCCGAGCGCGGCGAGCTCGGATGCCGTCGTGGCCAGGCGATCGGATTCCTTGATGCGCAGGCGGGCGCAGTCGCGAATGATGGTCGTGCCGTCGGCGCATGCCGCGACGGCGGAGATGACGGGCACCAGATCGGGGATGTCCTGCGCGCTCATCGAGAAGGCGTGCAGGTTGTCCGGCTGCACGATGGCGGCTTCTGATGCGCGCTTCGTGCGCGCGCCGAAACGCGAGAGGGCGGCGAGCACGTTGCGGTCACCTTGGGCGGAGGTCAGGGAGATCCCGCGGACCTCGACGGGCTCGTTTCCGAGCGCTCCCGCGCACAGCCAGAAGGCGGCGTTCGACCAGTCGCCCTCGACCTTGACCTCGCCGGGCGTGCGGTAGACGTTGCCGCTCGAGCGGAAGCGCGTGATGTCGTCGATCCCGTTGGGAGCCGTCATGCGCTCGATGGCGATGTCGACGCCGAACAGCTTGAGCGCCTGCACGGTCAGGTTGATATACGGCCTGCTCTCGATGCGGCCGTGCACCTCGATCTCCGAGTCGCCGGGCAGCAGGGGGAACGACAGCAGCAAACCCGAGATGAACTGCGAGCTCACCGTACCGGGAAGCACGAAACGTCCCGGGCGCAGCCGTCCCGACGTGACGAGCGGGAAGCCGCCGTCGGCGGACAGCGTGCAGCCTGCCGCCATGAGTTCGTCGGTGAGGGGCGTGAGGGGGCGCTCGCCGAGGCGCTGGGCACCGACGAAGGTCGCCTGCGCCCCGAGCGCGCAGGCGACGGGCAGCATGAAGCGCAGCGTGCTTCCCGATTCGCCGCAGTCGAGCTTGGCGCCCTGGAACGCCTTGAGGATGCCGAGCTCGATGCTCTTGGGAACGGGGTGGACCTCATATCCGTCGTCGACGACGTTGATGCGCGCCCCGAGCGAGGTGAGGCAGCGCACGGTCGCGTCGATGTCCGCGCACGTGGTGTTGCAGACGACATGCGTCGTCCCGCTCGACAGCGCTGCCGCGATGATGAGGCGGTGCGCCATGGATTTCGAGGCGATAGCCGGGACGGATCCGGCGAGCGGGGTCGGGGTAATGCGGGCTAGCATGCGATGTCACCCTCCTGCATCTCGAGTCCTTCGGAAATGATCGAGCGGAATTCCTCCAGATCGGTGGGCTCGATGGAGCACGCGCCGATGGCATGCGGGATGACCAGGTCGATCGAATCCCCGCGACGCTTCTTATCATGGAGCGCCGCGGCGTAGATCTCCTCGACGTTGCGGCTGCAGGTATTCTGGAGCCCATGGGCGGCAGTCAGGGAGCGGATGCGCGAAGGCACCTCGGCATCGCAGTACCCGCGGTGCGCGGACGCCGACGCGATGAGGTTCATGCCGATGGCGACGCACGTGCCGTGCCCGAGGCGGTAGCTCTCGGACGCCTCCACCGCATGGCCGATGCTGTGCCCGAAGTTGAGCAGCTTGCGTACGGACGATTCGCGCTCGTCGGCCACCACGACGGCCCTCTTGATGTCGATGTTGCGCGCAACGAGCAAAGCGACGCGCGAGACGTCCTCCATCAGCAGGTCGAGCGTGAGCGGCGTGCGCTCCAGCTCCTCGAACAGGTCGGCGTCGGCGATGGCCGCGTGCTTGATCACCTCGCCGCAGCCGTCGGCGAACTGCTCGCGCTCGAGCGTGGCGAGGCAGCCGATATCGGCGATGACGAGCTTGGGCTGCCAGAAGGCGCCCGCGAGGTTCTTTCCCGCCGCGAGGTCGATGGCGCACTTGCCGCCGACCGAGGAGTCGACCATGGCGAGCAGGCTGGTGGGAACCTGCACGAAGCTGCAGCCGCGCATATAGGTTGCCGCGGCAAAGCCGGCCATATCTCCGGTGACGCCGCCGCCCAGGGCGACGACCACATCGGAGCGGGTCATCTCATGGCGGGCCATGAACTCGAGGATCGAGACGTACGTGTCGGCGCGCTTGTGCTCCTCACCCGCCTCGAACGTGAACACGTCGACCGCGTAGCCGGCCTCTTCCAGGCTTTTGCGCACGGGCAGCGCATAGAGCGGGCCCACGTTCGTGTCGGTGACGATCACGGCGCGCTCGCCGCCGCACGCCTCGCGCGTCAGCGTGCCGGTCTGCTCGAGCAGCATCGTGCCGATATAGACGCGATAGGGCTGCTTGGTATCGATGTCGAGGATATACATATTCGGCCTTTCGGTGGATTACGATGCGCGTTCGTTGGCGTCGTCGAGGCTCCGCTTGATGCGGTCGCCCTCGGCGAGCAGCATGCGGAGCCGGTCCCGGTCGCCCGCATCGAGCGCGTCGCGATACGCGGAGAGCGCATCGATGAGCCAGGTGATCTCCTGGCTCAGGTTCTTCGCGTCGTCGCACATGAGCTCTGCCCACATGGACGGGTTCAGGTGGGCGACGCGCGTGAGGTCGCGATAGCTCCCCGCCGAGAACCCATGATGTACCTGCGCGGTCGGGCTCTTGACGTACGCGTTGGACACGACGTGCGCGAGCTGGCTCGTGAACGCGATGACCGCGTCGTGGGCCTCGGGCGTCGTGACGCTGAACGTGCCGAAGCGAAGCGGCACGAGCAGCGTGTTCACGCGGTCGAGAAGCGTCAGGCGTGAGATGTCGTCGACGGGCGGCGGCGTGAGCACCATGGGGGCCCCGCAGAAGAGGTCGGCGCGCGCGAAGGCGAAACCCGAGTTCTCGGTTCCTGCCATGGGGTGGGCTCCCACGAACGCGAACGAATGGTCGCGCGCGAGCTCGAAGGCGCGCTCGCAGACGGCGGTCTTGACGCCGGCGGTGTCGATGACCACTGGGCCCGTTCCGGCAGCCGGGTCGGAGCAGGATCCGAGCAGTTCGGCGTGCTCCTCAAGCCATGCGGTGCAGGCGCCGGGGTAGGCGGCGAGCACGATCAGGTCGCATTCGGGGATGGTCCGCTCGTCGAGCTCGCCGGCGATCGTTTCTATGCGCGCGGCGTCCATGGTGTCGGCGCTCGTGTCGTATGCAAAGACCGTCGCTCCGGCCGCGCGGTAGGCGCGGGCGAAGCTGCCCCCGATGAGACCCAGGCCGACGATGCCGATGCGCATGTCCTGCGCCCGGGTGGTCATGATTGATCATCGCCCGTCGAGATGACGGCTCGGATGGCCCTGATGCGGTCCATCGTGCGGTCGAACTGATCCGGGGTGAGCGCCTGGGAGCCGTCCGACCACGCCTTCTCGGGGCAGTCGTGCACCTCGATCTCGAGGCCGTCGGCACCTGCGGCGCACGCGGCGAGCGCCATGGGCTCCACGTAGCGGGTGTAGCCGGTCGCGTGGCTCGGGTCGGCCACGACCGGCAGGTGGGACAGGTAGTGGAGGACGGGGACCGCGTTCAGGTCGAAGGTGTTGCGCGTGCGCGTCTCGAACGTGCGGATGCCGCGCTCGCACAGGATCACGTTCTCGTTGCCCTCGCTCATGATGTACTCGGCTGCCATGAGCAGCTCGTCGATCGTGCCCGACATGCCGCGCTTCAAAAGGACGGGGGTCGTGGTCTTTCCGACCTCTTTGAGCAGGGGGAAGTTTTGCGCGTTGCGCGCGCCGATCTGCATGACGTCGATGCCGCGGTCCACGAACAGCTGGACGTCGCGCGGGTCCATGACCTCGGTCACGATCGGCATGTCGAGCTCTCCTGCCGCCTCGATGAGCAAATCGAGACCCTCGGCTCCCATGCCCTGGTATGCGTAGGGCGAGGTGCGGGGCTTGAACGCGCCGCCGCGCAGCATGGTGGCGCCCGCCTTCTTCACGCGCCGGGCGATGGTCAGGAGGTTCTTGCCCTCTACGGAGCAGGGGCCCGCGATAACCTGGAAGTTGCCCCCGCCGATCTTCACGCCGTGCCCGCAGTCGACCACGGTGTCGGCGGGATGGAACTTCCTGTTCGCCTTCTTGAACGGTTCGGAGACGCGCTGAACGCGCTCCACGATGTCCATGGACTCAAGCAGAAACGGGTCGATCTTGGTCGTGTCGCCGACGAGTCCGATAACGATCTCGTTCTCACCATAGGACACGTTGGTCTGAAGACCCTTTTTCTCGATCCACGAGACAAGGTGGTTGACGGCGTCGTCAGATGCGCTTTTGCGCAGAATGGCGATCATGGCGCTCCTTTCCGGTCAGGGTAATAGGGCAGTGTATACCAAACGTTCGCTCTGCTGCACTGCAGTGTTCAACTTTAACCCGTTCGTAGCCTCCTGGGCGAACTTTTAGGGACAGTCCCCTTTGGTTCACGGCGGCGCACGTGCGCCGCCGTGAACCAAAGGGGACTGTCCCTAAAAGTTCGCCGCCGGAAGTTCACGCATGGGACTTGTGTGGATAGTGGCGCGCCCCGCGCTCGGTCGCTATAATCGATTGCGTTGCGCCCCATTAGCTCAGGGGATGAGAGCGTCTGCCTCCGGAGCAGAAGGCCGTTGGTTCGAATCCAACATGGGGCACCAAGCGATTCTGTTGAGAACCGCGTCGGATGACGGCGCTGGTTCTCTTTTTATATTGGCCGACCGTGATGTTCAAGGAGCGCCATGGCACCCCACGATCCCGACTCATACGCCGCGGCGGCGGGAGAGCCGCTTTCCGGCCTTTCCCTCGACGAGGTCCAGCAGCGCATCGATGCCGGACAGGTGAATGTCAACATGGAGCTCAAGACCAAGTCGGTCCGCGAGCTCATCATCGAGAACACGCTCACTCTGTTCAACCTGATCAACGTGATTCTCGCGGTGCTCGTGATCATCACGGGGTCGTTCAAGAACCTCACCTTCCTGCTGATCGTGATTCTGAACACGGGCATCGGGATCTTCCAGTCGCTGCGCTCCAAGCGGATGGTCGACAAGCTCACCCTGCTTGTGAGCAAGCGGGCCCGCGTCATCCGCGGCGGGGAGGAGTCCGAGATCGATCTCGAGCAGATCGTCAAGGACGATATCGTCCGCCTCGGGCGCGGAGACCAGATTCCCGCGGACGCCGTCGTGGTCCAAGGCGAGGCCCAGGTCAACGAGAGCCTGCTGACCGGCGAGAGCGACCTGATCCGCAAGGTCCCCGGCAGCCATCTCATGAGCGGCAGCTTCGTCGACTCGGGCGTCGTGTGCGCCCGTGTCGAGCACGTCGGCGCCGACAACTACGTCGCGCGCATCAACAACGAGGCGAAGTACGTCAAGAAGGTCAACTCCGAGATCATGAACGCGTTGAACGCCATCGTGCGGTTCGCGAGCGCCATCATGCTCCCGCTCGGCATCGCGCTCTTCCTGTCGAGCGCCTACGAGTCGTACGCGCGCTGGGCCGCGGCGGCGGGAGGGTCTGCTGCCTCCATCCTGACCTGGCTGTTCTCCGGCTCGGCGGCCTGGGGCGAGGTCAGCGCGGCGATCCTCTCCACGGTCGGCGCCCTTCTCGGGATGATTCCCCAGGGCCTCGTGCTGCTCACCTCCTCGGTTCTCGCCATCGCCACGTTCCGCCTCGCGAGGCGGAACGTGCTCGCGCAGCAGCTGTACTGCATCGAGACGCTTGCGCGCGTCGACGTGCTGTGCCTCGATAAGACCGGCACCATTACGTCGGGGCGCATGGAGGTCGAGGGCGTCTACGCCGTGGGCGACAACGGCCAGGCGGTCCCGCTCGCCGACATCGAGCCCGAGCGCGCCGCCGGCATCGACGCGGCGCTTGCCGGCATCGCGCGCGCGACATCTGCCGACGCGAACGAGACCTGCCGCGCCATCCTCGACTACTACGCCAAGCGCACGTCCGGCGAGCTCCAGGCCCTCGCCGTAGTTCCGTTCTCGTCGACGAAGAAGTGGAGCGGCGCCTCCTTTGCCGAGGGGGCCTACATCATGGGCGCCGCGCAGTTCTGCCTGCCCGAGCGCGCGTTCGGCGTCGTGCGCGACGCGGTGTTCGCCCTCGCGGAGACCTGCCGCGTTCTGGTGATCGCCAGGGTCGACGGCTTCACGGATGAGGGCGATATGATCGGGGAGGCCCAGCCGATCGGATTCGTCACCATCCGCGATGAGATCCGATCCTCCGCCGCGGACACGATCCGCTATTTCTGCCAGCAGGGCGTCACGCTCAACGTCATCTCCGGCGACGACCCGCGCACCGTGTCCTCTATCGCCAAGGTGGTCGGCGTGCCGGGGGCCGAGTCGTATGTGGACGCCACCTCGCTCGACACCCCCGCCAAGATCGAGGCGGCGATCGATCGATACCACGTGTTCGGGCGCGTGACGCCCCAGCAGAAGCGCGAGCTCGTCGTCGCCCTCAAGGAGCGCGGCCACACGGTGGCGATGACCGGCGACGGAGTCAACGACGTCTTGGCCCTGAAGGAGGCGGACTGCTCGGTCGCGATGGCCGCCGGCTCCGACGCGGCGCGCAACGTCGCCGAGATCGTGCTCGTCGACAACGACTTCGCCTCGATGCCCGAGGTCGTGGCGGAAGGCCGCCGCTCCATCAACAACCTGCAGCGATCCGCCGCGCTGTTCCTCACCAAGACGCTCTTCTCGATGGGCCTCGCGGCGCTTTGCATCTTCTTCCCGCCCTATCCGTTCCAGCCCATCACGATGACGGTCATCAACTTCTTCTGCATCGGGTTCCCGAGCTTCGTGCTCGCCCTCGAGCCCAACCGTGCGCGCGTGCAGGGCAAGTTTCTCACGAACGTGCTCAAGCGCGCGTGTCCCGCCTCGCTCGCCGTGCTCGTCTCGTGCTGCCTGTGCATGCTCGTCGCCGGCAACTTCGGCCTTGGCGAGCAGGCGCTCTCGACGATGTGCCTCATTTCGACGGCGGCGGTGGGCTGCAGCCTGATCTGGCGCATCTCCTATCCCTTCACGCGGCTGCGCCTCGCGGTCTTCATCTTCGTCGTCGTGGGCCTCGCGTGCGCCATCGTGCTGTTCCCCGAGTTCTTCTCGATCGCGGCGCTCTCGGTGCCCATCATCGCCTCAACGCTTGTTTCAGCCCTCGTCGGCATCGTCCTGTTCTTCACCGTGGCGCGCGTCGTCGACCGGGCGGCCGCCAAGCGCAGCCGTTCCGCCACGGGGTTCGGGCGCGGCGTCAAGATGTCGCTGGGCCGCGGTTCCCACAGGGTGACATCGACCGGGTCGAGCGCGCGCAGGGGGATTCGCACCGTGACCAGCATGGTTTCGCGCCATCGCGAGCAGCGCGACCTGTCTCGTGCCCAGGTGTCCGCCTCGAAGGCGGTCAAATCGGAGTCTGACGCCGCGCGCCGCAAGCGCCAGCGTCGCGTCGTGCAATCCTCCTCGGGCATCAAGGTCTCGATGGGGAAGCGCTCGCGCCCGGCGTCGCGCGACGATACGTCGCAAGCCGGCCGGTAACATATCTTTCATGCATGCTCCCGCCGGCTCAAGGTCTGCACAACGAGGTGGTATCCTAGTACACAGTCGCGCCGATGCGCGACGCCTGATCACCTGATGAACGTACGCGAAATGGGGATGCTGTGATCTGTCCGCACTGCCTGAAGACAATCGATGACGGGGAGACGTTCTGCCCGCACTGCCATGGGTATGTCGGCGGATCATCGAGCTCCGATTTCGTGTTCTGCGAGGGATGCGGCGCCCGCCTGTCCGTCCATGACCGCACGTGCCCCAAGTGCGGCCGTCCGGCCCCGGGCATCCTGTCCACCGAGTCCTCCTCATCCGACCTCGCCGCCGGCAAGACGGCGAGCTTCCCCCGTCTGACGAAAAACCTCATCCAGACCGAGGTTCCGGGGGCCGAGCCGGTCTCCGTCGCGCGCGCGCTCGACGATTCGGTCGACCCCTCCGAGACGAACGTGCTCAACAGGAGCGATTTCGAGGAGGCGCAGGGCAAACGGCGCGCCAAGAAGGCCCGTCCCGCAGATGAGGACCCCTATCATCCACATAAGCGCTCGTATAAGGGCCTCATCATCACCCTCGTGGTGCTCGCCCTGATCGGCGGCGCGGCGGTTTTCATCATCAAGGACCCCCTGGGCGTCATGCCCGGGTTCTACCATGCGTTCCAACAGGCCGCAAGCGATACGTTCCCGAGCAGGCAGGTGGGCGAGAACGGCGAGCTGCCGACCGATACGGTGGGGGACGCCGCGGGCGACGACGCTTCCGAGCAGCGCACGCTGACCGACGAAGAGGTGTATATCCAGCTGACGACGATCTACGAGCGCATCGTCTCCTACGATTCCGCAGAGGCGATCGGCGAGGTGATCGATGCGTTCAACGGATGGTATCTCGATCCCGACCTGTCCGTTCGCCAGCAGCGCTCGAAATCCGCATACTCGCTGCGCGATTCCATCCAGGCCACGATCGATGAGCTCGACAACCTCAACGTGTCCGAGACGACCGTCTACACTGAGGAGATCGACCATCTGCGCCAGCTCGCCGAATGGATGTACGGCCGCGTCAACCAGATCTGCGAGTCCTGGGACGTATCGCTTGCGATACCCGAAGGGGAGTCGACGACCGCGCAGCAAGACGAGATCTTGGCGCCTATGCGCCGCGCCGGCAACGAGGACCTCGAGAACTTCGATGCCTACGTCAACGAATGGCGTCCCCTCCCGCCCGAGGAGGCCTCAAACGAGTGATTCGCAGCACCCCGGTTATTCGCCGGGGTGCATTTTTTAGTATGAGTGGAGGCTCCGATGCACGCATCGTTGCCGCGCGATGGCCGCTTCGGTCCGCCTCCGCGCGACCCTGAACCTCACAATTTCCTTGCCATTGTTATGAATCCAGCGGTATTTGCTAGAATTGACGGGATACGTTGTCAATTTGAGCAGAAGGGGTCTCCGTATGTTCGGAAAGAAGCTGTATACCCCCGCTTACGAAGTTGCTGGTGACGAAGTAGCGGTGATCGAGACGTCCAAGGGCACTATCCGCGTTCGCCTTGATGGCGCCGGCGCCCCCATCCACGTCGCCAATTTCTGCGAGCTCGCGCATGGTGGCTTCTACGATGGATTGAAGTTCCACCGCTATGTCCCCGGTTTCGTCATCCAGGGTGGAGACCCCAACACGCGCGACATGACGTCCGAGCAGGTCGCCGCCGGCCAGGCCGGACCCTCCGGACGCCCGGGCACGGGTGGCCCCGGATACTGCATCAAAGGCGAGTTCACCACCAATCCCAACAACAGCCACGATGACGGTGCGCTTGCGATGGCCCGTTCCATGGATCCCGATTCCGCCGGGTCCCAGTTCTACTTCTGCCTTGGTCCCCAGCACGGGCTCGACTCGGGCTACACCGTGTTCGGCCAGACCCTCGAGGGCCTTGAGGTCATTTCCCAGCTGCGTGCAGGCGACGAGATCGTCCACGTCGACATCGTCCATAAGGAGCTCTAGTGAACGCACAGTATTTCGATCGCGCCCGTGCAGCACTGCGCTCGGGTGACTATTCCGCGGCAGCGAGCATGTTTTTGGCATGCAAGGAGCCCGGCGAGGTGGCCGGCGAGGTCGACCACCTTCGCGGCAACGCCCTGATGAAGCTCGGCCTGTACGCCGATGCCGAGGCCGCCTACACCGAGGCTCTCGAGGACGCCGCATACGGCAAAGCGGGCGCGCTGCTCACCAACCGCGGCAAGGCCCAGGCTGCCCGCGGTGACTACGAGGCGGCCGTCGAGTCCTTCACCGCCGCGACCAAGGACGCCTCCTACGCGACCCCGTACAAGGCCTACCTCGGTCTTGCGAACGCGCTGCTCAAGCTTGACCGCGTGACCGATGCCGGCGTCGCGTTCCGGTCGGCTGCCATCGACGGGGCGAATCCCGCCCCGGCTTCCGCCCTGGCGAGCCTGGGCGACTGCTTCGTCAAGCTGGGCCGTCCCGCCGATGCGGTCGAGTCCTACCTCACGGCGCTCGATTACGTGAGCCCGCATGACGACCCGCGTGCCATCGAGGCCGGCCTCGGCATCGCGTACGCCGCGGCCGGTCGCTCCAACGACGCCGTCGATGCGTTCAACCGCGCGACATCCGATGGCATCTATCAGCTCGATTCCGACCAGCAGGCCGCCTTCGAGCAGGCCAAGGAGGACGTCGCCAACCGCGCCGCCATCGTGGCGCAGAGGCAGGCTGCAGCCCCGGCCACGGGCTACGGTGCGCCGCAGCCCGTTGATCCGCTCGATCCCACGGGGAGCACCGGCGGCTTCATGCCCGACCCCTCAGACACCGGCTTTTTCACCATGACCGAGTCCGAGATGATCCAGCAGGACCGTCGCGAGACCAAGATCCGCCGCAAGAAGCGCCACACGGGCCTGAAGGTCTTCGTCGTCCTGCTCCTGCTGATCATCATCGCGGCAGGCGGCCTTGGCTTCGCCTACACCCGCGGCTTCGGCTTCCCCTCGCAGCAGGGCGCCATCTCCGGTCTGCTGCAGGCGGTCAACAGCGGCGAGGATGCCAACCAGTACCTCTCGCCGAACCTGTCCGATGACGCCAAGTCCATGATCACCTCGTCCCTTGAGGGCCTGGGCGATGCGACGGCGACCGTCACGGGCCTCGATGCCGGCATGACCGAAAGCGACGCCACGGTCGACGTCACCATGCCCCAGGGCGGAACGGTGACCTATCAGGTCCACTTCGTCCGTAGCTCCAACCACATCGGATGGGCTGTCGAGTCGCTCACCATGGACTTCGGCACCGATGACCAGCAGGCGGTCGACACGACCGGCACCGCCGCAGATGCGACCGGCACGGATACGGGCTCTCTGTCCACCGACCTGGACTCCACCGACGTCGCGCCTGACGCCACCGGCACCGACGACTCCTCCTCGACCGATCAGTCCGCCAACGACACCGCCGGCACGACCGACGGAGACGCCGCGGACGGCACCGCCGATACCATGTAATATTTGCTAGAGCGGCGTCTGTGCCCCCGAGCACGCGCCGCTCTGCACTACACTTCATACAACGTGTGCCACGGCACTGCACGTACCACAAGACCTACAGGAGCGGTTTTGTTTTCTTTGATGGACATGTTATTTGGTCAGTACGGGGGAGACCTCGCTATTGACCTGGGCACGGCCAACACGCTGGTATCCGTGCGCGGCAAAGGCATCGTCATCCGCGAGCCGTCCGTCGTCGCCATCGATAAGAACGACGAGCGCATCTTGGCCGTCGGCATCGACGCCAAGCGCATGCTCGGCCGCACGCCGGGCAATATCGTCGCCGTCAGACCCCTGAAGGACGGCGTCATCGCCGACTTCGACGTGACCGAGGCCATGCTGCGCTACTTCATCGACAAGGCGAGCGAGAAGCGCTATCCTTGGACGCCCCGTCCGCGCGTCGTCGTGTGCGTGCCGTCCGGCGTGACGAGCGTCGAGAAGCGCGCGGTCTTCGAGGCCACGATCTCGGCCGGCGCGCGCCAGGCATACCTCATCGAGGAGCCGATGGCAGCAGCCATCGGCGCCGACCTGCCCGTCGAAGAGCCCACCGGCTCCATGGTCGTGGACATCGGCGGCGGCACGACCGAGGTCGCCGTGATCGCCATGGGCGGCATCGTCGTGTCCCAGTCCATCCGCATCGCGGGTGACGAGTTCGACCAGGCGATCCTGTCCCACGTCCGCGACGCCTACAATCTCGCCATCGGCGAGCGCACGGCCGAGGATATCAAGATCAAGGTCGGTTCCGCCGTGCCGCTCAAAGACGAGCTCGACGTCGAGGTCAACGGTCGCGACGTCATCTCCGGTCTTCCCAAGACGGTGCGCATCGAGAGCGAGGAGATCCGCCGCGCCCTCAACAAGCCGCTCGACGAGATGACCAAGGCGGTCAAGGAGGCGCTCGACGCCACGCCGCCCGACCTGGCAAGCGACCTCATGTACTACGGCATCTTGCTGACCGGCGGCGGTGCGCTGCTGCGCGGTCTCGACGTTCGGCTGCGCGATGAGACCGGCGTCGCCGTCAACGTGAGCCCGACCGCCCTCGACAACGTCGTGAACGGTTGCGCGCGCGTGCTTGAGGCCAACGCGTTCGATGGCGGATTTGTTCAGAGCAACGCTTAACGTCGGAAGGTTGACTTCGTTTGCCCCGTACTCAGAAGTACCCATCATCCCATTTGAATACGAAGAAGCAATCAACGGGACTCGCCCCGTTGATTGTTTTTTGCGTGCTGTCGGTCCTGCTGCTCACGTTCTACATCCGTGAGGGAGAGACGGGGCCCATCCACGCCGTCCGCTCCGGCGTCGTCACCGCCACGAGCCCCGTGCGCTACGTCGGCTCAGTCGTCGCCTCCCCGTTCAACGCCCTCGGCAACATCTTCTCCAACCTTACGGCGTCGCAGGAGACCTTGAGCGACCTCAAGCAGCAGAACGCCGAGCTGACCGGGCAGGTCGCCCAGCTTGCGGAGGCCAAGGAGACCGCCGAGCGGCTCGAGGGCCTGCTTGGCCTGCAGTCGACCTACAACCTGCAGTCTACCGCGGCGCGCATCATCGGCGGCTCCTCCGACGCGTGGTCGCAGACCGTCACCATCGACAAGGGATCTCTCGACGGCTTCGAGATCGGCATGCCCGTCTGCAACGCCTACGGCGTCATCGGCCAGATCACCGAGGTCGCGCTGTCTTCCTCCACGGTCCTGCTCATCAACGACGAGACGTCCGGCGTGTCCGCCATGGTCCAGAGCTCTCGGGCTCAGGGCATGCTGCGCGGCCAGGCCGACGGCAGCCTGCGGCTCGAATACGTTTCGACTGACTACGACGTCCAGGTGGGCGACATCGTCATCACCTCCGGACTCGGCGGCGTCTTCCCCAAGGGCCTGCCTTTGGGCACCGTCTCCTCGGTCGAGCGGCGCGACAACGACGTGTACTACGACATCGTCGTGCGCACGAGCGCATCGACCGAGAACAACGAGGAGGTGCTCGTCATCACCGCGTTGTCCGACGACCAGCGCGCCACCGACGAGGACATCGCCGCCGCCAACGACATCGATAGCGTCCAGACGAGCACGGGCGATGGTGATTCTCAGGAGTCCGACAAGACAGGGGAAGATGGCTCCACGGACGGGCAAGATAGCTCAGATACCACGGACAGATCGACTGAAGAGTAGGGAGGCGCGACGATGCAACTGAGAGAATCTTCCTATTCGCCCTCGCGCTATCGCGCCCTCGCCGTCGTGGCCGTCCTTCTGCAGATCGCCTTCGCCCCGCAGATCAGCATTGCGGGCGGCACCGTCAACTTCATGCTGGCGCTCGCCATCGTGCTCTCGCTCACCTTCGAGCCGCACAGCGCCGTGTTCATCGGGTTCTTCTCCGGCCTGTTTTTCGACCTGACCTCGTCGGCTCCCGTGGGCCTCATGTCCTTGCTGCTGACGGTCACGAGCTTCGGCGTATCCTCCGCGGCGCATGGCGCCCTCGGCGGCTTCACGCGCGAATCGGTGCGCTTCGCCGTCATCGCGATCATGGCCGTCAACCTTCTCTACGGGCTCTGCCTGTTTCTCATGGGCGTGCAGACCGATTTGATCTGGGCGCTCTTCGGGCACGGGATCGCCTCGACCGTGCTCGACGCCCTCGTCGCCGTGCTCTTTCTCATGGCGAGCGGATCCGGGTCCTCCCAGCGCGGGTTCTCGGCCCGCACGCGTCCCGGCCGCAATACGCGCTACAAGGTACTGAAGTAAGGAGACCTCGCGATGGATGCGCAGATCGTTGTCATCATCGCCGGAATCATCCTCTTCGTCGTGATCATCGCATCGCTGCTGTATCTGAGGAGCGCCGGCGGCAAATTCACCTATGACACCCAGCACGGCACGCGGCCGCGCGCCACGGAAGGGGAGGGCAACACCCAGGGAACGGCGTTCAAGGGCCGTTTCACCATGCTCGCCGCCGGAGCGGGCGCGATCTTCACCACCATCATCGCTAAGCTGTGGAGCATGCAGATGGTCTCCTCGGATTACTACGAGGAGCTCGCCGTCCAGAACCAGACCCGAACCGTCACCACGCCCGCCCCGCGCGGGCGCATCCTCGACCGCAACGGGGAGCCGCTGGTCACGAACCGCGCGAGCCTGACGGTCGCCGCCTACCGCGACCTTGCCGACGACACCGTCTTGGTCCGTCACCTCGCCAACGTCCTCGGCATGCCCTACATCGCGGTGCGCCGCAACATCCAGGATTACAACCAGGGGGCGCAGAGCCTGCACACCATCGCCTCCGACGTGCGCCGCTCCACGGTCGCCTACATCCAGGAGCATCCGGCGGATTTCGCCGGCGTCGAGGTTGTCGAGCGCACCGAGCGCCTGTACCCCCACGGCGAACTCGCCGCGCACGTGCTCGGCTACACGGGCACGATTACGCAAGAGCAGCTGGCCGCACAGCAGGAGGCGCAGGAGGCCGGCGAGGAGTCGCCCGGGACCATCACCTACGAATCGGGCGATATCGTCGGCCAGGCGGGCGTCGAGATCCAATACGAGAGCCTTCTGCAGGGCATCCGAGGTGAGCAGACCGTCCAGGTCGACGCCTCGGGCAACGTGACCGGCTCCACCGGCGCCGTGCCCCCCGAGCCCGGCAGCGACATCAAGCTCACCCTCGACCTCAAGATCCAGCAGGCGTGCGAGGACGGCCTCCAGCACGCCATGGAGATGGCCAAGCAGTTCGGGAACGAGAACGGTACCCGCGGCGCCTGCGTGTGCCTCGACTGCACGAACGGCGAGATCCTCGGCATGGCGAGCGCGCCCAAGTTCGACCCGTCCGTCTTCATCGGCGGCGTGTCCAACGACGACTGGAGCGCGCTCAACAGCGACGACGGCGGCCACCCCATGATCAATCGCGCCATCGCCGGCGAGTACATGTCCGCATCGACCATCAAGCCCTTCTCCTCGCTCGCCGCGCTGGAGTACGACATCTTCACCTCGACGCAGACGACCGACTGCGTGGGCTGGTGGACCGGCATGGGCGAGGGCAACGGCCGCTGGTGCTGGGACCACTCGGGCCACGGCACCATTAACCTGCGCAACGGCATCGTCATGTCGTGCGACACGGTGTTCTACGAGATCGGCAAGGGCTTCTACTACTCCGAGAACAACTCCGAGGGCCTGCAGGAGGTGTTCCGCCGCTGGGGCTTCGGAGAGTCGACGGGCGTCGACCTGCCCGGCGAGAGCTCCGGGCGCGTCCCCGATGCGCAGTGGAAGTACGACTACTTCTCCAACTGGGAGGATGCCGACCGCACCTGGAACCCCGGAGACATGTGCAACATCGTCATCGGCCAGGGCGACATCCTCGTGACGCCCCTGCAGATCGCCTGCGCCTACGCGGGCATCGCCAACGGAGGCAAGGAGTTCGTGCCGCATGTGTTCCTGTCCGCCGTCAGCCGCGACGGCTCGGGAGACGCGGTGACCTACGAGCCCAGGGAGCGCCTGACGGGCGAGTTCCGCCAGCAGTCCGATCTCGACCTCGTGCAAGACGGCCTTGTCGGCGTCATCTACGAGGAGTCCGCGTCCCAGGCCTCCCACTTCACGAACCTGAGCGTGACGGTCGCGGGAAAGTCGGGCACCGGCCAGAAGACCGGTGAGGACGACTACGGCTGGTTTGTTGCCTATGCGCCCGCCGACAACCCGAAATACGTCGTCGCCTGCCTCGTCGAGCAGGGCGGCTTCGGCTCCAACTCCTCGCTGTACGGCGTGCGCGACGTGCTCGGCGCCATATACGACCAGCCCGATACGGCGGCCGCCACCGCCGGCGACGGCTCACGCTAACGAGTAAGGAGGGACTATGGCTCAGGCTGCCACCTCAACCGAATCCCTGAAGCGCGTGAACAAGTCGCTGACGGCGACCCGCGGCTCGTTTCAGCGCTCCATCAACATCCCCGTGCTGCTTTCTGCGATCGCCCTGATCGCCTACGGAGCGGTCGTCATCTGGACCGCCTCGCTCACCATCGCCGACGCGTCCTTCTCGCGTCATCTGCTCGGTATCGGCTTGGGAGCCGTCCTCGGCATCATATGCTGGAAGTTCGATTTCCGGGGGTTTGCGAACCTTTCGACCGCGCTGCTCGTCCTCGACATCGCGATCATCTTCTCTCCCTATATCCCCGGCCTGTCCTATAACGCCATGGGCATGACCGGATGGATCCAGATCCCGTTCATCGGCCTCACGTTCCAGCCCGTCGAGCTTGCGAAGATCCTCACGGTATTCATCATCTCGGCGCTCGGCGCGCAGTACAACGGCCAGATCGACTCGGTGCGCGAATACGTCAAGCTCTGCGGCATGCTCGCGGTGCCCTTCGGCTGCATCCTGCTTGCCGGCGACCTCGGCAGCGGACTCGTGGTGTTTTTCTCGGGTGCCGTCGTCATCATGATGAGCGGTCCCAAGAAGGAATGGGTCCTGTCGACCATAGCGATCCTCATCGGCCTGGTCGCGCTGCTCCTTGCCGCGGACTCCGTGGTCGACAGCATCTTCGGCCGTGACATGCTGCTGAAGCAGTACCAGATGAACCGCCTGCTCGTCTTCATCGACCCCACCGCCGACACTTCCGGCGCCGGCTACAACCTCATGCAGTCCCTCATCGCGGTCGGCTCCGGCGGCTTTTTCGGCAAGGGCATCGGCGCGGCCTCGCAGGCGGGCGAGGGCTTCTTGCCCGAAGCGCACACCGACTTCGTGTTCGCGCTGCTCTCCGAGGAGTTCGGCTTCGTGGGCGCGCTCATCCTGCTCGCCCTGTTCGCGGTCCTCATCTTCTCCACTATCCGCGTCGCCTATCGCACCGATTCGCTATTCTTGAAGCTGGCCGCCGTCGGCATCGTGGGCATCTGGCTGTTCCAGATCCTCGAGAACATCGGCATGTGCATCGGCCTGATGCCCATCACCGGCATCCCGCTGCCGTTCATCAGCTTTGGCTCGAGCTCCATGCTCATGCAGATGGCCAACGTCGGCATCGTCCAGTCCATTTGGCGTACCCGCTCAAAGGCCGCCTAGACCAATAAGGAGGTTTAAGCATGCACCTTCCCATCAATCGAATCGGAGAGGCGCTCAAGATGGGGGTGTCGACCCTGCGTGATTCCGATGAGCCGGTGCGCGTATCGGTTTTCGTCGACGACACGGCGACGCCGTTTCTGATCGATACGATCCGCGAGGCCTTCGTTCCCCAGACGACGTCCGCCATCGTGCGCGTCTCCAGGCTTTCCGCCGGCTCCACGTCCGTCAAGTCCGATACGGACATCTCCATCGTGCTGACGTGCGGTTCGGCCGATCTGCAGGCTGCGGTCCAGGCGATCGTGGTCGCCGGCGCGCCGACCGTCGTGGTGTGCGAGTCCAGCGTCGAGGCGCCTTTCATCCAGGCCGACACGCCCATGCTCGGCATGATCGCGTCCACGAACAAGACGCATCTGCTCGAGACGCTCGCGCGCTGGATCCTCGACCGCACCGAGAAGATGACGGCGTTCGCCTCCAATTTCGCCTTCATGCGCGTCGCCGCGTCCAACCGCATCATCACCTCCTGCGCCCTGACGAACCTCGCCACCGGCGCGCTCGTCTTCATTCCCGGCGCCGACTATCCGGTCATGACGCTCGCCCAGATCGGCATGCTGCTGGACCTCGCCTCCGTGTTCGGCAAGCCGCTGCGCATCGAGCGCGCCTACGAGGTCGCGGGCGTCCTCGGTTCCGGGCTCATCCTGCGCGCCGCCGCGCGCGCGGCGACCAAGCAGGTGCCGCGCATGGGGTTTGTCGTCAAGGGCCTTGTCGCCGCGGGAGGCACCGTCGCCATCGGCCGTGCGCTCATGGCGGTCTACGAGCACGATGTCGACTACACGCCCGTCAACGACCTCATGGGCAAGATCGTCAGCGGCGCGCGCAGCGTCGTTTCGGGGGTCGCTGGAACGGGTGCGGATGCATCTGACATCGATACCGACTGGAATCCGGAGGTCGCGTGAGAACACCGTACGAGAACCGCTTCCCTGAGCTCGAGCCCCTGCTCGCGCGCGTGGAGAAGCCGAGCCGCTATATCGATCACGAGTGGGGTACGCGCTCGTCTGCCGAGGCGGACTACCGCGTCTGCCTCGTGTATCCCGACGTCTACGAGGTCGGCCTGCCCAACCAGGGCATCGCGATCCTGTACGCCGTCCTGAACGAGCAGGAGGGCATCTCCTGCGAGCGCGGATACGTTCCCTGGATCGACATGGCGGACGCCATGCGCGAGGCCGACGTGCCGCTGCTGTCCCTCGAGGGCGCGGCGCCGCTGTCGTCGTTCGATGTCGTGGGCCTGCACCTTCCCCATGAGATGGCCTGCACGAACATGCTCGAGACGCTCGATCTTGCGGGCATCCCGCTGCACGCCGCCGACCGCGGCGAGGACGACCCGCTGGTGATCTCCGGCGGCCCTTCCGTCTACAACCCCGAGCCGCTCGCCCCCTTCATCGATGCGTTCCTGATCGGGGAGGGCGAGGAGCACATCGTCGAGGTGTGCCGCGCCCACGAGCGCCTGCGCGACGCGGGCGCCACGCGCCTCGAGATCCTGCGCGAGCTCGCCAAGATCCCCGGCACGTACGTCCCCAGCCTCTACGAGGTGCGGCACGACGAGGCCTGCACCCCGCACGGCTATACCGTCCCGCGCTCAGGGGAGGATGTTCCCGAGGTCGTCCACAAGCGCGTCGTCGCCGATTTCGGCGCCACCGACCCGGTTCCCCAATCCGTGGTCCCCTTCGCCCAGCTCGTCCACGACCGCCTGTCCATCGAGGTCCTGCGCGGCTGCGCGCGCGGCTGCCGTTTCTGCCAGGCGGGGATGACCTACCGCCCGGTGCGCGAGCGCACGCCCGACCAGATCGTCTCCGCGGTGATGCGCGGCCTGGAGATGACCGGGTACGATGAGGTGTCGCTGACCTCGCTGTCCACCACCGACCATTCGTGCTGCCCCGAGGTCCTCTCCCGCCTGAACCGCCGGCTTGCCGACACGGGCATCCGCATCTCCATACCCTCCCAGCGCCTCGACTCCTTCGGCATCGATATGGCGCTGCAGGTGGCGGGGGAGAAGAAGGGCGGCCTGACGTTCGCGCCCGAGGCGGGAAGCCAGCGTCTGCGCGACGTCATCAACAAGAACGTCACCGAGGACGACCTCGAGCGCGCGACGCGCGCGGCCTTCGAGGCCGGCTGGCGCCGCGTGAAGCTCTACTTCATGATGGGGCTTCCCAGCGAGACCGATGAGGATATCGTGGCCATCGCGAACCTCGCGGACCGCACCTATGAGATCGCCCGCGAAGTCGTTCCGCCTGCTCAGCGCGGTGGCGTCTCGGTGTCCATCTCCTGCTCGGTCTTCATCCCCAAGGCCGCCACGCCGTTCCAGTGGTGCGCGCAGACCCCCGACGACGAGGTGAAGCGCCGCCAGCAGCTGCTTCTGCGCAGCGTGCGCAACCGCGCCGTGCGCGTGCACTACCATGACGCCGACACCTCGCTGCTCGAGGCGGTCCTCTCGCGCGGCGGACGCGATATCGCGCCGGTGATCTTGGGCGCCTGGAGGCGCGGTGCGCGCTTCGACGCCTGGACCGAGCAGTTCGACCTCTCCCGCTGGGAGGAAGCTGCCGCGGAGGCGGGCATCGACCTGCGCGAGGTGGCGACCGAGCCGTTCGATCTGGACGCCCGGCTGCCGTGGGAGCATGTGAGCCCCGGCGTCTCGCGCGGGTACCTGCTCCGCGAGTACCGCAAGGCCCTCGAGGGCACGACCACGGCAGACTGCTCGCGCACGTCCTGCACGGGCTGCGGCGTCTGCCAGACCCTGCACGCAGACAACATCTTGGCAGGTGAGCGCGCATGAGCGATCCCAACGCCGCGAGCCTGTTCAGGCTTCGCACCGAATATGTCAAACGCGGGCGCCTGGCCTATCTCGGCCATCTCGAGGTGCTCCACACCCTCGAGCGCATCGTCCGGCGCGCCCAGCTGCCCTATGCGGTCACGCAGGGCTTCTCCCCCCATATGCGCCTGGGGGTCACCTCGGCGCTGCCGGTGGGCACCTCGTCCGAGGCGGAGTACTTCGACCTGTTCATGACGGAGTACGTGCCGGCCGGAGAAGCGCTCGCCCGTCTGACGGCGTCGGCCCCTGCGGACCTGGCCGCGCAGCGCGCATGCTACCTCGACGTCCGCGCCCCCGCGCTGACCGCGGAGATCACGCGCGCCATGTACCGCATCGAGCTGACGCGCGCCGACGGGTTCTCATTCGACGCCGACGAGGTCCGTGCGCTTCTCGACGGCATCGTCGGGCTCGGCGAGATCCCCTACGCCCGCGGCAAGAAGCGCAAGGTGCTCGATCTTGCCGGAACGCTCGTCGGATTCACCTGCGTCGACCTCGAGGGAGGGGGCATCGAGCTTCTCCTCGACACGCGTATCAGCAACGAGGGGTCCTTGCGGCCCGAGATCCTGCTCGCGGCGCTCGATAGAAGCCTTACACCTCAGGTTAAACGTGAAGGTCCTATCGTTTCGACGGGAATCCAGGATTTGGCGGCGATTTCGCGCTATGCTATCTGCCGGACTGCCCAGTACGTTGAAGATTCTGACGGATCCCTCTTGAGTCCGATACGTACCGACGAGACACCCGCTGCTCCTCTGACCGTCTCGTCTGTGCCGTCCTTGTGAATTAGCAGGGCATATCTTGACGTGCTCTGTTGACGCGCAATACACCACCTGTTAGGATATTCGGCTGTTGCACTAACTGATGCATGAAGGGCAAAACAATGTACGCAATCGTTTCAACCGGCGGCAAGCAGTATAAGGTCGCCACCGATGATGTTCTGAACGTCGAGAAGATCGAGGGCGAGGTCGGCACCAAGATCGAGCTCCCCGTGCTCTTCCTGAACGATGGCAAGAAGATCATCACGGATCCTGCCAAGCTTGCGAAGGCTAAGGTCACTGCTGAGATCGTCGAGCAGTTCAAGGGCGAGAAGGTGCTTGTCTTCAAGTTCCACAAGCGTAAGCGCTATCGTCGCACCCAGGGCCATCGCCAGCAGCTGACCCGTATCAAGATCACGAAGGTCCAGGCCACCTCGCGCGCCAAGAAGGCTGCCGAGACCGAGGCCACGGCTGAGTAGCGCAGTCGCGAACTGTAGAAAGAAGGTAGTTCAACATGGCACACAAAAAGGGCCTTGGTTCGTCCCGTAATGGTCGTGACTCCCGCGGCCAGCGTCTTGGCTGCAAGCGTTATGCCGGCCAGGTCGTGACGTCCGGCACCATCCTCGTCCGTCAGCGCGGCACCCACATCCACCCGGGCGCCAACGTCGGTCGCGGCAAGGATGACACCCTGTTCGCTCTCGTCGACGGCACCGTCGAGTACACGCGTGGCATCAAGCACCGCGTCAGCGTCCGTCCGACCGAGGTCACCGCGTAACCGCTGCCCTTCATTATCACGCATCTCAGGGAGGCCCTTGGACTGAGTTCCAAGGGTCTTCTTTTATCATGGTGTCAGCTTCTGCCGCGCGGGCGCGCGGCGCACCTACGCATCGATAGATCGACCCGAAAGGGGGCCGCGATGTCCCAGTTCACAGATATCTGCCGCATCAACGTCAAAGGCGGCGACGGCGGTGCCGGCTGCATGTCGTTTCGCCGTGAGGCCTATGTGCCCAAAGGGGGTCCTGACGGCGGCGACGGCGGTCGCGGCGGCAACGTCGTCATCCAGGCGGACGCGCAGCTCTCCTCGCTGATCGACTACCGCTTCAAGCACCATTTCCGTGCCGAGCGCGGCACGCACGGCCAGGGTTCTAGGCGTGACGGCAAAAACGGTGAGGACCTGATCCTCAAGGTCCCCATGGGCACCGTCGTCCGCGAGCTCGATCCCGACACGCAGGAGGTCATGTTCGACATCGCGGACCTCACGCATGACGGCGAGCGCGTCATCGTCGCTCCCGGCGGCACCGGGGGACGAGGTAACACCCATTTCGTGACGCCGACCAGGCGCGCCCCCGCGTTCGCGGAGAAGGGCGAGCCCGCCGAGGAGCACTGGATCGAGCTCGAGATGAAGCTCATGGCCGACGCGGCGCTCGTCGGCATGCCGAGCGTCGGCAAGTCGTCGCTCATCGCGCGCATGAGCGCCGCCCGCCCCAAGATCGCCGACTACCCGTTCACCACGCTCGTGCCCAATCTCGGCGTCGTCCGCGCCGGCGACTACTCGTATGTCGTCGCCGACGTCCCCGGCCTGATCGAGGGCGCCGCGGAGGGCCGCGGCCTGGGGCACCAGTTCCTGCGCCATATCGAGCGCACGGCGCTCATCATGCACGTCATCGACATCGCCGGCGGCTTTGAGGACCGCGATCCCGTCGAGGACTACCGCATCATCAACAGCGAGCTGGCCGCATACGCCTCCGCGCTTGCCGAGCGCCCGCAGATCGTCGTCGCCAACAAGTGCGACATGAGCGGCATGACCGAGCGCGTCGCGCGCCTCAAGGAGGCGGTGCTGGAAGACGGCCATGAGTTCTTCGCGGTGTCGGCGCTGACCGGAGCCGGCTTGCAGACCCTTATGCTCGCCGTCGGCGAACGCGTTGCCGAGCTGCGCCGCGAGCTCGCCGAGACCGACGAGCCCACCGAGGATTTCAGCGAGCTGTGGGAGCGCAGGCGCCATCAGCGCGACCGCCAGTTCCAGGTGGTCGGCGAGGGTCCTGGAATCTGGCGCGTCATGGGCACGGGCGTCGAGCGCCTCTGCGTGCAGACCGACTGGGAGAACGAGGAGGCCGTCATCTACCTTCAGCATCGCCTCTCGCGCATCGGCGTCGACAAGGCGCTCGAGGACGCGGGCTGCGAAGCCGGAGACGAGGTGCGCATCTCGGGGTACTCCTTTGCCTACGAGGGGGCGGACGAGAGCGTCTACGAGGAGTACGAGGACGACGAGCTGGCAGGGGAGTAGCGACATGGTTCAAAGCGCTTTGCCGCGCCTGCCCGAGATGGGTGCCGACCCCGAGCGGGAGTACCGTCTCGGCATCATGGGCGGCACCTTCGACCCCATCCATTACGGGCACCTGGTCACCGCCGAGCAGGCGCGCGAAGCGCTCGCGCTCGATCTCGTGCTCTTCATGCCCGCGGGCAAGCCGGCGTTCAAGCAGGACCTCGACGTGACCGATGCCGAGGACCGCTACGCCATGACCGTGCTGGCGACCGCGGCGAACACGGCGTTCGATGCGAGTCGCTTCGAGATCGACCGGGAGGGTGTCACCTATACGATCGATACGCTTCGTGCGCTGCGCGAGCACTACCCGGCCAACGTGAAGCTGTTCTTTATCACGGGCGCCGATGCCGTGGCCGATCTCGTCACCTGGCACGATGCATCCGAGATGGCCGAGCTCGCGACGTTCATCGCGGCGACGCGCCCCGGGTACGATATCGATACGGCGCGCTCCCGCATATCCGCCTCGGGCGTGCCCTTCGATGTCCGCTACATCGAGATCCCGGCCCTCGCTATCAGCTCGTCGAACATCCGCGAGCGCGTCAGCCGCGGAAAGAGCGTGCGATATCTGACGAGCGAGTCCGTCATCGGGTATATCCGGAAAAACGGCCTGTACAATAGGCATGTCGTCGAGCGCGTCGACGGCGTGGCGAAGATGTAAGGAAAAGAGGAGGGGCCTTGTCCTCATCAGAGTTCTACGAGATCGAAGACCGTCAGGCGTATCTTGCCCGCATGCGCGAGATGCTTGACGTTCGCATGGCCGACCACCGCAAGCGCCGGAACCATTCGCTCGGCGTCGCGCGCACGGCGGCGTCCCTTGCCGAGACCTACGGTGTGGATCCGTTTCTCGCCGAGGCGGCGGGCCTTGTGCACGATTGGGACAAGGTGCTCGACGAGGCCGAACTGCTCGCGCGCGCCGCTCAGTACGGCATCGAGGTCGCCGGCTCTCCCGCCAACAGCGTCGCCCTCCTGCACGGTCCCGTCGCCGCGATCGAGCTTCCCCAGCTGTTCGGGGAGCTGCCTCCCTGCGTGTTCCAGGCGATTGCACGGCACACCGTCGGCGCCGAGGACATGACCGACCTCGACATGGTCGTGTTCGTGGCAGACGCCATCGAGCCCATGCGCAAGGGCGCGTACGCGGAGAGGCTTCGCGCCCAGGTCGGAAAACTCGATCTTGCGCATCTGTTCTTTGAGTGCTTTGCCGGCGGTCTCGTGTATGTTATTGATACGAGGAGATATCTGTATCCGACGGCTATCACCATCTACAACCACTATGCGCTTGAATTGGCGCGCTAGAAAGGCACGGTATGTCTGACACCGAGATCATCGATACGCCCGAGGCCGCGTCTGCGGCCGACGCCGACGCCATGCTCGAGGGCTTCGGCCTGTCCTCCGACCGCACGGCCGCTTCCGCCTCTTCCTCCGGTATCGAGGCGGCGGAGGTTGCCGCCGTCGCCGCCCAGGCGGCTTCCGATAAGAAGGGCGAGGACGTCTGCGTCCTCGACCTCACCGAGCTTTCCGATGTGTGCGACTACTTCGTGATCGCCACCGGCTCGAACAACCGTCTCGTGGACGCCATCGTCGATGAGGTTGAGGAGAAGGTTGCCAAGGCGTTCAGCGAGCACCCGTTCTCCATCGAGGGCCGTGAGGAGGGCACATGGATCCTCATGGATTACGGCTCGGTTCTCGTGCACGTCTTCACGCCCGAGGCGCGCGAGTACTATCGCCTGGAAAAGCTTTGGGGCGATGCACCCATCACCCGTTACGAGGACTGATTCATGGCCGGCCACGAGCCGGCCTTTTTTCTGAGTTGGCGCAACCCTTGCATTATTCGTGCCGCGGGCCCTTCGTGGATGCGCATCGTCCGGAAGGTCCCCGCGCTACTTGTCCCTGCGCACGACAGCGTCGTGGAAGCGGGCGGCGCGACCGAAGCCTACGGCGTCCCTGCCGAACTTCTCCCGCACCTTCTCCATGGTCACGGACAGCTCGCGCCGATCGCTGGTCTGGACGCCGCGCTCGTCGACCGGGCAGAACAGGTCCGTCTGGACGCCTCCCGACATATCGAAGTCGCTGAGGCCCAAGCCGGCCAGGCGGATATGCATGCCGGGCGTCCAGATGGAATCGAGCAGCTCTAAAGCGACGGGGACGAACACGTTCTCGTCGTCGGTGGGATGGGGGAGCTTGCGCTGGATGGTCCTGCCCTTGCCGTAGGAGAACTTGAGCTTGAGCGTCACGGTGCGCCCCGCGAGCCCGCGCTTGCGAAGACGCCTTCCGACCGACTCCCCGAGCAGGGCGATCGCGGCGTTCACGTCGGCGCGATCGGTCAGGTCCTCGCCGAAGGTCCGCTCGTTGCTGACCGATTTCACCTCGTCGGGCGCATCGATCGGGGTTACGGAGCTGTGCTCTTTACCGGCTGCGCGAAGCTGCATCATCTCCGCGTTGACGCCGAATACCTGATGAAGGATGCGGACGTCGGCGCGCGCGAGCTGACCGAGGGTATGGATGCCGATGCGCGCTAGCGACGCTTCCGCCGACTTGCCGATGCCGCTCATGGCCCGGACGGGCAAGGGGGCTAAAAATCCCTCTTCGGTGCCGGGGACGATGACGGTCAGGCCCCGCGGCTTGTCGCGCTCGCTTGCGATCTTCGCCACCGTCTTGTTGCAGCCGAGCCCGATCGAGCACGTCACGCCGAGCTCGCTGACGCGTCGCGAGATGCGCCGGCAGATCTCCACGGGGCTCTCGGACGAGTACCTTCCCGGGGATATGTCGAAAAACGCCTCGTCGATGGAGACTTGGTCCACAAACGGCGTCTCGTCGGACAGGATCGCCATGACCTTCGAGCTCATCTCACGGTAGCGATCGAAATGCCCCCGGGTCCAGATCGCATGGGGGCAGAGCCGTTTGGCCTGGGCGGAGGGCATGGCGGAGTGCACGCCATAGGGCCGCGCCTCATAGGAGGCCGTCGAGACCACGCCCCGCTCCTCGGGGCTGCCGCCCACGATGACCGGCTTTCCGCGCCATTCGGGATGATCGAGCTGCTCCACGCTTGCAAAGAACGCATCGAGGTCGAGCAACCCGATAGCCGGTCCCCTCCAGGCGCCGAACAGCGCGGAGGCGAACGCTTCGGAATCGTATGTCTGTTCGCCTTTCATGGATTCAGTATACCGTGCGAGTGAACTTTTGGGGACAGTCCCTTTTGATTCGCGATGGCGCACATGCGCCATCGCGAATCAAAAGGGACTGTCCCCAAAAGTTCACTTCGAGCGGTTTCATCTTGATTTTGCATGGAGGGCTTGCATTATTCGATTGAGTGGTCAAAATATGAATTTGCCTGCGGCCATACCGAAGAAGTCGCTCTCACGGGCTTCACCTGCTCGGGCTGTTGGCGTATTATTCCATACTGTTTGTTTGTTGGTGCAGCACGTGCTGCATAAGATGGAGGAGTTTTCATTGGCTGTTAAGATCCGCCTCGCTCGTCACGGTTCTCACAAGCGTCCGTACTACCGTGTTGTCGTCGCCGACGCCCGTTCGCCCCGCGACGGCCGCTTCATCGAGGAGGTCGGCCGCTATAACCCGCTGACCAACCCCAAGACCATCAACCTCGACCTCGAGAAGATCGCCGACTGGCAGTCCAAGGGCGCTCAGCTCACCGACGCCGTCGCCGCTCTCGTTCGCGCCGCCGAGGCCGGTCCCAAGACCGAGACCGTGGTCAAGAAGTCCAAGAAGCAGCTTGCCAAGGAGGCCGAGGAGGCCAAGCGTGCTGCTGAGGCTGCTGCCGCCGAGGCTGAGGCCACCGAGGAGTAACATTGTCCGATCAGCTCACTGAGCGCATCGACGATGAGATGACAGATCTCGAGGGCGAGGAGATGATCTCCGACCGCATCGCAGATCTGGTCGAGTACCTTGTTGTCAACATCGTCGATGACGCCGATGCTGTCAGCCTTGAGGTTATTGACGGTGAGGCATCCTCGACCATCGAGGTCTCCGTAGCCACCGATGACGTCGCCAAGGTCATCGGCCGTCACGGTCGCACCATCAAGGCCATCCGCACGCTCGCCCGTGCTCTTGCAGCGCGACTGGGCACGTCGGTTGAGGTGGAGGTCCTGGGATAACCTTGACGACCGCATATAGGAACATCGCCCGTGTGGTATCTCCGCACGGCATCAAGGGGGAGGTTTCCGTAGAAGCTCTGCGGGGCCTTCCCTTCCTTTTACATGAACATATGACCGTCGCCCTTACCCCGCCCGCGCTCAAGCGCGACAGGTTCTGCACGATCGAGAAGGCCGACGAGGTATCCGGCCTCGCGAAGTTCTCGGGCATCGACGACCTGGACGCTGCGGAGGGGGTTGCCGGCTGCTACGTGCTCGCCCGTGAGGACGACTTGGACCTCGGGCTGCTCGACCGCGCGTTTGACGACCTTGTGGGACGCCCCGTTGTCGACGAGCGCTACGGAGAGCTCGGTACGCTGAGCGAGGTCATGGAGACGCCCGCGAACGACGTGTGGGTCGTTCAAGGCGGTCGCTATGGGGAAGTGCTCATCCCCGCCATCGAAGATGTCATCGTCGGCCTTCCCGATACGGGTTCTATCTCCGTGCGCATCATGGACGGCCTGATCGACTCCGACGCACCCCTGGCAAAGGACGACCCATGCGCATAGAGACCCTCTCGGTGTTCCCCGAGATGTTCGAGCCCGTCATGTCGACCTCCATCCTGGGCCGCGCCCGCCGGGCGGGCATTTTCGAGTTCGAGGCGTACAACCTGCGCGATTGGACGCACGACCGCCATCGCACCGTCGATGACGAGCCCTACGGCGGGGGACAGGGCATGCTCATGAAGGTCGAGCCCCTCGCTGAGGCCATCGAGGACATCGCATCGACGGGGCCTCATCCCCATACGATCTTCTTCACGCCCTGCGGCGAGCCGTTCACGCAGCGCACCGCCGAGCGCCTGGCCGCACACGATCGCATCCTGCTCGTCTGCGGCCGCTACGAGGGGATGGACGAGCGGGCCTACGATTATGCCGACGAGCGGATTTCGATCGGCGACTACGTGCTGACCGGCGGCGAGCTCGCCGCCATGGTCGTCGCCGACGCCGTCGTGCGCCTGCTTCCCGGTGCGCTGGGTGACGAGATGTCCAACGTCGACGAATCGTTCTCGGGCGGCGTCGAGGGCGGTCTTTTGGAGTACGCCCAGTACACCAGGCCCGCCGACTTCCGCGGCAAGGGCGTTCCCGACGTGCTCCTCTCGGGAGACCACGCCAAGGTCAACGCATGGCGACGCGCGAACGCGATCGAGCGCACCTGTCGGTGGCGTCCCGACCTCATCGAAGGCGCCGGCCTCACTGACAAGGAACGCGCTTTCGCGCAGGAGTGCATCGAACGCTATCATAGTGCGAAAGCACCAACATCTACCGAGTAGGGAGCGCTCGTGACACCGCACGCCAACTCAACAGTCCGCGACATCATCGAATGGGTCGTCGTATTCGCGATCGCGCTCGCAGCGTGGATGCTCGTCCGCACGTTTGTCATCGAGCCCTATATGGTCCCCACCGGATCGATGGAGAACACGATCGAGATCGGCGACCAGGTCTTTGCGCAAAAGGTCACCACCGAGCTCGGCCAGATGCCGCAGCCCGGTGAGATCATCGTGTTCTCGAACCCCGATGCGAGCTCGGACCACGACATCCTCGTCAAGCGCGTCATCGCGACGGCGGGCCAGACCGTCGATTTGATCGAGGGGCGCGTGTACGTCGATGGGCAGCAGCTCGACGAGTCCTACACGCAGGGTTCGTCCTACCCGCTCGCAAGCCAGGCGGAGGGCGTCCAGCTGTCCTATCCTTATACGGTGCCCGACGGCTGCATCTGGGTGATGGGGGACAACCGCGAGAACTCCGCCGATTCCCGGTATTTCGGGCCCGTTGAGCAAAGCGAGGTCATCGGTGTCGTCGTCTTCCGCTATTGGCCGCTCAACCGCATCGGCACCCTGTAGAACTGTTGATTAATGCTCCGATGTGCCCCGGCCATCGGTAAATCTATGGGATTACCCGGCAACGGTACCCAGTAACAGTACCCCGAACTGCGAGAGAGGGCCCCTTGAACGGCCCTCTCTCGCAGTTCGGGGTACTGTTACTGGGCCCTGTTAGCGGGTGGCCTGGTAAAGGCGGTGATCGAGCTTTGCCACAGAGGCCTGGCCCCACGATGCGCAGCGATTGCCCGCCCCGCGTAGATCCCTCCTTCGGGCAAAAGTGGCTAGATATTTCTATTTTGCTGTAGCGATGCCGTGCGATCGGGCCTGAAACCCGTCGTTGGGGCCATCCTACCCTTTGCCGATGCCGCATATGAGTCATTCTGAGTCATGGCGCCCTCGTCATAAGCGGCCAATGTGGGCATTACGGCCAGAACGAACGACTTCAGCTGAGCCTGCTTACAGCAAAACAGAAATTTTCAGCCACTTTCCTCGGGGGCGCAGGCATCCGGTGGCCTTCCGGCCCCATAGAAGGAAGGACGGTACCGTTGATCGGCTCCGCCTTAGAACCCGAACGCGTGGGAATAAGGTGCCAGCTCCTATTTTTCCATCTACAGCCAGGCGTATAAGCTATCATCTTGACCGTATGAACAGTATCGTCGAGGGGAATGTAAGGATGGAAAATTCCGCCCTCTCCTTCCAGGAGATTATCCTCCGTCTCCAGCAGTACTGGGGAAGCCATGGCTGCGTCATCATGCAGCCCTACGATTCCGAGGTCGGTGCCGGCACGTTCCACACCGCAACGACGCTGCGCAGCCTCGGTCCCAAGCCGTGGCGCACCTGCTATGCGCAGCCCTGCCGCCGTCCCGCTGACGGCCGCTACGGCGAGAACCCCAACCGCATGCAGCACTACTATCAGTTCCAGGTCCTCATCAAGCCGAGTCCCGCCAACTCCCAGGAGCTCTATCTGGACTCCCTGAAGGCCATCGGCATCGATCCTGCGGACCATGACGTCCGCTTCGTCGAGGACGACTGGGAGAGCCCGACGCTCGGCGCCTGGGGCCTCGGCTGGGAAGTCTGGCTGAACGGCATGGAGGTCACGCAGTTCACGTACTTCCAGCAGGTCGGCGGTATCGAAGTCGATCCCGTTCCCGTCGAGATCACCTACGGTCTCGAGCGCTTGGCGATGTACGTCCAAAACGTCACCTCGGTCTACGACCTGGTCTGGAGCTATCTGCCCGACGGCACGCCCATGACCTACGGCGACGTCTTCCTCGAGAACGAGCGTGAGTTCTCTGCATACAACTTCGAGGTCGCCAACGTCGAGATGATGCGCGAGAAGTTCGATGATTACGAGCGCGAGTGCCACAGCTGCCTTGAGGCCAAGCTCCCGCTTCCGGCCTATGACTGCGTCATGAAGTGCAGCCATGCGTTCAACATCCTCGATGCGCGCGGCGCGCTGTCCGCCGTCGAGCGCGCAAACTACATCCTGCGCGTTCGCACGGTCGCCAAGGCCTGCTGCGAGGCGTACCTCGCCGAGGTCGCCGGCGCCGACACTACGGAAGGGGAGGTCGCCTAACATGGCTGAAACCCGCAGTTTCCTGTTCGAGATCGGCACCGAGGAAATGCCCTCGGCGCCGCTTATGAACGCGGTCAAGCAGCTTCCCAAGCTGGCTGCCTCCGGGCTTGACGGAGCCGGGCTCGCACACGGCGACATCCGCGTCATCTCGTCGCCCCGCCGCCTCGCCATCCTCACCACCGTCGCGACCGAGACCGAGGCCATCCACGAGGTCAAGCGCGGCCCTGCCGCCAACATCGCCTTCGACGCGGACGGCAACCCCACGAAGGCCGCCGAGGGCTTCGCCCGCAAGTGCGGGCTGGCCGCCTCTGAGCTCGCGCGCCGCGTCGACACCGACGGCCGCGAGTACGTCTTCGCCGAGAAGGACATTCCCGCCGCGCCGGCCCTGCCGCTGCTCTCCGATCTCTGCCGCTCCATCATCTCCGACCTTGAGTGGCCGAACTACCGCAGCCAGCGTTGGGGCTCCACCCACGAGACGTTCGTGCGGCCCATCCGCTGGATCTGCGCCCTGCTGGGCGACGAGGTCGTCCCGGTGAGCTACGCCGACGTGAAGAGCGGCAACACGACGCGCGGCCATCGCGTGCTCGGCCCCGGTGACCACGTCGTCTTGAATCCCGAGTCCTACGAGCGGGTGCTCGAGGAGAACGGCGTGCTGTCCGAGGAGCGCCGCCGCGAGGTCATCCTCGAGGGCGTCCGGGCCATCGAGTCCGAGCGCGGGGGAGCGCGCGTCGACATGCCCAAGAAGGTGTTCGACGAGGTCGTGAACCTCTGCGAGTGGCCGACCGTGCTCGTCGGCACCTTCGACGAGGAGTTCCTGCACGTCCCGCACGAGATCATCTGCGAGTCCATGCTGTCCAACCAGCGTTATTTCCCCATCTACGATGCGCAGGGCCAGCTGACGCGCGAGTTCGTCGTCGTCGGCAACGGCCGGCCCGAGAACGCCGAGCGCATCGTCGACGGCAACGAGCGCGTGGTCCGCGCCCGCCTGTACGACGCGAAGTTCTTCTACGACGAGGACCTCAAGGTTCCGATGGAGGAGTTCCGCGCGCGCCTCGCGAACGTGGCCTTCCAGGAGAAGCTCGGCAGCGTCCTGCAGAAATCGGAGCGCATGGAGGATCTTGCGCTCGCCATCGCCAGCGCGGCCCACATCGGGGCCCATGCGGCATCCGACGCCCAGCGCGCCGCCCATCTCGCCAAGGCCGACCTCGTCAGCTCCGCAGTCGTCGAGTTCACTAGCCAGCAGGGCGTCATGGGAGGCTATTACGCCAAGGCCGCAGGGGAGAGCGATGAGGTCGCTTCCGCCATCCGTGACCACTACCGCCCCCGCTTCGCCGGCGACGACCTGCCCGAGGGCATCGCGGGCTGCATCGTAGCCGTGGCCGACAAGCTCGACACCATCGTAGGCATGTTCGCCATCGACGAGCCGCCGACCGGTTCCAAGGACCCCTTCGCCCTGCGCCGCAGTGCCATCGGTATCCTGAACATCCTCCGCGAGCGCCTGCATTGCGGCTACGAGGAGCTTGTGGGCCCCGCGCTCGACGCCTACGCCGAACAGGGCCTCGCCTTCGACAAGGACGCCGTCTGCGCCGCCGTGTGCGCCTTCATTAAGGGCCGTATGGAGCAGATGGCTCGTGACGAGAAGATCGCCCCCGATACGGTCGCCGCGGTTTCCGCCGGATCCGTGTCGGCGCCTGTCGACTACTTCGCCCTGGCCCATGAGCTTGAGAACGCGCGCGAGAGCGATCCCGATACGTTCGAGAACCTTGCCACCGCGTACGCGCGTGCAAGCCACCTCGCCGACTCGGACCTTGGCATCGATGTCGACGAGTCCATCATGGGCGATGCCGAGCGCACGCTCATGCATGCCACCGACGCTGCGCTCGAGTACGTTCGAATCGCCTTGGGCAACAAGGACTTCAAGGAGGTCATCTCCGGGCTCGCCGCTCTGCGTGAGCCCATCGACCGCTTCTTCGATGACGTCATGGTCATGGATGACGACCAGGCCCTCCGCGAGAACCGCCTGCGCCTGCTGAACCGCTTCGAGGCCGTCTTCACCGACATCGCCGACATGGGCGCGCTTGCCAAGAAGAAGTAAGCGCCTCGGCACGAATCCTCCCAGCGCGGCGGATACCCTTCGCGGGTGTCCGCCGCGTTTTTCTTTCCGGCCGTGCGATACTGGTGGTCCACTGGTTTTCGGAAAGGAAGCGCCATGGGAACAGAGCCGACGAGATCCGTCACCGTCCACGTCATCTCCGACTCGCTCGGAGACACCGCCTGCGAGATGGTGCTCGCCGCAGCGGGCCAATTTCCCGAAGGATCGATACGGATCGCCCGTCTACCCAAAGTTTCGGACATCGGCCAGGTTGAACGCTATATCGCGCCATGTATCGCTTCGGGTGAGCCCATAGCCGTCTTCTATACGATCGTCGACCCTGGCCTGCGAGACAACCTCGCCTTCACCCTCCAGCATCTCGGGGTGCCATCGGTCGACTTGCTGGGATCGGCGCTCAACACCATCTCCGATCTGCTCGGCATGGATCCCGCCGGTACCCCCGGCACCATACATCGGACCGACGAGCGCTACTTCCATCGCATCGAGGCGATGGAGTATTTCGTCGAACATGATGATGGTCGCGGAGCCGAGGATCTCTCTGATGCCGACATCGTGCTGCTCGGCGTTTCCAGGACCTCGAAGACGCCGCTGTCCATGTACCTCGCGTTCCAGGGCTACAAGGTCGCGAACATCCCTTTGGCGCACGGTATGGAGCCGCCGTCTTCGATCTACGCCGTCGACCCCATGAGGCTGTTCGGGTTGCTGTCGACGACCGATGTCATCGCGAGCATCCGCGACAGCCGGCTCGGTGACAACATGACCCGGGCCGTCGCTTCGTCTTATGCGGACCCAGAGGCCATCGCGCATGAGCTTGAGGAGGCACGGGCACTCATGAAGCGCCTCGGCTGCTTTGTCGTTAGAACGGACAACAAGGCGATCGAGGAATCCGCCGCCGAGATCATCGGGCACCTGGAAGCGGTCCAGGAAGCCCGAGCGAAACGCCGCAACCGTTAACCATCATGCATGCAAATCAGGGGACGTACCTGTTTCTTGCATGTATGCAAGAAACAGGTACGTCCCCTGATTTGCATTGCCTGGGAAGGTACGGAAACCATTGTGAAACAATCGCTGCATGGTATCACCATGGTACACATACTAAGACTCCATGCTTAAACCTTTTACCGTTATCGACTGGTACTAAACCAGTTACGCAGTTGGCTAAACGTGCGTCGTGCCGTATTGCGCAGCCCCTCGAACGGCTAGGATATCCGGTACCGGATGCGGATGGGCGTCCGGCAGTTACCACGATAGTGCGTACGGGGGTACGCGAGAAAGGGGATTATCGTGAGCGCACAGCAGCGGATCTATCGCTTTGGCACGGACGAGCATGGACGCGATGTGACCGAGGGCTCCTCAAGCATGAATTACATCCTAGGCGGCAAGGGCGCCAACCTGGCCGAAATGGCCCGCATCGGGCTCCCCGTGCCTCCGGGATTCACCATCACCTGCCAGACCTGCGTGGAGTATTCAACTGCCGGCAACACGTGGCCGGAGGGCGCTCTCGATGAGATCGCCGAGGCGGAGGCGGATCTCGAGCGCCGCATGGGCAAGCGCCTGGGCGATCCGGCCGACCCCTTGCTGGTTTCCGTCCGTTCCGGCGCGCCGTTCTCCATGCCCGGCATGATGGACACGGTCCTCAACCTCGGACTCAACGATGCATCCGTCCAGGGTCTCATCGCGCAGACCGAAAACCCGCGCTTCGCCTGGGACTCCTATCGCCGCTTCATCCAGATGTTCTCCGATGTCGTGCTCGGCGTCGATGCCGAGCTGTTCGAGAACGCCATCACGCAGAAGAAGCTCATCTCAGGGGTACGAAGCGATGCCGAGCTTTCCGCCGCGGATCTCGAAGAGCTCGTCGCCGAGTTCAAGCAGATCTTCTCCGAGCATGTGGACGCGACCGACCATCCGGAGCTCCTCGTCGACGGCCAGATCGTCTTCCCGGCAGATCCCGCTTTGCAGCTCCGCCTGGCGATCCAGGCCGTCTTCGGCAGCTGGATGAACGAGCGCGCCATCCTCTACCGCAAGCAAAACGGCATCCCCGACGACCTCGGCACGGCCGTCAACGTCCAGGTCATGGTGTTTGGCAACAAGGGAGCGACCTCTGCGACCGGTGTCGCTTTCACGCGCAATCCCGCCAACGGGGCACGTGAGTTCTACGGAGACTTCCTTGTCAACGCTCAAGGCGAGGATGTCGTGGCAGGCATCCGGAACACCGAGCCCATCTCCGACCTGAAGACGGTTGAAGGCCTCGAGCAGGCGGGTACGGAGCTCGAGCGCGTCTTCACGGTCTTGGAGAACCATTACCGCGACATGTGCGACATCGAGTTCACCATCGAGCAGGGGCGCCTGTGGATGCTCCAGACCCGTGTCGGCAAGCGCACGGCGACCGCTGCCCTCAAGATCGCCATCGACATGGTCGACGAGGGGCTCATCACGCGCGAGGAGGCTGTCGGGCGCGTCGATCCCGCGCAGCTCGATCAGCTGCTGCACCCGCAGTTCGATGCGAGCGCCGAGCTCGACATCCTGGCGCGCGGCCTGAACGCAAGCCCCGGTGCCGCCGTGGGCGAGATCGTCTTCTCTTCCGATGATGCCGTCGCCCGCGCTGCCGAGGGACATCCCGTCGTGCTCGTGCGCTGGGAGACCAATCCCGACGATCTCAAGGGCATGGTGGCGGCCGAGGGCATCCTCACGAGCCATGGCGGGAAGACGAGCCACGCCGCCGTCATCGCGCGCGGCATGGGCACGCCGTGCGTCTGCGGTGTCGAGGCGTTCCAGATTGATGCCGCAAAGAAGGAGGTTCGCGTCTCCGGCACGGAAATCGTGCTGCATGAGGGCGACACCATCTCCATCGACGGCGCGACGGGTATCGTCGTTGCCGGGGCCGTTCCCTTGGTCTCCGCGGAGATGACCGGAGACCTCGAGACAATTCTCGCGTGGGCGGACGAGATTCGCCTGTCCGAGGATGGCGGACGTCCCTGCCATGTTCGCGTCAACGCCGACAACCCCGCAGATGCCAAGCTCGCGCTCGATTTCGGTGCCGAGGCCATCGGCCTGTGCCGCACCGAGCACATGTTCCTCGGAGATCGGAAGAACATCATCCAGACCTACATCCTCTCCGATGATGATGCCGAGCGCGCCGAGGCGCTCCAGGAGCTGCTGCGCGTGCAGACGGAGGACTTCGTCCAGATGCTCAAGACGATGAGCGGGCGCCCGATGGTCATCCGACTCATCGACCCGCCCCTGCATGAGTTCCTTGATGATCCGCGCGCGCTTGAGATCTCGATAGCCAAGCGCGAATCCGATGGAGCCGATGAGGCGGAGCTGGCCGCTCTTCGCGACCGTCTGCGTCGAATCGACGCCATGTCGGAGTCTAACCCCATGCTGGGCCTTCGCGGCGTTCGCCTGTCCGTCGTGTATCCCGATCTGCCGCTCATGCAGGTGCGCGCGATCACGACGGCCACGGCTCAGCTCATCAAGGATGGCTATGATCCGCGGCCCGAGATCATGGTCCCGCTGGTCGCCATCACCGAAGAGCACGTGCAGACGCGTGAGATCATCGAACAGGTGATCGCAGAGGTCGAGCGGGATTGCGGCGTCAAGCTCGACATCCCGGTCGGCACCATGCTGGAGCTTCCGCGCGCCTGCCTGGTTGCCGACGATATCGCCCGCCACGCCGACTTCTTCTGCTTCGGCACCAACGACCTCACGCAGACGGCGTTCGGGTTCTCCCGCGACGATGCCGAGGCGAAGTTCATCCCCATCTACCTGCACCGCAAGATCCTCAAGGCCAACCCCTTCGAGACGATCGACGACGCGGTTCTCGAGCTCGTCCGCATGGCGGTGGAGAAGGGCCGTGCGGCGAACCCCGATATGCACTTCGGCGTGTGCGGCGAGCACGGCGGTGACCCGGCGTCCATCGAGAAGTTCTTCAACGTGGCCGGCGTGGACTACGTGTCCTGCTCACCCTACCGCGTGCCCGTGGCGCGTCTCGCCGCCGCCCACGCGAAGCTGAAGCGCTAGCCTTCCCCCTTTTCGCCCAGGGCCCCACAGAGGGGCCCTGGGCTGATCATTCGGGGACGGAGTAAATCTGATCACAGCGCTGCTGTGATCAGATTTACTCCGTCCCCGAATGATCGCTAGTTGGAAAGCGACGTGGTCCAGGTGATGACGATGTTGTTCTTGCCGGCGTGCTTCGCCTCGTAGAGGGCGATATCCGCCATGGCGACCATGTTGTCGAGCTTCACGTCGATGTTCTCGGCGCACACGACGCCGACGCTGCAGGTGAGCTTTCTGCCCGCGAGCTCCCGGCTCTTCATGGCGAACCGGTCGAGCACCAAGCTGAAGCGGCGCCGGATGATCCGCTCATCGACGAGTCCATCCAACAGGATCAGGAACTCGTCGCCGCCGAACCGGCAGATGATGTCGTTCGGGCGGAACAGCTCGCTTAGGATATTGCCCATGCCGATCAAGATCTCGTCGCCCGCACGGTGGCCCAGCGTGTCGTTCACGGCCTTGAAGTCGTCGAGGTCGATAAACGCGATCGCGCAGGTGGAGGAGGGGTTCGTGCGCTCCAGGTACGCATGCGCCTTCTCGTAGAACGCGCGCTTGTTGTACAGGTTGGACAGCGTATCGCGCACACTCAGGCCCTCGTACTTCGCCCTCATGTCATAGGTGTCGAGCCTGTAGCTCATCACGAGCTGAGATACGCAGATGGAGAACAGCAGCCCCACGAACAGCTGGAAGACGTCGTACTGCGCGATAAAGGGGTTCTTGAAGTGCGTCATGATGAAGCAGGCGAGCTCAGCGCACCCCACAAGGCCGTATGAGATCCACGGCGGCAGGATGAAAACGGCGGGAAGCGCCACGCAGACCAGCTGCACGAAGATGCTCGGCGCATCGGGGGAGCCGATCGTGTCGATAGCGATGACGAATCCATACAGGACGACCTCGAACACCACGGTGAGCACCATGATGGCGCGTGACGAGAGGCCCCGCTTATTCTTCAGCAACCAAGTGACGATGCTGAACACGAGCATGGCCGGCAGAAACGCGATATGGTATACGCTCGGCGTCCAGTTTCGGATAAGGCGAGACGCCAGGAAGAGGTTCAGGATAAGCAGGACCAAGGTGGCCGTCGAGGCGAACCGAAGATAGCTCAGGTTCGCCTCGACGATCTCATCGCGCGCCTCACGGAAGTAGGTCTTCAGGCGTGCGAACGGGAAACTGAATATGTAGTCCGAAACTTTCATGAAAGCATCTCTTTTGGCAACGAAAGCCGGAATGGGCAGGGATACCAACATAGTATCCCTCAAGCGATGGGGTTTGAAACTTAAATTGTCCCCATATCTGGTGTGAGGGCGCTCAACCAATGCTATATTTTATAGGTACAACGGTAAATGTGAGGAAGGATAGGTCGGGTTCCCTTCAGGAGTCTCAAGGTACGCTAGGTTGCGGGACGGCACCCCTGACCAAGCGCCCAACTCCGAATGCACGGACAATTAAGTCATTTGCGGGCATGCATCGGCTGCATGCTCCCTTTGTTGCACCTCCTGAACGGATCCCCGGATAGGGGAGTGACGTTGCGCCAGGTAACGCGACAGGAAAAGAAATTTCTCATCGATCCCGTCACCGCGGTCAAGCTGAGGCGGCGGCTCGGTGCCATCATGCAGGAAGACGAGCACAACGGCTCCTGCGGGTACCGCATCCGCTCGCTGTACTTCGACACGCTGCACGATCGGGATTTTGTCGAGAAGCTCTTCGGTACCGATCCGCGCCGTAAGGTGCGTCTGCGCCTGTACGATCCTGCAGGCGATTTCGCCCTGCTCGAATGCAAGCAGAAGCAGGGTGACGACCAGATGAAGCGTTCGCTTCCGCTCAATCGTGAAGAGGCTCAGGCCCTGGTCAAGGGAGATATGGGCTGGATGCTTCAGCGCCCCGAGACCTTCGCGTCAGAGATGTACTCACTTATCACCATCAATGGGTACAAGCCGAAGGCCATCGTCGAGTACAAGCGCCAGGCGTTTGTGGCGAAGGAGAACCGCATCCGCATTACCTTCGATACCGAGGTGCGGGCCACGGAGGCCAACGTCAACCCGTTCGATGAGAATCTCTGCTTGCATCCGGTGCTCGACCCGTTCAACGTGATTCTCGAGGTCAAGTACAACGGGTTCTTACTGAGCTACATCAAAGACGCCATCAATTCGGTCTCAAAGCGACCGCTTTCAGTGAGCAAGTACTGTCTGAGCCGTGACATCACCATGGGTTATCAATTCTAGGGAGGAAACAACGTGAGACAGGAACTTTATCAGCTGCTTGAGGGCTCCGCCTCAGTAATCGGTTTCGAGGACGCCGCGCTACGCGTGATCATCTCAGCATGCCTGGGCCTCGCCATCTTCTTCTCGTACTGGGTTTCCCATGCGGGAACGATCTACTCTCAGAAGTTCAACGTCAACCTGGTGACGCTGACCGTTCTGACCACCACCGTCATGATGGTCATCGGCTCGAGCATCGCTTTGTCCCTTGGTATGGTCGGTGCCCTGTCCATCGTGCGTTTCCGCACTGCCATCAAGGACGCCCGCGACACGACCTATATCTTCTGGGCGATCATCTGCGGCATCTGCTGCGGTGTCGCGCAGTTCCTGGCCGCTGCCGTCGGCAGCGCCGTCGTGTTCTTGCTTATGCTGCTGCTCGGTCGTATCCGCAATGACGTCCGCACGCTGATCATCGTGCGCGCCGCCCGGATCCGCGAGGTCGAGGTCCAGGGTCGTATCTACGAGTATCTCGGCAACAAGGCTTCGCTGCGCGTCAAGAATACGACTGAAGATTCCGTTGAGCTCATCTACGAGATCAGCAAGGGCGCACTCGATCGCGCCCAGAAGCCCGGCGGACCGTCGCTCACCGACCGTCTGTATGAGCTCGAGAACATCGATTACGTGAACATCGTCGCGCAGAACGACGAGATCGGCAGCTAAGATATCAGGGGTTATATGCGTACACGTATCATTGTCATTCTTTCCAGTTTCGCGCTGATCGCCGTAGCGGTTTTCGCCCATTTCGCGACCTGGGAGATTGCGGAACGAAATGAATACGAGAATCGCGTGCTGCAGCATAAGACGTCGCAGCAGCTTTCTGATCTTTCTGCCGAGGATCAGGCTGCTGCCTCGTCGCTGAATACCGACCCTGCCACCTTCGCTACGCATTTACCCATCATCTCGATTGACACCGGTGGCCAGAAGATTCCCGGCGGCCCGATGTACGATGCGGACGGCCGTGTCATTCGTGATGAAAACAAGATCGCGGTCCCTGAACCTGCTGCTGATGGATCTGATACGGTTGTTGCATCTTTACAACAATTTGATTCAGAAGGTTCAGCGAATAGGCTGTCCGATGAACCTAACTTGACTAGCAACTGTCTTATTCGCGTCAGAGGCAATTCCTCGCGATTGTTTGATAAGCATAATTTTGCAATTACTCTCATTAATGAAGACGGGACTGACAACAACTTACCCCTCTTGGGAATGCAGGAGAGTGAAACTTGGGCCTTGCATGGACCAGCGGTCGATAAGTCGTTAATGAGGAACTATATTGCATACAATATTGCAGGACAATACATGAGTGAATATGTTCCTGATGTACGATACTTTGAACTCTATCTTAATAATGAATATCAGGGCGTTTACCTTGCGGTTTCCACCATCAAGATGGAGGAAGGTCGTGTTGAGATAAATGAATCTGATCCGAATCAAGCTGAAACCAGCTATATCATTGCGCTTGACGAAACAGCCTCATCAAGCACCACAATTTCTGACTTTCTCCTGTATACGCGTAGGTCTATCAACTATCTGGATATTATTTATCCTAATGAAACCACATTGACAGAGGCGCAGCGAAGGTACATTGAACAAGATGTTAGCGATTGGGAGAAGGCTCTGTATTCATATGACTACGATACTGCCCAATACGGGTATTGGACAACTCTTGACGTTGAAAGCTTCGTTGACCTGTTCGTGCTCAATGAGTTTGTAATTAACGATGATTTCAGCGCGTATTCCACTTACTTATTTAAAGACATTCGTGGCCTTGTGACTCTTGGTCCAGTTTGGGATTACGACAATACTTTTAATAACTACCAAGACCCAACCCCTGTTAATGAGTTTTATCTCATTGAACGCAATTGGTATTATATGCTGTTTAAAGATGAGCAGTTCTGCAAGCTTGTCATTGACAGATATAGAGACCTTCGTGAAGGTGTCATGTCTGATCAAAGTTGGCTCCAAATGATCGATGAAGTCGCTGACTATCTTGGACCCGCTGTTCAGCGAGATGCTAATCGATGGGCGATGGAGTCCCCTGAAGATACCGCCATCGATCCTGAATCTAGACGCCCAAAGAATTTTGAAGAAGCAGTCTCAGATCTTAAGACATTTATTACTTCACGTGGTGCTTGGCTTGATAGGTACATCGAGAACCTTCGTCAGTATTCGCACGAATCGGCTGTTAAGAAATTCAACCACTAAGGAGGTGCCGTGAAACGATTTATTATTTCGGTCGCCGTTATGACGGTCGTGGCGATGTTCCTCGCATTCCTGTATTTCGGCACCACTATCGTGATCGATCTCAATCCTAATGCCCCGTTGGAAACATGGTCTCGGACCGAGGATAAAACAATCCAGATAAACACCGGTGACGGCTGGGAAGACTTTGAGATTCGCGGCGTCGATATGGGCATCGGTATCCCGGGTCACTTCGCGACCGATTATGCTATCGATAAGGATACGTATCTCAGGTGGTTCAAGCTCATCAAGGAGATGGGCGCGAATACCGTTCGCGTCTACATTCTCCAGAGTCCATCATTCTATGAGGCCTTGCTGGAATATAACACTGACAACCCTGACCCGCTCTATCTGATTCATGGCGTCTGGATTGACGACTATAACCAGAATTCCCATATGGACGGATTCGATCCCGATTACAAGGACCGCTTCATCTCCGACTGCCGAACCGTCGTAGACGTCATTCATGGACGTCGCTGGGTTGAGCTCGGCCGACTTACGGCATCGGGTATGTTCGTATATGACGTCTCAGAGTGGGTTCTCGGCTATATCATCGGCGTCGAGTGGGAAGCACCGACTGTCGCCTATACCGACAACTCGAACGAGCTCATTGGCTCCTACCATGGCAAATACATCAGCACCACGTCTGATGCGAGCGCGTTCGAGATCATGCTTGCCGAAGTCGGCGACGACATGTTGAACTACGAGGCGGCGCGGTATAAAGAGCAGCGACTGCTTGCTTTCAGCAACTGGGCCACCACGGACCCCTTCGATTACCCTCGCGCCATCGAGGTGTTTTTCGAGAAGTACACGAAGGTCGATGTGGAGAACATCGTTGCTGAAGATGCTCTCGTTTCGGGAATGTTCGCTTCGTACCACATCTATCCCTACTATCCCGATTATCTACAGTATCTGCCGCAGTACGCCAATTATGTTGATAAGTACGGTGACAACAACACGTATCTCGCCTATCTTGAGACTCTTGCCGATTACCACACTATGCCAGTGGTAATCTCGGAGTTCGGAATTCCGAGCGCGCGCGGTTCGGCCCAGGTAGACGCAAACACAAACCGTAATCAGGGAAGCATGAGCGAGTCCGACCAGGGCTTGGCTCTGGTTCGCTGCTACGACGACATTATGACTGCAGGCTGCTCGGGTTGCTGCGTGTTCGCTTGGCAGGATGAATGGTTCAAGCGTACATGGAACACCATGGCGAATGTCGATCTGCTTGAAACGCCGTTCTGGAGCGACTACCAAACGAATGAGCAGTACTTCGGATTGATGTCCTTCGATCCGGGCAACGATCGCAGCAAAAGCTATGTCGATGAGGATAGGGAAGAGTGGACTGAAGACGACATCATCGGTACTTCCGACGGGCGAACCTTGTCGATGAAATACGATGAGAAGTTCATCTACTTCATGGTCGAAGGCTCAGATGTAAACGAGGGCACCAAGCTCTATCTGCCTATCGACACGACACAGAAGAGCGGGTCGAAAACTTCCATTAACCCCCATGTCACCTTTGATAGAGCGGCAGACTTCCTTATCGTTCTCGATGGGAAGAATAACAGCCGTGTCCTTGTCCAAGAGCGATACGAAGTTCTCCGAGCCATGCAGCTTCGTGCGATGACCGGTGAGGACCCATATATCGACATCCCGGCTTCCGATTCATCGAACTTTATGCATATCGATTTGCTGCTCCAGACGTTGACGGACACGTCAGTCATTAAGAACGCCGTTCCGGATGACAAGATTCCTGTCACGGATAAGTACTTCTACAAGTCGTATGAAACCGGAAAGTTGACGTACGGCAACGCTAATCCTGCTAACAAAGATTACAACTCTCTTGCTGATTTTTGTTTCGGAGGCGGTTTCGTCGAGATCAAGATCCCTTGGCAGCTGCTGAACTTCTCGAACCCGTCGGATATGCAGATTCATGATGACTACTACGAGCACTACGGTGTAGAGAACATGTCGCTCGACACCATGTATATCGGTATTGGTGATGGGGATGACACCATCTCGTTGTTCAGCAAGAAGATGGTCGGCTGGGGAGAAACCGTTACCTACCACGAGCGCCTTAAGGAAAGCTATTTCATCATGCAGCAGCTTTGGGCTAACGATGTGAGCCCAGAGGCCCTGCTCGCAGAAAACAGTCCGGAAGTCGCCGCCGCCGAGGAGGCGGCGCGCAAGGCCGCTGCTGAGGCTGTGTCAGGTGATGAATCATGAGTGTTCAGGTAATCATTGGCTTCTACGCTATCATCTGTCTGATGATGATCATCTTCAATCTGTCGTATCTTCAGATTGAAAGCATTCGTAGCTGGTATTTATCTCGGCAGACGATGTATCTCAGTAAAGAGTTGCAGGAGGAGATTGCTCGTAACCTCGATTTTCCAACCGATGAGCATCGCGCCATGCTTCGCAAGAAGCTCAGGCGACTTCCCGGTATGGAGTCGTTCGACTACACGATGGAGCAATTGTATAAAGATTCACCAAAGGCCTCCGAGCATTATCTCAACGGCATATCAACGGTATTCGAGGACCTTGTACCTTATTTCTCGAAAGGAGATCAGCTTCGTAGGGCATATTTTGCAGCCATCACGAAGCGCTGGTATCGAGCGCGGCCTTGCAATCCTAAACTTATTGATGCGTTCACCGGTTTCATTACTTCCCATGCGCTGTACACGCGTCAGAATGCTCTTGAGGCGATTGTCGAAATCGGTTTGCCCAGGGACATCTCGCGTGCCGTCCACGTGCTCGACAGCATCGAGTCGGAGCATAGCTCTCGACTTGTCTCCGAGACGCTGCTCATGTACCCCGGCGATCGCGACGACCTCGCGGATGCGCTGCTCTCCGAATTCGATTCGTTCTCACTTCAGATGCGCGTCTGCTTCATCAACTTCCTACGCCTTTCCGACTCCAGGCGAATCGGCCAGGAAGGGGCCCCGGAGGATCGCTATCGCTTTATCAAGAACATCATGGATGACGAAGATGAGGAACTTGATCTTCGTTTGGCATGCGCTCGCTACTTCATGCACAACCCGTGGAACCCCGCACTTGCTACTCTCCTCAGGTTTGCGCGCTCCGATTCTGCTGCCCTTTGGGAGTACGCTGCGGTTGCGGCTCTTGTGCTTGCATCGTATCCATGCCCGAAGACAATCCGCGCTCTCAAGAATTGTCTGCGAAGCCCTGTCTACCATGTTCGATTCAATGCCGCCCAGAGCCTGTATAAGCTCGGTCTGAATCTCGAGACCGACCTGGCGGACGTGCTCAACGGCCCCGACCGATATGCTCGCGACATGCTGCTTTATCGTTGGGAGATGGAAAAGAGGCGCAAAGAATACAATGAGCGCCGCCGTTCCCAGCAGCAGGCTGAGGCGGAATCGTCTGAACCCACCGCGTCGGGAGACGCCGTTTCCATCGGAGGTGCCGCATGAGTCCCGCTGCAGCATTTGTACAAGGCTTTCTTTGGGCAGTCGGCGTATTCTTCGTCATCTATCTCATCGGCTACGCAACCTTCTTGTTCCTATCGGTAACAGTGGGTTCAACCCTGCTCAACCAGCGCAAGCATGAGGCCCGGTACCGCAGCCATATCGCAAAGGACTGCTTTGTCCCTATCAGCATCATCGTACCCGCGCACAACGAGGGCGTTACCGTCGCGAGTTCGGTAACGTCCCTGTTGAAGCTCGATTACTCGCTGTATGAGATCATCGTGGTCGACGATGGATCAACGGATGATACCGCCGAGAAGGTCATCGAGGAGTTCCTCCTCGAACGTATGGAGCGACCGGTCCAGCTCCGCATCAAGACGCAACCCATCAAGAGTATCTGGGTGGGGGAGGCCAACGGCATTCCCATCACGCTTGTCTCCAAGGAGAACGGCGGTAAATCCGATGCATTGAATACCGGTATCAATATCTCCAAGTATCCGTACTTCATCTGCATCGATGCCGATTCGGCGTTGCAGCGCGACTCGTTGCGCGAGATCGTCGCCCCTGTCATCGAGGACGACACCGTGGTCGCCGTTGGCGGCCTTATCCGTCCCGCAAACGGCATCACGCTGAAAGACGGTCGAATCCAGACCTACTCGCTGCCGCACAAGCTCATCCCTGCCATGCAGGTGCTCGAGTACGACCGCTCGTTCCTCTCTGCCCGCATCCTGCTCGATCAGTTCAACGGCAACCTCATCATCTCCGGCGCATTCGGCATGTTCAGGAAGGACATGGTCGTCGCTATCGGTGGCTACGACCCGACGACCGTCGGCGAGGACATGGAGCTCGTCACACGCTTGCATGTGTTCTGCCGCGGCAACGATATCCCGTATCGAATCCGTTATGCCCCCGATGCCATCTGCTGGAGCCAGGCTCCCGAGAACCTCAGCGGTCTTATCCGCCAGCGTAGGCGTTGGCATACCGGTCTATTTGAGGTCATGACGAAGCATGCGCGCCTGTTTGCCAACTTTAAGTTCGGCACCATCGCGACGCTTTCATATACGTACTTCCTTATCTATGAGCTTCTGTCACCGGTAATCGAGCTGTTCGGTATCCTGACGGTCATCATCGCGTTCCTGTTCAATTTCATCAACGTTCCGTTCATGATCGTGTTCTTCATGATCTACGCGGTCTTTGGAGCGGTTATGTCGCTGACGGCGTTCTTCTCACGCGTCCAGACGAGGGACTTGCGTCTGACGGTGCCCGACGTCATCCGCGCTGTCGTCCTGTCGATTTTCGAGGTCACCATCATGCGATTCATTCTTGCGGTCGTCCGCATGCTGGCACTTGTTGGCTATCGTAAACGCAAGAACGTATGGGAACGCGCCGACCGAACCGAGCTGCGCGCTTCGTAATCATTGATACGTAAATATAATATGGAAGGAGAAGAACTATGAAAGAAATCCCAGTTCGTCGCAGGGCGGTGCTTGCCGGAATTGGCTATGCCACTCTAGCTTCAGCACTTCCTAAGCCCGCAATTGCAGTGGACGCATTCTCCCAAAGCGTAAGTGCAACGTGGCAGGATCCCAATAATCTCGTGCTTATCTGGGAATCTCGTTCTGACCATTCTTATGAAATCTATAAAAGTCAATCCGCGAACGGGCCTTTCGATATTATAGGATCTTCCGAGTCGAACTCTTATAGAGACGACGATGCCGATTACCCTGATATCTATTATTACAAGGTTCGTGAGCTTGATTCTCGAGGTCAAAAAAGTAGGGAGACATCTGCTATTAAATCTGGTACGAACGCTCGCAAGGTTTTCCCTGTGGCTGTTCTCATGTACCATAACTTTATCTCCGAACAGGATATTGATAACGGCTGGACGTATGATAAGTACTCATGTCATCCTGAAGATTTCGAAGAGGACTTGAACTACTTTAGAGAACAAGGTTATACGACCATAACTTCTCGAGATTTAATTGACTTCATTTACAAATCTAAGCCGTTACCAGCTAAACCTTTGATTATTTCAATTGATGATGGATCATGGGGTGTGTATACACATTGCTGGCCCTTGCTTACGAAATATCGAATGAAGGCCGATTTTAATCTCATCGGCAAACGCGTTGATGATGGTTGGGATTTTGTCCAATCTGGTGGCGACCGTATCCATGACGATGATCCATATTGTGAGTGGAACGAAATCAAAGAGATGCAGGAAAGTGGCACAATCAATATGTGCTCCCATACCTACGGTCTTCATTACTTTATCGACGGTGGTAGGCACGGTGCAAACATGGTCGAAGGGGAGACTGAAGAGGAATACACTGAAGTAATTAAAGAAGATTATGAGCTTGTTTTGAGGTGTATGGAGGGCTGGACTCACGTTAGGCCCACTACCATGGCTTATCCTTATTCAAGAAGAAGCAGCACAACTGACCGAATTATTCTTGCAAATACAGACTATGAAATCTTGATGGCTGGTGCAGGCGCGAGAAAGACCGAATTGAATTATTTCGTTGACGGGACTTCTCCGGAGTTTCAGCTTCGATTGATGAGTAGGCCTTGTCGACTAGACGGTGTCCCCGCAAAAGAGTATCTTGATCAAGCAATTGTTGAGGATGTATCTAACGGAGTAAACCGGTTGGTAGATACCTTCGCATTAACTGATTCTGAATGCTCGGAAATCGCTCGTTACTACACATCATATGACGATGTCGATCCAGAGTCTTGGTATGCGGGTCCCGTTTACTATGCTTACGTCAACAACATTCTAAGCGGCACAACTCCTGCAACCTTCGAACCGTTCACTCAGGCTTCTAGAGCGATGGCAGCTACGGTTCTGTATCGTTTGGAGGGCAGCCCCGTCGAAAGCTCCGAGGCTTTCATGGTGGATGTTCCGAAGGATGCTTGGTATTACAATCCCTTGAATTGGGCAGCTCAAAATGGTGTTCTTGCCGGTATAGGGGAGGGAATCTTTGAGCCAGAACGTGCGATAACTCGCGAGGAAATGGTTGTAATTCTTTACAGGTATGCAGAGAAGCTTGGTGTTTCCATGGCCTGCTCTTCCAGCAAATTCACTTCGTATCCCGATTATAAAGATACATCCAATTGGGCGGTACAGTCCATGACATGGGCTACGCATGTTGTGCTTCTTACGGGAATGGACTCGGGAGATCTGGCTCCAAGGGCTACTCTCGATAGGGCTCAGCTTGCAACCATGATGATGCGATTCTGTCGGGATATAGCTGCATAGCTATCAGATAGTAGAACCAATCGGGCCCGTACTTCGGGCCCGATTGGTTAATTAGGGGTGCTACTTCGATATGGTCTCAATGACAATCGAATCCGTCTTCTTGTCGTAGATCGGTTTGCCGCCGCGCCTGATGATACGTGAGGTTCGTACATCCTTTTGTGCGGTCTGAACCGAACCGCCTTCGCGAAGAACGACATCAGGACGAGGGTCGACATACTGGTTGTTGGTCTTTGGCTCGTGCTGCGCCTGCTCGATGGCCTGCTTTCGTGCCGCGGCAGATCCGCTGCGGGGTGTGGTGCCCCTATTCGCTTCCCTCTGCGTATCATTGCGCTTCGGATGTTCGCCATTCTGCCCATTTGAATGAGAATCGATAGCGATCAGTTTGCCGTCAATAACGTTCAGACGCCAATCAACCTGTTTAAGTACGAGAAGCACCCGAATAAGAAGGACGCACAATACGATGCAGATAACCAAAAGCACGCCAACGAGCGCCAAAATCCAGGTCTGCAATTAATTCGCCTCCTCTTTACCGATTTCTAATATCAACATGACAGTATAACGGTACCAAAAGCAGAACGAATACATGTGTTCAAACAGGTAGTTAATCTTCGGTTTCGAAGATAATTGATTGATGTGGACATCGTAGAAGACCAATTCCCATGCTCACCGGGACATGAATTGGTTGAACCCCATCACTGCTGCAGCGATAAAGTATGCGAAGCAGGATCAAGATTGGAGCGACCACCCACCGGATATCGGCGAATTGCGGAGGGTTGTTGCTTTATCAACAGGTATAGTGGTAGTAACCGTAAATACGTCATTACGTGTACGAATGCCTGCTTCGACGGTACCGAACTCGCCCGCACACGTCATACAGTCAGAAAGGTCGGGCTCATGGCGCAAGATAAACGGAAACGCAAGGACCGTAACGCCGCCTCGTTCGTTGTGGGAGTCGGTGCATCTGCCGGTGGGGTAGAGGCGCTGCAGGAGCTGTTCCAAGCGCTTCCGCCCAACAGCGGGCTGGGCTTCGTGGTCATCCAGCACCTCTCGCCGGACCACCGCAGCCTTATGGCGGACATCCTGGGCAAGCAGACCGACATGCCGGTTCTGCAGGTCGAGCAGGACACGGAGATCGAGGCGGACACCGTCTACCTCATCCCGCCCAAGAAGAACCTCACCATCGCCGGCGGCCGCCTGCGCCTGTCGGACTATGACCATGCGGTGCTGAACCACCCCATCGACATCTTCTTCGCCTCCCTTGCCGAGGAGTACCGCGAGCGCTCCGTGGCGGTCGTGCTCTCCGGTACCGGCACCGACGGCACGAGCGGCATCCGCGCCGTCAAGGAGAGCGGCGGCCTCACCATCGTCCAGCAGCCCGAGAGCGCCAAGTTCGACGGCATGCCGCGCAGCGCCATCAGCACCGGGCTCGTCGACTGGGTCCTGCCTCCGCGCCAGATCGCCGACGAGATCGTGAACTTCGCCCGCTACCATATCGACCTCATGCCCGAGGACAACCTGGGCGCCTTCAGCGACGAGGAGAGCCTCTCGCGCATCTACCTTGCGCTCAAGCAGGAGGTCGGCATCGACTTCACCTACTACAAGCGCTCCACCATCCTGCGCCGCATCGAGCGCCGCCTCATGGTCACCCACACCTCCTCGCTCGCCGAGTACGCCGATGTGCTGGACGACGACCCGGAGGAGATCTCCACGCTTGCCAAGGAGATCCTGATCGGCGTCACGAGCTTCTTCCGCGACCCCGCCTACTTCGAGGTCCTGAAGAGCCGTGTCATCACGAGCATCGTGCGCAACGCCGGCGAGAACGAGCCCATCCGCGTCTGGAGCGCCGGCTGCTCCACCGGCGAGGAGGCCTACTCGGTGGCTATCCTGTTCCGCGAGGTCATGGACGAGCTCCAGATCAAGCGCGACGTCAAGATCTTCGCCACCGACATAGACGTCAAGGCGATCGAGAAAGCCGGCAAGGGCGTCTTCGGCGAGAGCATCATTGAGGACGTGACGCCCGAGCGCCTTGCGCGCTTCTTCGTGAAGCGCGAGGGGCGCTACCACATCATCAAAGACGTGCGCCAGATGGTCATCTTCGCGCCGCACAACATGCTGTCCGACCCGCCGTTCGGCAAGCTCGACCTCATCTGCTGCCGCAACGTCATGATCTACTTCCAGCCCGTGCTACAGCGCAGCCTGTTCGCCATCTTCCATACCGCGCTCAAGAACGGCGGCTACCTGTTCTTGGGCAAAAGCGAGACGGCAAACGAATACCCGAACGTATTCCAGCCCGCTTGCTCCACCGAGAAGATCTATATCCACAACGGCGCCGGTAAAATCGACAGCCCCGCGCCCACGTCGTTCAACATTCCAACCGTCCAGGCGGTGCCCACGCGCCACACCATTCCCGACTCCGCGCGCTCGGTCGATTATGGCCTGGAGAGCATCTACACGAACTACCTTGAGCGGTTCTTGCCCGCATCGGTCATCATCAACGAGAACAACGACGTCATCCATTTCTTCGGAAACTACCTCGATTTTGTGAGCATCGCGCCCGGAAAGGCCACCTTCAACCTGTTCACCATCGTGAACAGGGACCTGAGCCTCGCCGCCTCCACCGCTCTGTCACGCTGCCGCTCCGATCATGAATCGGTCACCTACGAGGGGATCCGCGTGGATTGCCCTTCCGGACCGAAGGTCATCGACCTTGTGGCGCAGCCTATCCCCATGCCCGGAAACCTTGATGCCGATCTTGTCGTCATGCTGTTTATCGAGCAGCGAGCGGACGCTCAGCATCAGGAGGGCATCATCGAGAAATACGATATCGAGGCGACAGCCGCGCGCCGCATCGCCGATCTTGAGAGCGAGCTGCGCGAATCGCAGAGCGACCTGCAGTCCACCATCGGTGAGCTCGAGACGGTCAATGAGGAGCTTCAGGCGGCAAACGAGGAGCTGCTCACCGCAAACGAAGAGCTGCAGAGCTCGAATGAGGAGCTGCAGTCGGTCAACGAGGAGCTCTACACGGTCAATTCCGAGTACCAGCAAAAAGTCGACGAGCTCACCATGACGACGAACGACCTTTCGAACTTCCTGTCCTCGACGATGATCGGCATCCTGTTCATCGACGAGAACTTCAACATTCGAAAGTTCACCGAGTACGTTGGTCGTGAGTTCCAACTGATGGATCACGATGTGGGCAGGCCCATACAGATCTTCGCCCATAGCTTCCCCGATGAGGACATCGTGGGAGACGCGGAAACCGTTCTCAAGAACCTCACGCCGATCGACCGCGAGATCACAGCGATGAACGGCCGTCATTACACGTTGCGCATCGCGCCCTACCGCACGACGGACAACACCATCAAGGGACTGGTCATCACCATCATCGACAGCCTCGGTAGCGAAGCGCGAGCGCACGCATAGCAAAGGCCCGGGATGCATGTGCTTCCCGGGCCCATTCATTTGGCATGGTTGAGCATGGATGCATCTGATCCATGTCCCACGCTCTCTAGTGGAGGCTCCGGCCCCGAGAATTGCCGAAAAATCACCTTCCGAGCCTCCACTGCAAAGCAGGACTTCGTTGACGGCGCCGCACGTACGGGACAGCGACCCTTACACTTCGAAATACTTCCGCTCAAATAGATCGACAGGCATCGGGCGATCGTAGTAGAAGCCCTGGCAGACGTTGCAGCCCTCTTCGACCAACGCTCGCGCTTGGTCAATCGACTCGATGCCTTCCGCTATGCAGCACATGTTTTGGCTCTTGCAGATATCCGCGATGTTTCGAACGAGCAAGCGGCTCACCTCGTTGCCCGGCAGGTCGTCGATGAGACTGCGATCGAGCTTGATCGTGTCGAAATGCACGTTTGCGAGCACCGATGCGTTTGAGTAATGCGACCCGAAATCGTCGAGAGCGACGCGCAGACCTAGAGAACGGTATCGCTCGACAACCTCAGAGAGCGTATGGTTGCCCAGGTCGATCGCGGCCTCGGTGATCTCCATTTCAACCTTGTCGACGGGTATCTCCGGATACCTGCTTAGAATCGCAAGCACCGACGCCAACGCCGTGGAGCCAAGCAGCGTGTTGCGCGAAAAGTTGCTCGAGATGGGCACAACGGTAATGCCCCGGCTTTTCCAAGAGCTCATGGTGGCAAGCATCGCATCAAACACGAAGTAATCGAGCTCGCTTATCGTTCCGTCTTCCTCTAGTCGACGAATATCGCTCGCCGGGGCATTGACCACACCGTCGCTGCCGATAGACCTGGCAAGCGCCTCTGCGCCAACAAGGGCTCCGGTGCGCATATCAATTTTTGGCTGCAGATAGATGGTATATCCGCCTTGAAGTGGACGGGGCGAAGTGAAGGGCAAGGGGAATGACGTCTGCTCGGTATCGTTCGCCCCATGATCGTTTCGATGTCCCATCCTCACCTTGTGGGAGTTGTCCCGTTTTGCGACAGCGCGCGCTTCCGAGAGGATTCCGTAGACGTCGCGCGAGTTATCCGACCACGAGCTTCCCAGTGAGAACCAGTCCGGATGCAGGCTGTGCAAGGCGAGCCGCGCTTGACCGCATCGTTGGATAAAGCTGTTATAAGGTTGGTTAGGGGAGAGCGCGACGAACTCGATATCGCTTGTATGGAAGACAAGCTCCTCTCCAAACAGTGAGGTGAGCAGCATGCGGACTTTGATATACAGATCGAATACGCCCTTGAATCCAATTTCGTTCGATACATCCTGTAAATCCGCGAGGGTAACGACAAGCATGCCTGCGGAGCCCCAAAGGTTGCGATTGGATCGAGCAAGCATCATCTCGAGATCGCGGTCATCGTGCAAGGAGAAATCAGACGCAAGAACCATCGGGTCTTTCGATCGAGACGCCCGCGTCAACCTGATCCATTCATGCAAGATGCGGCCGCCGAGACAGGAAGCGAGCGACCAGGAATTGAGATGGTCTGAAGGGCCATCGATGCACAGCGCCATCGCGCAGGCTGCGGCATGGGAGATGGGGATGATGGAGAACCTCCATGGATCTTGATTCTCGGAGCCATCAGGGTGAGAGGCCGAGTGCCTGTGCGATACGAATACGGGTCTGTCGGAACCCACATTCGCTAAAATGAACGGAAAGCGCGAGACAGGCGTTTTAGAGAACAGGCTTTGGATGCTCATGATTGAAGGCGCCGTCCACTCGTAGAGCACCGTCATGGTCTCGTCATCCTTGGGCATCATGAGCACATAGGCTCTGCGAGCCCGGTAATACAACCCCGCGGCCCTCAGTGCAACGTAGACTGCCTGCGAGGGAGCCTCAGCATCCTGCATGGCGCGCAGTGTCTCCGCGTAGGCGACAAGCTCCTCGCGGCTCAGCGAGTCGATATCGGGAATATCGGACATGTCCGCTCGCACCGTTTGCTGCACCATGGTCAGGTCGCGCAGCGCTAACGGGTCATCGACGACATCCCCATCTTCACTAGCTGATTCAGCCGTGTGCTTCAACGCCATTTCGTATGCATTGAGTGTTGCGACGTTGAAATCGAAGGTGCGTAGGAAACCGAAAACCGTCGATGCGATCAGCCGTACTGACGCGAGCGCCTCTGAAGAGGTGGCATCTGCATCACGGAAGCTGTCCCGCACCGCCTTGAACACGCCTGTCAGTCGACGTTTGACCGCCGAAGAGGACGGAATCTTGGGAAAGAAGATACCGATCGTGGTCTCGTTGTACAAATACGCGATGCAATCGGTGTTCATAAAGACGCCGATTGCCGTTATGAGATCCGCCCGCAGGTTCTCTGAAATACCGCTAGCTCCATCCAGCACAATTGCGCAAATGGCACACACATCATTTTGCGACTCGTCGCCCATCAACGAATTGATGAGCAGCTTGGCATAGCCCTGCGAGTACAGCTGCGTTTCCCGATCCCGAACAGCGGAAATCTCGGATTTGGCCTCCCAGTTCGAACGCGAATCGCATGCGTTCACATAGATCGACGCGATAAGGTCATCGCCCTGTTCTGGCATGCTGACGCATACGGCAATGCGCGCGTTCATTATGGTGCTGCCGGCGCCGACCATGCGATAGCGTGCGACCGACCAGCGTCTTCCTGCCTGGTACCGCTCAACAAGACGGCAGGGATCCAACAACTCACGATACGATGTCTGATCATTCGAAGAGAAGAGCGTGGCGGCACCCATTTCAATCGCGTTGGCATAAGGAATCTCGCGAAGCAAGCGCACCCGACGCTCGTCGCGACGCAACAATAAACGCATTCTGCCACGCGAGATGTTCGCTTGACCAAAACGCATGAGGTAAGGGTACAACACTTCGGGAAACGTTCCCTTTACGGGAAAACGATCCTCAAATGCCGAACGGGGCGCCGAGCGCATGCCAACCGCATAGTCGACAGTGCCATCCTCAGATACATGAAGCTGATAGGAGAGGGAACACCACGCGAAATCCCCCGTCGACGGCTGCTTCAGGCGAACGGATACGATTTCACGCTCATGCCCCCGATCGATAGCCCGGAAAAGGGAGTTCAGGTCCTCGATGGAATCAGGGTGTACATGGCCGCCATCTATGCACGAAGCAGGGGCATCTTCAAAAACAGAATGGACGCTTTCTCCCTGCTCGTTGAACCCATACACGTCTAGATGCTTATCGGAAGGCGTATAGACCCACAGCTCGCTATCGGTCCTCATCAAGGCCATCTCGAGCCATGAACGCAGGATTTCGGGATTCTCGAGATTAATGTGAGGGTTTATCCCTGCCAACAGTATGCACCTCCGAGATCAGAACCGGACTCATCCGGCGCATGTTGGCAGCTGGAACACGCTGGAAATATGCGCATATACCATTTTACTCGCTCTGCCTGTTCCTCAATGGTGCATTTCGGATGGGTCGGTTCTTTCACGAACGCGCAACAGAGCGAAAGGCAGAGCGGATTCATAGTTTATGACCACACCTCCTCGAGTGCATGCGCGAGCGCGGCAGCGTCAATCGGCTTCGTCACGTAACCGTCCATCCCCGCGCCGCGCGCCTCGGCGGCATCCTCCGCGAACGCGTTCGCGGTCACCGCGATGATGGGAATCGATTTCGCATCGGGGCGTTCGAGTGCGCGGATCGCTCGCGTGGCGGCCACTCCATCCATCACGGGCATCTTCATGTCCATGAGGATCGCGTCGAATGCGCCGGCATCGGCATCACGGAATGCTTCAAGAGCGAGCTTGCCGTTGTCGACGCAGGTAACGTCGATCTCGAGAGCGCCGAGCAGGGCCTCGGCGATCATCTGGTTCGTCAGGTTGTCCTCAGCGACCAGCACGCGCCTGCCCTCAAACGACACGGCGCCCTCGTCTGCCGCCTTGCCGCGCACCGCCGACTCATCGGAGGCCTTCTGCTCGGGAGATGATGCGACCTCGAGCGGAATCGTCACGGTGAACACGCTGCCCTCGCCGACTTTGCTCGAGACGGAGATCTCTCCGCCCATCTGCTGGACGAGGTTCTTGACGATCGGCATGCCCAATCCGGTGCCCACCACGCCACGCGGCGCGAACATGGTCTCGCGCGCAAACGGGTCGAAGATGCGGCCCAGGAACTCCTCGGTCATACCGATCCCGGTGTCCGCAACTTCAATCTGGAACAGCCGCGCCTTGCGCGAATCGTCCTCGCGCGCGTCGGGCTCGCTCAGGGTCACATCGACGCGAGCCCCTTCCAGGCTGTACTTCAAGGCATTCGATATGAGGTTGTTGAGTACCTGCCCCAGTCGCTTCGAATCGGCGCGCACCCAACGGGACTGCCAGGCGGAATGGAGCTCTATGACTTTATTGCCCTGCTCGGCTTGAGGTCGAGCGAGCTCGACCGACGTCCGCGCGCATTCCACCAAGTCGACCGTCGCCAGATCGAGCGTGCTCTGCTCGGCGTTTTGAATGTGGGAGATGTCGAGGATGTCGTTCACGAGCGTCACGAGCTGGTTGCCGGCCTCCTCGAGAAGCGCAAGGCAGCGCATCGTCTGCTCGCGATCATCCGGGTTTCTCCGAATCATCTGCGTGAGGTTCACGATCGCGTTGAGCGGGGTGCGCATGTCATGCGAGATGTTGCTGAAGAACCGTTGCTGCCTGCTCGTCGCCTGACGCGCCGTCTCCAACGCGCTTTCGAGGAGCTCCTGGCGCTGCATCTCCTCGCGCATGGCGTTGTCCACAGCACGGAAGCAGATGATGGCCTCGCCGTTGGAGATCTCCGCGTTCGTGATGCTCGCGACGCTCACCCAGCGATACTCGTCGCCGAATCGCCTGAGGTAGCGGCCCCCGAACTCGGTGACGCCCTCCTGCTCGCGACGACGGATGTTCTCGCACGAGAAGCTCTCGGCGAACCGCTCGAAGGTCTCCTCCTGGACCACCTTTCGCATCTCATCCATGAAATGCGCGTAGGTTCCGGACTTTCCCATGGCGGCCGCCGTATCAGGCGAGGCCTTGACGGTCGTATAGGTCTGATCGAGGTAGTTGATGCGGTAGATGCCGAAATACGTGTTGCCGAGGATGCGGATGATGTCCTCGGACTCGTGCATGGCTCGCGAGCTCTTGCGCTCGCGCAGCACCGTATAGATCACGACCCCGAGCAGCAGCGCGCACAGCGCGATGAGGGCGAAGAACCCCGGCGTGATCCCGTTCATGAGAAGCGACATCGTGGGTATCGTGACCACGGAGAGCCAGCCCGGATCGAGCTCCGTGAAAAAGACGCTCAGGTTCGTGCCGTCCGGCCCCGCGATGGATGCGTCGCTTTGGTCGAGGAAGCCGGCATCGATCTCTTCTCTCAACCGATTGAGGAATTCTGACGATTCGGGGGACTCCGTGCTCAGCAACCCGCTGCTCACGACGGGCTCGCCGTTTCGGTCGAAAAGGGCGTAGCCCATGCTGCTGTCAGCCGCCCTTTGCGCCGCAACGGCCCCTAACTCGTCGAGCTGGATATCGAACGCCAGAACATTGCCCGAGCCGCTCAAGGCGATAGAGAGCGTGATGATGCTTCCGCCCGTGATCGTATCCGTATAGGCATCCGTCGCATATACCGCGCCACGCGCTTTCAAGGCACCTTGATACCAAGAGGCCTGGCTGTAATCAAAGTCCTCGTCGCCTTCCCATGGATTCGCGGCGATGATGGTGCCGTCGATGACCGCGTAGGGGTCGGCCATCTCCGAATCCATCGTGGAAGCCATGCCGCTGTTGAACCCTTCAAGCCATCGCTGCATCCGAGCGTCGTCGGCGCCGTCACTGATCAACTCGTCCATTCGGCTCGCGCTGTAGCTCAAGAACTGCTCAAACGAGCTCAGGCGCGTCTGAGCAAGCTGGGCATAGCTGGTCGCCAGGCGCGTCGCGAGCTCTTTTGCGTTCTCGAGCATCTGGGTGCGGATAAGCACCGATCCCCACACGATCGCCGCAACTAGAGCGATCCCTAAGAGGATGACCGAACCGATGCGGATACTGCGGACCCGCGTCTTCTGCTGTGCCATAGTTCCTCCAGTCGGAGCGCTCATCAAGTCATTCATGTACAGTATGGCCTACATTCGTGCGAGCGTAAGCGAGATGTCTGCGACTTTCCGCGGCAAACCGACGTGCCGGGGCGTCTCGTCACCATCGAAGCCCCACATAATTTGAGTTGCGTTCACCACATGCTTGCGTATAATAATTTCGTTTGTTCAACCCATGTGTCGTCACTCAGCGGCACCTCTGGTAAGAGTAAGGATCGAGAAGATGGATTACATCCGCGCAATTGAGCGTCAGGACATCCGCGAGGACATCCCGCAGGTCCGCGTTGGCGACAACGTCAAGGTTCACTATCGCATCAAGGAAGGCGACCGCGAGCGTATCCAGGTCTTCCAGGGTGACGTCATCCGCATGAGCGGTGGCTCCTCCCGTGAGACCTTCACCGTCCGCAAGATCTCCTTCGGCATCGGTGTCGAGCGTACCTTCCCCCTGCACAGCCCCAAGATCGCCAAGCTTGAGGTCGTCCGTCACGGTCGCGTCCGTCGTGCCAAGCTGTACTACCTCCGCGACAAGGTCGGCAAGGCTGCTCGCATCCCCGAGAAGCGCTAGGGATTATTGCAACCCAGCATCTCGCAAGGCCATCCTCCGGGATGGCCTTCTTTTGTTAGATGGGTTGTTTGGGGACGGGTTCGTTTCAACCCATTCGGCGGCGCCGTCATGGTCGAGTCGGGGGGATTTCCCTTTCGCAAGCTATTACAATGGGATTGCCGACAGAAGGGAATCCCATGGCAAATATGACAAGCTCGCTTCCAGCAACCAAGATTGCAGCTGAGCTCACGAGCGCATCGATCGACGAGATCCCCGTGCTGCTCGATCGCTATCGTGACGACCCCCGCACCCAGGTCAAGAAGGCCTGTGAGCGCGCCGCCCGCCGTCGCGAGAAGACGCTTGCCGAGCAGCAGCGTGTCATCGACATGTACCGCTCCATGCGCGAACTCGGGGGCAGCGGCGTTGTCGTAGGCGTTGACGAGGTGGGCCGAGGATCGGTCGCAGGCCCGCTGACCGTGTGCGCCGTCTGTCTACCCGAAGAGCCGATTATCTGGGGACTCAAAGATTCCAAGCAGTTGACGCCCGCCAAGCGCGAGCTGCTTGCCGCCCGTATCGCAGAGGTCGCGACGGCCATCGGCATCTGTCATATCCCACCAGCGGAGATCGACGAGCTCGGGATGGCACGCTGCCTGCGGCGCGCGGTGGCGGGGGCGGTTGAAGATACGGGAGTCACGCCCGACTGCGTCCTCATGGATGGAAACCCGCTCGATGCCGTACCTAACGAGCGCGATGTCGTGCACGGGGACGCCACCGTCGCCTGCATCGCCGCCGCATCGATCGTGGCAAAGGTCACCCGTGACGAGATGATGGTCGAGCTCGACGGCGAATACCCCGGCTACCATCTTGCCCAGTCAAAAGGGTACGCCTCGCCTGAACATATCGCCGCCATCAAGGAATATGGGCTCAGCCCCATTCATCGCGTCAGCTTCTGCGGAAACTTTCTCGAGACCGCGCGGCTCTTCTAGAAGGCTGCGTGAAGCCCAGCAACTGAATATGAGACCTCAATCGCGCTGCGACCTCGATCGTTGGCCGTCTGTACGATGCGGATAGGGTTTCGTCGGCTCGCTCGTCAACGTCAACAGGACGGCGGGTGCGCCCCCGTCTCCATACTCCTTTCACCTCTTGATAGAAAGGAGCAGCCATGGGCAAACGAAAGCATCGGATCCAGAACAGATTCAAGACGCATGAGGAGTTCATCAACGCGTGCGCCGAAGATCCCGAGATGATCGACACGTTCACCGCGAAGGAGCTCGGCTATCTAGGAGAAGCCCTTGCCTGCTCCTATCTAGAGGCCCAGGGGTACGATGCGATGTGCCAGGGCTACCGTTGTCCGGAAGGCGAAGCGGACCTCGTCATGTTCGACCCGGATAGCGAGGAGGTGGTGCTCGTCGAGGTGAAAACCAGGAGAAACCACACCGACGACGACTGCCTGTACCCCGAGCTCGCGGTCGACGAGCGCAAACAGCGCCGCTACGAGCGCATCGCTGCACGCTACCAGATGGAATATTTCCCCGTGTTCGCGCTGCGCTTCGACGTGATAGCGGTCACGCTTCGCCCCGGGTTCCTCGCGGAGATCGAGCATCTGGTCTCCGCATTTGAATGGGATTGCCAGCAATGAGCGGCTCGGGCGTCTACGCGGTGCATGCGGCCTGCATACGCGGCGTCGAGGCGTACCCGGTGACCGTCGAGGTCTCCATGGCCGAAGGGATGCCGGGCATCTCGCTTGTCGGCATGGCCGACTCGGGCGTTCTCGAGGCCCGCGGACGCATCCGGTGCGCGCTGCGAGCCGCGGGCTTCGAGATTCCCCGAAAGAGCATCACGGTGAATCTCGCGCCGGGGGATATGCGCAAGAGCGGGTCCGGCTTCGATCTTCCCATCGCCGTGGCGATTCTCGCGGCGTCTCACCAGATTCCCGAAGTCGGGCTGGACGACGCGCTGCTCGTTGGAGAGCTCGCGCTTGACGGCTCGGTATGCTCGGTGCGCGGAGAGGTCGCCTATCAGCTGCTCGCCCGCGCGTCCGGCTTGGCGCTCGTGACCGCGATCAACGAGCAGCACGTTCCGCTCGATTCCGTCGACCACTTCACGCTTTCGCACATCGGGTCGCTGCGAATCGGCGTTCGCGAAGCCGTCCAGAGGCATCCGCACGGCATGCCGGGCAGCGAGCATCCCGGGGCGCAGCCCGATTTTTCCGATGTCGTGGGACAGGAAGTCGCGAAACGCGGCATGGCGATAGCGGCCGCGGGCGAGCTCGGCCTGCTCATGGTCGGCAGCCCGGGAGCCGGAAAGACCATGCTCGCGCGACGGATGACAAGCATCCTTCCGCCCATCGAGGAGCGGGAGAAGCAGGAGGCGCTCTGCATCCACTCCGTCATGGGGGAGGCGGTCGATGGCCTCCTGAGGGGAGTCCGTCCGTTCAGGAGCCCTCATCACAGCATCTCTGCGGCGGGCCTCATCGGGGGCGGCAGGCCCGTGCACCCCGGGGAGATCAGCCTTGCCCACGGAGGCGTCCTGTTCCTGGACGAGCTCGCAGAGTTCTCGACGGGCGTCCTGCAGACCTTGCGCCAGCCGATAGAGGCGGGTGTCGTGCGGCTGGTGCGCGCGGAGGGAGCATACTCCTTCCCATCGCGGTTCCAGCTGCTGGCGGCAAGCAACCCGTGCCCGTGCGGATACCTCGGTGACCGGGAGATCGACTGCGCCTGCACGCCGCATGCCATCGAGCGATACCGCTCGAAGCTCTCGGGCCCCCTGGCGGACCGTATCGACCTGTGCATCGACGTCATGCGTCCGGACCCGGAGCTGGTCGTGAAGGGGGCAGAGGGTATGTCGTCTGCCGACCTTCGCAAAATCGTCGAGCGCGGACGAGCGTTCAGGACCTGGCGCGAAGGCCGTGAGGGGAAACCGGAGGACCTCGGACGGAGCAAACGGCCGCTTGACGGCGCGGTCGCCGCCTACCGACTGGACGGCGGGGGAGAGACGACGCTCATCCAGATCGCGCGAGCCGCCCATCTCACGGGACGAGGCATCATGCGCCTGAGCAAGATCGCCCGAACGATTGCCGACATCGAGGAGTCCGAGGACGTCAAGCAGACGCACGTCCTCGAGGCATCGATGTTCAGAGGAAGGACCGGTGACGAAGTTGGCTGATTCGCGCTATGAGCTCCACCCATCGGATGCGCGCTACCCGAGAAGCCTGCTCGATCTGTCGCAGCCTCCCGAGACGCTCTATGTCCGAGGAAACCTCGACGTCCTGGATGGTATGGGCCTCGCGGTCATCGGGTCGCGCAGGCCGACGCCCTACGGCATCGCCGTCGCCGAGATGGCGGCAACCGTGGCGGCGCAATCCGGCATCACGGTCGTCTCGGGCGGCGCGCGGGGATGCGACCAAGCGGCGGGAAAGGCCGCCCTCGCTGAAAAAGGACGTCACGTCATCGTTCTCGGAACAGGGGCGGACGTCACCTATCCGCCATCGTCTGCCCGCCTGATCGAGCGGACCCTCGAGACCGGGGGCGCCGTCGTCTCGATCGAGCGATGGGGGACGCAGCCGCGCCCCTACGCGTTCCCCAAGCGGAACGCCATCATCGCCGCACTCGCGCGCGCCGTCTTCGTCGCCGAGGCCGGCATGCCGTCGGGCACCTTCTCGACAGCCGATGCGGCCAACAAGCTCGGCAGGGAGATCCTTTCCGTGCCCGGTTCGATCCTGTCGCCCGAATCGCGCGGATCCAACTACCTCATTTCCGTCGGAGCGACCATCATCGTCGATGAGGAGTCTCTCGAGGTCGCCGTCTCGCGGATCTTCGAAACCCTGAGGTTCTCGCGCATCGGCCCCGCGGAGGAGCCGGGGATGTCGGAGACGGAGCGTCGAATACTGGATGCCCTGGTGGCAAACCCCATGCGGATCGACGAGATCGCGGCGATGCTCGGCGTCGATGCCGTCAGCTGCCTGAACGTCTTGAGCGGGCTTCAGATGACAGGAAGGATCGAGCGCATCATCGATGGGAGATTCGCGCCCACAAAACGCGCACTTCACGCTCGAGGTGCCATCATGCACAATAGGTAGAACCCGCGCCCGCGCAAGCGGGCGCCATCATGAACGATCGATGGGAGCGCAATGGAGAACAAGATGGTCACGGTAGTGGGCGGCGGTCTCGCGGGCAGCGAGTGCGCCTGCCAGCTTGCCGATCGGGGCATAGCGGTGCGCCTGTACGAAATGCGCCCCCAGGTTTCCTCTCCCGCACACCATACGGGTCATCTCGCCGAGCTCGTGTGCTCCAACTCGTTCAAATCGACCCGACCCGACTCCGCTGCAGGCCTGCTCAAAGACGAGCTGCGCCGCATGGGCTCCGTTCTCCTCTCGTGCGCCGAGCGCGCGGCCGTTCCCGCAGGAGGCGCCCTCGCCGTCGACCGGACCGAGTTCTCCCGGCTGGTCGAGCAGGAAGTCGCCGCGCGCCCCCTGATCACCGTCGTGCACGAGGAGGTCACGGACATTCCCGAGGGCGCGGTGGTCATCGCTGCCGGCCCGCTCTGCTCGCCGGCGCTCTCTTCCAAGGTGATCGACCTTGTGGGCGGGGACTCCCTCTCGTTTTTCGATGCGGCGGCGCCCATCGTGGACGCATCGACCCTTGACATGGACGTCCTGTTCAGGCAGTCCCGCTACGATGACGCCCAGGTGGGCGACTACCTGAACGCGCCCATGAACAAAGAGGAATACGAGGCCTTCATCGACGCCCTCGTCAACGCCGAGCGCGTCGTGCTCAAGGATTTCGAGGGAGGGGACCTGTTCCAGGCGTGCCAGCCCGCCGAGGAGGTCGCGCGCACGGGCAAGGACGCCATCCGGTTCGGCGCCATGAAGCCCGTCGGCCTCACCGATCCGCGCACGGGAAGGCGTCCTTGGGCGGCCGTCCAGCTGCGCGCGGAGAACGCGCAGGGCACCGCCTACAACCTCGTGGGCTTTCAGACGAACCTCACGTTCGGCGAGCAGAAGCGCGTGTTCCGCATGATCCCCGGACTCGAGCGCGCGGAGTTCTTCCGCTACGGCGTCATGCACCGCAATACCTTCGTGGATGCGCCCCACGTGCTCGACCGGACCTTCCGCATCCCCGGGACCTCCGTACGGCTGGCGGGCCAGATCACGGGAACCGAAGGCTACACCGAGGCGATCGCATCGGGTCTGCTCGCCGCGCTCAACACCTATGCGGACCTCGAGGGGATCGACGGGGTCTCGCTTCCCGTCACCGGCGCGTTCGGCGCGCTCGTGGCCTATGCGACGGACCCGGCCACGTCGGGCTATCAGCCCATGCACGTCAACTTCGGCCTTGTGCCGCCGCTTGAGGACGGTTGCCGCAGGTCCAAGCGAGAACGCTACGCCGCCTATGCCGAGCGGGCCGCAAACGACCTTTTCGCTTATTGCGCAAGCAGGCCCGATCTGTTCGGCCGAGGGCCCGTCCGCTAGATGGAGCGGATTCAGGACATCCGCGGCGCCGTCGAGGCCTTCTGCGCGCATATCGAGCGCGTGGAAGGCATGTCCCCGCAAACCGTGCGCGCGTACGCATCCCATCTCGACGCGTATGCGGCATGGGTCGAGCGGTCGCGCCTCGACGGCCTGCGCGTCTCCGTTCGCGACCTGAGGCGCTACCTTGCGCAGTTGAGGGAGGCGCGCTACGCCCCCAAGACGATCGCCGCGCACCTGTCTTCCATCCGCTCCCTCTACGCATGGCTCGCGGCCGAGGACGTGATCGAATCCGACCCCGCAGCCGCCATCTCGTCCCCGAAGATCCCCAAGAACCTCCCGCATGCGCTAACCTCCGAGCAGATGGACAAGCTGCTCGCGATCCCCGACGGCTCCAAACCCGAAGGCATCCGCGACAGGGCGATGCTCGAGGTGCTCTACGCCTCGGGCGCGCGCATCTCCGAGCTCGCGGGCCTCACGCTCGACAGCTTGAACAGAGGCGACGCCACGGTCAGGCTGTTCGGCAAGGGCTCGAAAGAGCGCATCGTCCCGCTGTATCGCCGCGCATGGGAGGCGATTGACCGCTACCTTCTCGATGCGCGCCCCCAGCTGCTCGAGCGCTCAAATACGGTCGATCTGCAGACGGAGCGCGCACTGTTCGTCTCGTCGCGCGGACGGGCCATGAGCGCGGACTCGCTGCGATACCGCTTCGAGACGCTCGTGCGCCGCGCGGGCCTTCCCTCCGACATCACGCCGCACGCCATGCGCCACACCTATGCGACCGACCTGCTGGAAGGCGGCGCGGACCTGCGCAGCGTCCAAGAGCTGCTCGGACATGCGAGCCTGTCGACCACGCAGCTGTACACGCACCTCACCCCTGAGCGGCTCAAGGGCGCCCTCAAGCAGGCTCACCCCCGAAGCTGACTCAAATGAAGGAGACGACCGCAGGCCGCCCGCTCCGTCAACCCGTCCGTTGTGCATGTCGCGTGGGAAAATGGGGCAGGGGAGAATTTCCCCTCCACACCGCAGCCGTTCCCTGCTATTATTCTGCGGGTTGCTCAACTGGGCAACGTATCTATCACACACGCGCGGCTACTCGCTGAGCCGTGGTGCCTGGGGGCACGGTAGCATTTTCCCAGGTGGCCAGCGAGGTCGGATGCCTGCGCGGAGGCGAACCACAGGAGGTTATCCATGGCTACCAAGATCAATATCCGCACCCTTCTCGAGGCCGGCTGCCACTTCGGTCACCAGACCCGTCGCTGGAACCCCAAGATGCGCCCCTACATCTTCGGCGAGCGCAACGGCATCTACATCCTCGACCTCAAGCAGACCATCGTCGAGGCCGACCGCGCCTACACCTTCCTGAAGAACACCTGCGCCCACGGCGGCAAGGTCCTGTTCGTCGGCACCAAGAAGCAGGCCCAGGAGGCCGTGAAGTCCGCCGCCGAACGCGCCGGCATGCCCTACATCAACCAGCGCTGGCTGGGCGGCATGCTCACCAACTTCGTGACCATCCGCTCCCGCATGAACCGCATGGAGGAGCTCGAGGCCATGGTCGCCGACGGTTCCATGGCCCTGCGCGTCAAGAAGGAGCAGGCCGTTCTCGGCAAGGAGCTCACCAAGCTCCAGACCAACCTGGGTGGCGCCCGTGACATGAAGTCCCTGCCCGCCGCTCTGTTCGTCATCGACACCAAGCGCGAGGAGAACGCCATCAAGGAGGCCAAGCGCCTGCACATCCCCGTCGTCGCCCTGATCGACACCAACTCCGATCCGGACGAGGTCGACTACGGCATCCCCTGCAACGATGACGCCATCTCCGCCGTCTCCCTCATGTGCGAGCTGTTCGCCGACGCCTGCCTCGCTGGCACCGGCAAGGAGCAGATCTCCGAGGCCGAGATGGCCGGCACCGCCGAGCCCGAGGCCGCCGCTGAGGCTGCCGAGCCCGCGACCGAGGCCGCTGCCGAGTAAGTACCCTATAGCCTAACGTTCGTTCATCATTGAGTTCGAAAGGAACAGACATGGCTCAGATCACCGCCGCTATGGTCAAGCAGCTCCGCGAGATGACCGACTCCCCGATGATGGAGTGCAAGAAGGCTCTCGTCGAGGCCGATGGCGATATGGATGCCGCCGTCGACATCCTGCGCAAGAACGGTCTTGCCGCTGCCGCCAAGAAGGCCGGTCGCGACACCAACGAGGGCGCTGTCGCCGCATACATCTCCGACGACGCCACCGAGGGTGCGCTCGCCGAGGTCGCGTGCGAGACCGACTTCGTCGCCTCCAACCCCAAGTTCACCGGCTTCGTCGCCAATGTCGCCCAGGTCGCCTGCGCCACCGAGCCCGCCGACGTCGACGCCCTGCTCGCGTGCGACATGAACGGTGAGTCCGTCCAGGACGCCCTCACCGAGATGATCCACATCATCGGCGAGAACATGAAGATCACCCGCTTCGCCATCCGCAAGCCGGCCAACGGCGCTGTCGCCAGCTACATCCACATGGGCGGCAAGATCGGCGCTCTCGTCGAGTTCGCCTTCGACAAGCCCGAGACCGCTTCCACCGAGGCCTTCAAGTCCTTCGCTCACGATGTGGCCATGCAGGTTGCCGCCACGGCCCCGATCAGCGCCGTTCGCGAGGACGTGCCCGCCGAGGTCGTCGAGCACGAGGTCTCCATCTACAAGGCTCAGGCCGCCGAGTCCGGCAAGCCCGAGGCCATTCAGGAGAAGATGGCCATGGGCCGTCTCGAGAAGTTCTTCAAGGGCTTCGTCCTGAACGAGCAGGAGTTCATCAAGGATTCCAGCATGTCCATCAAGCAGTACGCCGAGAAGGTCTCCAAGGAGGTCGGCGACAACGTCCGCGTCGTCGCGTTCGACCGTCTGGTTTCCGGCGAAGCCGCTAACTAGTTCATCGTTTCATGATGACCGAGCAGGCTATGGGTTTCGACCTGTGGCCTGCTTTTTTGTGGGCGCGGCACCCATTATTCGCTAGAATGGGTGCAGTCTGACGATTGAAGGAGGACATCTTGTCTGAGTACCTCTACAAACGCGTGCTGCTTAAGCTCTCCGGCGAAGCGCTGATGGGGGAGGGCCGCTACGGCATCGACCCCGAAGTCACCGAGCGTCTTGCCCGTCAGGTCAAGCAGCTCCACGACGACGGCGTTCAGGTCGGCATCGTGGTCGGCGGCGGCAACATCTTCCGCGGTCTCGCCGGTTCTGCCAACGGCATGGATCGCGCCCAGGCCGACTACATGGGCATGCTCGCGACCGTGATGAACGCCCTTGCGCTGCAGGATGCGTTCGAGCGCCTCGACGCGCCGTGCCGCGTCATGAGCGCGATCCAGATGAACGAGGTGTGCGAGCCCTACATCCGCCGTCGCGCCATCAATCATCTCCAGAAGGGCGATATCGTCATCTTCGCCGCCGGTTCGGGCAACCCGTACTTCACGACCGACACCGCCGCCGCCCTGCGCGCATGCGAGATCGGTGCCGAGTGCCTGCTCAAGGCGACCAAGGTCGACGGCGTCTACGACAAGGATCCCGTCTCCAACCCCGACGCCGTCCGCTTCGATCGGATCACCTACCACGAGGTGCTCGTTCGCGGCCTGCAGGTCATGGACTCCACCGCAGCCGCCCTGTGCCAGGACAACCGCATGCCGATCATCGTTCTCAACATCGAGGGCGAGGATAATATCAAAAACGCCCTCAAGGGCGAGCCTGTTGGAACCGTCGTCGTTCAGGAGGATTAATCATGGCCGATATCACCGACAACATGGACAAGACCCTCGAGAACCTGAAGCACAACTTCGCCAAGGTGCGCACGGGTCGCGCCAACGCCAACATCCTGTCCGACATCACGGTCGACTACTACGGTGTCGCCACGCCGATCACGCAGGTCGCCGCCGTCAAGACGCCCGAGGCCCACATGCTTGTCGTCGAGCCCTGGGACAAGGCGCTCGTCAACGCCATCGTCAAGGCCATCTCCGCCTCCGACCTGGGCATCACGCCCTCCTCTGACGGCATGATCGTCCGTTTGCCGTTCCCCGCTCCCACCGAGGAGCGCCGTCGCGAGCTGGTCAAGGAGTGCCGCGAACTCGCTGAGCAGGCCAAGGTCGCCATCCGCAACATCCGTCGCGACGCCAACAACAAGCTTGAGCGCGACGAGGACCTCACCGAGGACGATGTCCGTCGCGAGCAGGCCAAGGTCCAGAAGCACACCGACGACTACGTCAAGAAGATCGACGAGATGCTGAAGGCCAAAGAAGCAGAGGTCATGGAGATCTAAGTGCACTACGATGAAGCCAAGTTCGCTGAGTACTTCAGCGACGCTCCGGCGGATCTCGATATAGCCCAGCTGGATATGGCGCGCATCCCGCGCCATATCTCCTGCATCATGGACGGCAACGGCCGCTGGGCGACCGCGCGCGGCCTCGCTCGTACCGAGGGGCACAAGGCGGGCATCGTCTCCCTGCGCGAAGTCATCACCGCCGCCGTGCGCCTGGGTGTCGACGTGCTGAGCGCCTACGCGTTCTCGACCGAGAACTGGAACCGCCCCCAGCACGAGGTGAACGTGCTCATGCACCTGTTCGCCAAGACCTTTATCGATGAGCTTCCGCTCCTCAAGCGCGAAAACGTCCGCGTTATGTTCCTGGGCGACATCTCCGCGCTGCCCGAGCGCACGCGGAAGGTCTTCGAGTACGGCCTGGAGGCCTGCCGCGACCACACCGGCATGACGCTGGCGCTCGCGGTGAACTACGGAGGCCGGGCGGAGATCACCCGCGCCGCGCGTTCCATCGCCCGGCTCGTCCAAAACGGAGATCTCGACGTCGACGCCATCGATGAGTCTTGCGTGGCGAACCAGCTCTACACCGCGGGCCTGCCCGACCCCGAGCTGGTGGTCCGGACGTCTGGCGAGATGCGCGTCTCCAACTACCTGCTTTGGCAGATCGCCTACTCGGAGTTCTACATCACCGATACGTATTGGCCCGATTTCGACCGCTGGGAGCTCGTCCGCGCGATCCTGGCGTTCCAAGGACGCGATAGGCGTTTCGGAGGCCTCTCCAAGACGAACTGATGCGTCCTGACCCATGAGGAGTACCGTTGGATCAGATCCACGACAACACCGACCGTGAGCCGTCCGCAAAGGGCGGCTCCGTCTCTCAAACGACCAAGGGCGGCAGGCTGCACGGCCTTCTGGTCCGTACGGGCTTCGGCCTCATCTATGCCGCTCTGTTCATAGGTTGCCTGATGCTCGGCACGATGCCGACGGCCATCTTCGTCGCCGCGATGAGCTGGCTGTGCTGCTTCGAGTTCTACCGCATGATGCGGCTCGACGGCAAGGTTCCCAACGAGCTTTTGGGCCTTGCCGCCGCGTTCCTGTTCCCGCTGTCCGCGCTCGTCGACCCGCTGTGGCTCACCGCCCTCATCTTCATCCTCGTGCTCTCGATGGGCCTTTGGTACGTCTACTCGCCCCGCACGCGCATCGCCGATGTGGCCGTGACGGCGTTCGGGCCCATCTATACCGGGTTCATGATGTCCGCCATCGTTCTCACCCGCGACGCGCTCCCGGGCTTCGAGGGCGCCTTGCTCTCGATCGGCGTCTGCGCTTCGCTGTGGGTGAGCGACTCATGCGCCTATCTCGTGGGCAGCCGTATCGGGAAGCACAAGATGGTTCCCAAGATCTCTCCCAACAAGAGCTGGGAGGGCTTTGTCGGCGGCCTGTTCGGTTCCGTCATCATCTGGCTCATCCTATGGGCGACCGGCTTGTACGACCTCGAGCTGTGGTTCGCCATCGTCACCGCCCTCATCGTTTCCGTCCTCGGCGTATTCGGCGATCTCATCGAATCCCGTATCAAGCGGGGCGTCGGCGTCAAGGATTCCGGCAACCTCATTCCCGGGCACGGCGGCATGCTCGACCGATCGGACTCGCTGATCTTCGGATGCATCACCGCGTACCTGCTGCTTCACATCGGAGGCGTCCTATGAGCTTTACAGCAACGTGCGGTGAAGACGGCCGCAAGCGCATCGCAATCCTCGGTTGCACCGGATCCATAGGCACGCAGGCGCTCGATGTGTGCCGCCAGCATGCCGACAAGCTCCAGATCGTCGCCCTCACCGCCCATAGCCGGGTGACCGAACTCGTCGCCGCAGCACGGGAATTCGACGTCGAGCGCGTCGCCGTGACCGATGAGCGCCGCGACGGCGACCCTGCGCTGCAGGATCTGCCCGACGGCTGCGCATGCGCCTTCGGGGCGCAGGCCGCAGTCGACCTTGCCGTATCCGACGACGTCGACTGCGTGCTCGTCTCGATCGTCGGCGCCGCGGGCCTCGCGGCGAGCGCAGCCGTTCTCCAGGCCGGAAAACAGCTTGCCCTGGCCAACAAGGAGTCGCTGGTCGTCGGCGGCGACCTGCTCATGCCGATGGCTCAACCCGGTCAGCTCCTACCCGTCGACTCCGAGCACTCCGCGATCTTCCAGTGCTATCTCGGCGAGCGCGCGGATCAGGCCCATGCCATCTGGTTGACGTGCTCCGGCGGCCCGTTTTACGGATACAGCCGAGATCAGCTCGAGAAGGTCACCGTCGCCGACGCGCTCGCTCATCCCACCTGGAACATGGGGGCCAAGATCACCATCGATTCTGCAACCCTCATGAACAAGGGCCTTGAGCGCATTGAGGCGTGCCATCTGTTCGGTGTCGATATGGATTTTGTCCGCGTGCTCATCCAGCGCCAGTCTAAGATCCACTCCATGGTGGAATACGAAGACGGATCGGTTATCGCCCACCTGGGCGCCTCGGACATGCGCATCCCCATCCAGTATGCGTTCTCCTATCCCGATCGGTGGTCGACGCCGGCGCCACGCGTCGATTTCCGCACGCTCGGCTCCCTTGATTTCGGCGAGCCCGATACGAGTGCGTTCCGGTGCCTGCATCTCGCAGAGATCGCGGGTCGTACGGGGGGCACCCTGCCGTGCGTGCTCAACGCGGCCAACGAGGTCGCCGTTGCGGCGTTTTTGGACGGGACGTGCTCGTTTACCGATATCGACCGCATCGTGGAGTCCTGCATGGACGACCACGATGTCCAGCCCGTCCAATCGCTCGAGCAGCTTGCCGACATCGATCGGTGGGCGCGGCGCCGTGCGGCGGAGGCTTGTGCCGCGCGATCGTAAGGCATACGCGTCGATAGGCGTCTCATATGGATATGCTCATAAGTGTCGTATCAACGGTCTTCTGGGGCCTGGTCACCATCTCCATCCTCATCTTCATCCATGAGGGCGGCCATTTTCTCGCAGCGCGCGCCTGCGGCATCCGTGTGACCGAATTCTTTCTCGGCATGCCCTGCCGGTTCAACCTCCATACCACGTTGAGGAGATCGGGTACCAAGATCGGCGTCACTCCCATCCTGCTTGGCGGATACGCCGCCATTTGCGGCATGGACGACCTCGATATCCCGAGCACCCCCGACGTGCTCGCCTCCATCCACCGCCATGGAACCGTCACCGTGGAGGAACTCGCCCTCGAGCTCGGAATCGACGCGGAGGACGTTCAGGAGGCCTGCATCCAGCTCATGGGGTGGGGGTCCATTGCCCCCGTCTTCGCCGACGACGACCGAAAGCGCGATAAGTACGAGGCGGGCACCTTCGCCGCCCTGCCGCGCGATGCCGCAGGGAACACCGTCTACGACGGCCGGGCATTCGATGCCGCCCATGCGACGGGGGAGGGCGAGGCGTGGGAGCCCCCGATGGGACAAGACGCGTTCTTTGAGCACGAGCGGTCGCGGACCTATGCCGGCGTCGGGTTCCTCAAGCGCGCGTTCATGCTCGTCGCCGGTATCGCCGTCAACGTCGTGTTCGGGTTTCTCCTGCTCATGAGCGTGTACTCGATCATCGGCTTCGACGTTCCCGTCGATGTCAACCGGATCGGATCGGTCGTGGAAGGCTCTCCCGCCGATGCTGCCGGTCTCGAATCGGGCGACGTGGTGATCTCGGTCAACGGAGAGCAGACCGATTCGTGGACGGCGCTCGTGACCGCGCTTCAGGCTGCCGGAGATACCGATCCCGGCGCGACCATCTCCTTGGATGTCGAGCGGAACGGCTCCCAGCGCACAGTCGAGATCACCCCCGACGAAGAGGGCCTCATCGGCATCAACGTTCCCTACGAGAACTTCACGCTCAACCCCATCGACTCGTTCTTCGTCTCCGCGGACTACATCTACCAGACGGTTTCCGGCGTCATCTCCCTGCTCGTGCCCACGCAGACCATGGAGGTCCTCAGCGGCTCGACGTCAATCGTGGGCATCTCGGTCATGTCCGCCCAGGCTGCCGCAAGCGGCCCGGCGATCTACCTGACGTTCGCCGCGCTGATCTCGCTTTCCGTCGGCCTTATGAACCTGCTGCCTATTCCCCCGCTCGATGGCGGTAAACTGGTAATCGAGGTCGTGCAGGCCATCACCCGTCGCAAGGTACCGCTGCGCATCAGGTCGATCCTGTCCTATGTGGGCGTCGCCTTGTTCATGGCCCTGTTCGTCTACATGCTCCAACAGGACATCACCCGTTTCTTCTAGCAGGCTCTCGTGATGAGCGACAAGGGAGACGCGCGTTCGCCCTCGCCCGCTCGCAGGAGATAAGGAGACCCATGGATACCAAGCTACCGCGCCAAAACACCCGTCAGGTCATGGTCGGGTCGGTCCCGATCGGCGGGGGCGCACCCGTCGTCGTGCAGTCCATGACGTGCACCGACACCGCCGATGCCGCCGCAACGCTCGATCAGGTTCGTGCCCTTGCCGCCGCCGGCTGCGATATCGTGCGCGTGACCGTGCCGCGCGAAGATGCGCTCGACAGCTTTCGCGAGGTCTGCGCCGAAAGCCCCGTGCCCATCGTGGCCGATATCCACTTCGACTACCGACTGGCCATAGGTGCCGTCAAGGCCGGGGCCGCAAAGCTGCGCATCAACCCCGGCAACATCGGTTCATGGGAAAAGGTCGACGCGGTGATCGACGCCGCGGGTCAAACTGGAGCCGTCATCCGCATCGGCGTGAACGCCGGCTCGCTCGAGCGCGATATCGCCGAGCGCCAGGACCTTACCCAGCCGGAAAAGCTCGTCGCCTCCTCCATGAGATTCGTCGAGCATTTCGAGCAGCGCGGTTTTGAGAACATCGTGCTCTCCGCCAAGGCGCACAGCGTTCCGACGACCATCGAGACGTATCGGGCCCTCTCGCGCGAGCTGCCCCACGTACCGCTGCATCTCGGCGTGACCGAGGCGGGGACGATTCGCCAAGGGACCATCAAGAGCTCCGTAGGGCTCGGCATCCTGCTTGCCGAGGGCATCGGTGACACCCTTCGCGTATCCCTCACGGCCGATCCCGTCGAAGAGCCGCCGGTGGCATGGGGAATCCTCGAATGCCTCGGCATCCGTCGCCGTGGACCGGAGCTCGTGAGCTGCCCCACCTGTGGGCGCACCCAGGTGAACCTGATCCCCATCGCCCAGGAGGTGGAGCGCAGGCTGCAGACCGTGACCAAGCCAATCTCCGTCGCCGTCATGGGATGCGTCGTCAACGGACCGGGGGAGGCGGGCGACGCGGACGTCGGCGTCGCCTGCGGCAAGGGCAGCGCTTTGCTGTTCCGCCACGGCGAGGTGATCCGCAAGATCGACGAGGAGAACATCGTCGACGAGCTCATGGCGGAGATCGAACGCCTGTAATGCCCGTAATATGCGCAAAAGGGGAGAGTGCCCGATTGCATAGCCGCATGCCCGCCACGTGCGGTAAGATGCATGCCGTGTGTATATAACGACCATCGTGAGGAGATTAAACGTGTCTGCCACCAAACGCGTCATGAAGATGTCGAATCTCTATGCGCCCACGCTCAAGGAGGATCCTGCCGAGGCCGAGCTCGCAAGCCATCGCCTGCTGCTGCGCGCCGGCATGATCCGCAAGCAGGCAGCCGGCCTCTATTCCTATCTGCCGCTCGCATGGCGGTCGCTCAAGAAGATCGAGGCCATCGTGCGCGACGAGATGGATGCGGCCGGCGCGCAGGAGCTCCTCATGCCGATCCTCACCGACGCCGAGCTCTGGCGCGAGTCCGGCCGTTGGAACGCTTACGGCCCCGAGCTCATGCGCGTCACCGACCGTCATGACCGCGAGTTCGCCCTCGGCCCCACGCACGAGGAGACCGTGACCGACCTCATCACCAACGAGCTGCGCAGCTACAAGCAGCTTCCCGTGAACCTGTACCAGATCCAGGACAAGTTCCGCGATGAGATGAGGCCCCGCTTCGGCCTCATGCGCGGGCGCGAGTTCATCATGAAGGACGGCTACTCATTCTCCGCCACCCAGGAATCCCTGCAGGAGATCTACGACGACATGAAGCAAGCCTACGCGAACATCTGCGAGCGCTGCGGCCTGCGCGCGCTGCCGGTGGTCGCAGACTCCGGGCAGATCGGCGGCGACACCTCCGTCGAGTTCATGGCGCTTGCCGACGCCGGCGAGGCAGCCCTCGTCTACTGCGACGACTGTGGCTTTGCCGCCGACGAGGAGGCCGCAACGACCTCCGTCGAGGTCACCGAGGGCCCCGGCGACGGTACGCTCCAGAAGGTCCACACGCCCGGCCTCGGCACGATCGAGGCCGTGGCCGCGTTCTTCGGCTTCCCTGAGAACGGCACCCGCAAGTCGCTCGCGCTCATCGCAGAGGACGGGACCCCAGTCGTGTGCATCGTCCCGGGCGATCACGAGCTCAACGAGTGCAAGGCCGAGCACCTCTTCGGCGCCTATCATATGATGTCCGACGAGGAGCTCGAGGCCCATGGCCTGCATAAGGGCTTCATCGGGCCGGTCAACCTGCCCGAGGGCATCCGCCTGGTGGTCGACGAGAACCTCCGCACGTCCAAGAAGTGGGCCTGCGGCGCCAACGAGGTCGACTACCACTTCACCGGCGCCTGCCCCGATCGCGACTTCACCGTTGACGAGTGGGCGGACCTCATCACCGTGCACGCCGGCGACCCCTGCCCCCATTGCGGCAAGCCGCTGGCCGGTGCGCGCGGCATCGAGGTCTCGCAGGTCTTCCAGCTCGGCACCAAGTACTCCGAGGCCATGGGGGCCACCTTCGCCGACGAGAACGGCGAGGAGAAGCCGTTCCTCATGGGCTGCTACGGCGTTGGCATCTCGCGCACGCTCGCTGCCGTCGTCGAGCAGCACAACGACGAGAACGGCATCATCTGGCCGACCTCCATCGCCCCCTTCGAGGTTAGCGTCATCGCGCTCGACAAGAAGGGCGAGGCGTTCGACGAGGCCGCGCGCCTTGCCGACGAGCTGGCCGCCGCGGGCGTCGAGGTCGTGTTCGACGACCGCGCCGAGCGGCCTGGCGTCAAGTTCGCCGACAACGACCTCATGGGCTTCCCGTATCAGCTCATCGTGGGCAAGCGCGGCATCAAGAACGGCACCGTCGAGCTGAAGTGCCGTGCCACCGGCGAGCGCGAGGACGTCGCCATCGACGAGGTGGTCGCGAAGCTCGCGGAGACGGTTCGCTCCGAGCGTCGATAAGCGAAGCGCCCTTCGGTAGGATGGACCGGCGGGCATTGTAAACACTGTGTCAGGAGCGATGCGCACTCAGCGGCGCGCATCGCTCCGAGCCGTATCATAACGGGGCGGGGGCTCAGCATATCAAGGAGAGGGGTCGAGGCTTCGCATGCGCGTGCTCGATTTCGACAACACCATCTACGATGGCGAGAGCCCACTTGATTTCTACCTGTTCTCGCTCAGGTTTGCGCCCCGCAACATCCGCTACATCCTTCCCGTGATCTATCACCTGATTCGCTACCAGCGGTCGAAGTCTTCCCGCGAGGATATCGAGAAGGCTATCAACAAGTACATCCATCAGTTCCTGACATCGTTTGACGACATCCCGACCGTCGTGAACGCGTTTTGGGACAGCCATATGCACAAGATCAAGCCCTGGTACACGCCGAGGCCCGACGATGTGATCATCACGGCCTCGTTCAACTACACGATGGATGAGTTCATGAGGCGCACCGGCATTTCCTGCTGCATATGCTCCACGATTGACTACGAAACGCTGGAGCTCATCCACCTCAACTTCGGCGACAACAAGGTCAAGGCCTTTAAAGAGGTCTTCGGGGACGACGCCGTCCCGGACGAGTACTACACCGACAACCTGGTTGATCTGCCGATGATGCGCTATGCCAAGAAGGCGTTTCTGGTAAAGGGCAACAGCGTTACCCCGTACGAGGCGGGGTAGGGGGCTGTTAGGGGAGAGAACCGCCCGCTAGGGCAGTTAAATCGCCCATCTGTCTTTGTTGCGCAACAACTTCAGCGAAAATTAGTTTCTCATGTATGCCGTGAGGAGTCCGAAAGTTCCAAACGGCCGGATCGCTCACTTCGTCCATTGCGGAAAGAAGGAGCAACAATGCAGAAACGAAACAACTGGGCAACATCAAGCAAGGTGATCAGAAGAGCAATACCTGCATTCATCGCAGCAGGACTCGGGCTGACGCTTGGTATGCAGCCCGCACTCCCTGTCACGGCATATGCAGAGGACGCCATCGCAGATGAGGCGGCTAAGACGGAGCATGCTGCCGAGATGCGAAACTACTGCGGTAAAGTAGTTGAGACCTATCAGCTGACTGTCCAGGAAGACGGCAAACACTTCCAAATCGAATCGTTCGAGGTACCGGAATTTGAAGGGCATGCCCCTGCTTACTACATTGTGTACCCGCAGGAAGATCCTGAATGTGATCATTTTGGAACGGCCATTGTTACATCTGAAGAGATTGCCAATGGAGCCGCATCACTTCCTTATGGCACCCTCATCGGCAACACTTTGCCTAAAACAATTTACTCCGTGGTACTCCAACCTGTGTACGTGTTGCCTCAGTACCATCTGACCGACGCAACCGATTCCATGGAGGTATATATCGATAGCCAGAATGGGTCAACAGGATACGAAGACAACCTCAATGTCGCTACTACGCAAGCATGGGACGACCCCAAGAAACAAATTGATACGACAACCATTCTGGCTTGTAAAAGTTTTGGGACCGTCGATTACGGAGCATTTACCTCTGAAGTCGTTGGGATCATGGTGGACTCCACATCGATTCCCATGCTAACGGACGATCAACGCGTCTATATACAAGGCTATGATATTACCGGTTTCCACACCGAGCATTATTCGACTGATAATCTCGATGTGACTCGCTATGTTCAGGACGGCTTTGCGCTCGTTGGCATCCCCAAAGACGTTCCTTTGGTCTTCGGCATCGATACCGGTATGCAGCTTGCTGCCATGAACGATGATGGCACGTTTGATTACCTGTATACAAATAACTACGCTGTTAGCACTACGATGCTTCCTGCAGACATTCCAGGCTATGCGATTTATCACGTAACGGCAACATTTGAAGTTCCTGCAGGAAAAAAGGTTTACGCGCTGGCTGATGATATTGGAAATAAAGATGAGTTTATCTTTAGCAGAGAATCGCGTTTCGACATCTCCAGCTCCATCACCCCTGGAACAACCCCAAGCGATTTGAATTGGATTGAAGCGACTCCGAATGAAGATGGTACGTACACCATCGATTTTGCAACATATCGTTACTGGGAAACACACCACAACGGCGTGTCAACAGGAGGTGCAGACCATAAGACACCTGAAGGTTATGCCTCGATATGCGCAAATATGTCCGGTTCAGCTTCTGTTGAACCATGGCTGAGCGCAGTAATCAGGCTTGTTGACGAAACCGAAGAGCCCGCCCCCGATCCTGACCCGGAGCCAACCCCGGATCCCGACCCCGAGCCGACGCCTGAGCCTGACCCGGTTGAGGACGTCGAGGTACCCGCAGCCGACGGCGGATCTGTTTCCGTTGAGCCCGTCCCTGTTGGAGACACCGCCACGATCGTCACCGAGCCCGAGCCCGGCCAGGAGGTCCGCGACGTCGTTGTGACTGACTCCGAAGGCAACCGCGTCGAGACGGCGACCGATGAGGACGGCAACGTCACGTTCGAGATGCCTGAGGGCGGCGTCACGGTCGAGGTCGTCTTCGGCTGCGACGGTGGAGACCTTTGCACCACGCATCAGTTCCCCGACATCGACCAAGATGAGTGGTACCACGACTCCGTCGACTGGGCGATCGACAACGGGGTTTTCCACGGGTACGACAATGGCGACTTCGGTCCCAATGACATCCTCACCCGAGAGCAGGCCGCTGCGGTCCTCTACAACTACCTTGGCGGCGAGCCCGGGGCTTCTGACTCCGGCCTTTCCGACGTGTCCGACGACTGGTACACCGACGCCGTAAATTGGGCGGTAGCCAACGGCATCATGACCGGCTACGAAGGAACCGGCTCATTCGGCGTCGGCGACGCGCTGTCCCGCGAGCAGTTCTGCGCCGTGGTTGCCAAGGCCATGGCTGCCGACCTGTCCGATGTCGACCTCTCGGTCCTCGATGACTTTGCTGATGCCGAGTCCGTATCCGAATGGGCCCGCCCGGCCGTTGCGTGGGCGGTCCAGAAGGGCGTCGTCAACGGCGTGGAGAACCCGGACGGCACCCGTTCGCTTCAGGGAGTCCGAGAAATCACTCGTTCCGAGATGGCTGCAATGATGGAGAATACCGTGAACGCGGGCGTACTCGCACAGTAGGCTCAGCTCACAGATAACAACCGGGCCGCGCTCCATTTCATATGGGGCGCGGCCCATTCCTCATTGTTCAAAGAAGCATCAATTAGGCCGGAATGCGAACGTTCGCACGCTTCGTGCCCCGATGGGTTGAAACGAACCCGTCCCCAAACAACCCGTAAACGAAAAGAGCCCCTACCGAAGTAGAGGCTCATAAAATTCCGAGGGTGGAGACGAGGGGGATCGAACCCCTGACCTCTTGACTGCCAGTCAAGCGCTCTCCCAGCTGAGCTACGCCCCCGTGGTGCGAGAGATATAATGGCCCAAAATCAGATTCGGCGCAAGACCCAATTTTGAAAATGTGAAGAGGCCTCCACGTTTTGTGAATGCGTTATCGCCTTGCCCATATTCAACCTTCCCAAATTTCGAGCCCAACCATTCCGTCGCATCTACGTGCCCGGCGTAGGAAGATGCTACATTCGCACTCCGCACTCGAACACAAGAGAAACAACAAACAGCCTGTTACATTGCTTGCAGCCCCTTGTTCAGCTCGAATAAGATGCATATAGCTATCTCACGCATTGAACAGCATGAACAACAAGGACTGAAGCCAGAGGAGGTCGACATGACGCACGAAGTCGTATTGATTCCAGGAGACGGTATCGGACCAGAAATCACGCGCGCCGCCCAGCGCGTTATTGCCGCCGCCGGTGTTGACATCAGCTGGCATGAAGTCCAAGCCGGTGCAGGTGTCATCGATCAATACGGAACCCCTCTGCCCGACCACGTCATCGACGCGATCCGCACCTACGGCGTCGCCCTTAAAGGCCCGATCACGACGCCCGTGGGAACGGTTTCCGCAGCGTCAACGTCGCGCTTCGCCACGCTTTCAACCTCTACGCCTGCGTGCGCCCCTGCGCCTCCATGCCAGGAGACGGATCGCGCTACGACAACGTGGACCTCGTCATCATCCGCGAGAACTCCGAGGATCTCTACGCAGGCATCGAGTTCGACGCTGACTCCGTGGGGGCGAGCGCCATCGCCGATACCCTAAAGGAGCAAACCGGCAAGGAGCTCGGACCCCAAACGGCGATTTCGATCAAGCCCATTTCCCGCGCAGCTTCGGAACGAATCGTGCGCTATGCGTTCGAATACGCTCGCGCGAACGGTCGCAAGAAGGTCACGGCGGTGCACAAGGCGAATATCATGAAGTGCACCGACGGACTGTATCTGCACGTCGCCCGCGACGTTGCCGCAGAGTACCCGGACATCGCTTTCGAGGATAAGATCGTGGATGCTGCGTGCATGGGCCTCGTCATGCATCCCGAAGACTTCGACGTGCTCGTCTTGCCCAATCTGTACGGCGACATCGTGAGCGACCTGTCCGCAGGGCTGATCGGCGGACTCGGCATGGCCCCGGGAGCCAACATCGGCGACGGGTGCGCGATCTTCGAGGCAACCCACGGCTCCGCGCCCGATATCGCTGGACATGACGTGGCGAACCCCACGGCGGAGATTCTATCCGCATGCATGCTTCTCGACCACCTTGGCGAGACCACCGCTGCCGCGCGCATCCGCGCCGCCGTGCGCGTGACGCTGAGCTCTGGGGCCTCGGTCACGCAGGACGTCCGCCGCGCCTTAACCGGCTCATATGATGGCGCCGTGGGCACAACCCAGTTCACCGATGAGGTCATCGACGCGCTCAGCCGTATGGTCGTCTAGCCCGGTCGTCATTGTTGCCCATGACGTTCCCCTGCGTCGGCATGGGCAACAACGACCCCGTCACAAAACGTATCTTCGCGTGGATTTCTCGACACCCTCAAGCGACTTGCTGCGAAAGGCGCGTGCGCTTTGGTATGGTAGATAGTACCGACAAACGTATGTGTACACGTGAATGAAAGGTCCCGATGGAATCCCGCGAATCTGAGATCCAGCGCGACAAAGAAGCGGCAGCTCGCCTTACGAGCGCCATGCTGCATAAACATTACGATGAGAACGATGTCGATACCGTGACCGCCTCGTTCGCCGACCCGTTCAGCTGGGTCGGAGCAGGGGAGGAGGAGTACTGCACCGGCCTCGAGAACGTATTGAACGTCTTTCGTCAATTCGCCGGGAAGGTGCCTAAATGCAACCTGACCGACGAGCATTACGACGTCATCGAGGTCGCTGATGGCATCTACGTCTGCTCAGGTAGACTTTGGGTAACAACCGACCCATCGACCAATATCTACCTTCGCGTTCACCAGCGCATCACGACCGTGTTCCGCAAGATCAACGGCGAGCTCAAATGCAACCACCTGCACCTCTCGAACCCGTATGTCGAGATGGTCCCCGGTGACGTCGGCTTTCCGACCGCCATGGCGAAACATTCCTACGATTACCTCCAAGAATGCCTCAAGGAGAAGCAGCGCGAGATCGACAGCCAGTCCATGGTCCTCCACAGCATCTATGACACCGTCCCATGTTCGATCATTCGATTCGCGCGCAAACACGACGGTGCATACGAGCTGCTGTTCGCCAATCGCGGCACCGCCGACCTCATGGGGATTTCTGTTGACGATGTACAGCACATCGATTGGAGCGCGGGGTATTGCCCCTTCATGGACGAAGCTGATGCAAAACGTTTTGCTGACCTTATGGAGGGGCTCCGTGTCCCGGGCGACCAGGCGTCTGCCGTTTGCCAGGTGAGGCGCCAGGGAGGCGACTCCATTTACGTAAACTCCGTCAACACGTTTATCTCGTCCGATGAGCGGGGCGACATCATCCAAAAAATCGTCTTCGATATCACCGAGCGCATCATGGTCGAGAAGTCTCTTGCGCGTATGAGCTACGAGGACGGGTTGACGCATCTCTACAACCGCACTAAGTTCAGCCAGGAGCTCGATGGCGAAAGCTATGCCGACGTCGAGCAACTCGGCATCGCGTACTTCGACATCAACGGCCTCAAAGCCATGAACGATCAGAAGGGCCATGCGGCAGGCGACGATCTTATCTGCCGAACCGCGCGCCATATCTCTGAGGCGTTCTCAGGGTCGACCTTCCGCATCGGAGGTGACGAGTTCGTGGTCATCGACTCCGAATCCGACGAAAACGAATTCAGGAGTCAGGTCGAACTATCGCTGAAGCTCATGCACGACGATGACATCGAGATCGCCGTCGGTTGCTCTTGGAGAAGCAAGCCGTGCAGCATCCTCGAGCAATTCGACGAGGCGGACAGGCTCATGTACCGCGATAAGAGCGCATTCTATAGCTCCAAGCTACATGACCGCAGGCGTCGGCAGTAGGTGAGGACAAGCGGGATTGTCATCTGCTTCTCGACGTGTTCCGACGGCGTTTCCCAGCGCACAAGAAAAAGTTGAAATTTCCGCTTGCATTCGCCGCGCGCGTCCCGTATAGTATCTCTCGCACCACGGGGGCGTAGCTCAGCTGGGAGAGCGCTTGACTGGCAGTCAAGAGGTCAGGGGTTCGATCCCCCTCGTCTCCACCCTCGGAATTATAAGAGCCTCTACTTCGGTAGGGGCTCTTTTCGTTTCCGCCCTCGGGGGATCGAACCCCGTTCGGGGCGCGGAGCGTGTGAACGGCGGAGCCGTTCGCCGCGCAGCGCGCGAGGCCGCGAGAGCGGCCGAAGCGGGTGCGGTCGCGCAGGCGACCGCGGATCCCCCTCGTCTCCACCCTCGGAATTTTATGAGCCTCTACTTCGGTAGGGGCTCTTTTGTTACCGCCCTCGGTGGATCGAACCCCGTTCGGGGCGCGGGCGCGACCGCAAGCCCGGGCGCAAGCATCTCACACGCGCACAAGTTCGCCCCAATAGACAACCCGCGCATTCCGTTAACGGCAAAGTGTTCGTTCGTACGAACGGAGTTTGCTATGCTTCTTCCAGACAAGAGAGCGGTCGCGCATGTTCGTGGCGGCCGTAAGGGGGAAGGCATCATGAAATACATGACGGTGAGCGAGGCCGCGCGCCGATGGGGTGTGTCCGAGCGGCTCGTGCAACGCTATTGCGCCCAGGGCCGCATCGATGGGGCTGAGCGCTTCTCCCGCACCTGGCGCATCCCCGAGGGCACGGTAAAGCCAGGAGACCCGCGCAGCGCCTCGATCGACCCGCAACCCGTGCCCAAACGTCGAACCCCGAGCACGTGCGCCAACCTCATGCCTCTGATGAACGCTCCGTTCAAACCCGGCCACGCGCGCTCATATGCAGACTCTCTCGAAGCGGGGGAGCGCCGGGACGTCGCGCTCACCGAGCTCGCCTACTTTACCGGGGACGCCAGGCGCGCAGCCGAGCTCGCCCGCAAGAACCTTTCATCTCCAGATCTCGAAATCAGGCTTTCGTGCTGCTTGATCTTCTCGTATGCAAGCCTTGCGCTGGGGGAGATCGATGAGGCGCGAACCGTCTTGGAGCACGCGATGAAATCTCTGGCCGCAAGCAAGGAGAAAGGCCAGGACGGATCTTTGAGCGCCTCGGCCGCCTTCATCACGCGGACCGCCTGCGTCTTGCTGCACCTTCCCGACCCGGAGGGACTTCCCTCCGCCCGCGAAACGCTTCCGCTTCTCCCGTCCGGTCTGCGCATGTTCTCCTGCTATGTCGAAGCACACCGGCTCTACCTGGACGGCCAGTACGAGACAAGTCTCGGTCTTGCCCTCGGAGCATTTGCCATGATGGACGAGGTCTATCCCATTCCGACCATCTACCTGCACCTTATCGCCGTCATGGACCTCATGGCCCTACGTCGCGTCGAGGATGCGAAGCGTCATCTGCTTGCCGCATGGAACCTTGCCCGACCCGACGACCTCATCGAACCGCTGGGCGAGCATCACGGCCTGCTGGGCGGGATGCTTGAAGCGGTCATCAAACCCTCTTGGCCGGATGACTTCCGGCGCATCATCGAGATCACCTACCGCTTCTCCGCCGGCTGGAGACGGATCCACAACCCGGATACCGGCGATAAGGTGGCGGACAACCTCACGACCACGGAGTTCGCTGCGGCCATGCTCGCAGCGCGCGGCTGGACCAATCAGGAGATAGCAGAGCATCTGGGCGTTTCCCCCAACACGGTGAAGAGCTTCATCTCAATCGTATTGAGAAAGCTCGGCGTCAAAAGGCGTCAAGACCTCGCCGCCCACCTCCTCCGCTAGCGACGAATGCAAATCGGGGACGTACCTTCTGCGTGCATTTGTGCACGCAGAAGGTACGTCCCCGATTTGCACTACCGACGGTACGCTACAGGCACGCCGCCCGAGAAGCTGCCTAGGCCGTTTGTCCGGCAGATTGCGCCACAACCGACCCACCCATTTTTCTTCTCAAATGGGTGATGGAGGATTCTTCCAGATATGAAAATATTGTTGAGGAGCCCAGCGCTGCAGTCGGGCTGCGCAGGGCCTCCCGTCATATCGACACGGAAGGAGTAACCCATGAGAAAACGGTTCCTCGGATTGCTCAGCGTGCTGTGCGCCCTGGTTCTTGCAGTCGGCTTCATGCCGGCTCGCGCTCAAGCAGCAGAAGCGGAGAGCTATGTCGCGCTCGGTGACAGCATCTCCACCGGCTACGGCCTGGCCGACCCCGCCGCCGAGGGCTTTGTGAGCCTCGTTGCCGATCAGCAGGGGTATGACACCACCAACCTCGCTGTCGACGGCGCCGCGTCCTATGAGGTGCTGGCCCTTGTCACCGACGTTGAGAACGCCTCGTACCCTGCGATTGCCGGAGCCGACGTCATCACCATCTCCGTTGGCGGCAACGATCTGCTGAACGCCCTGTATATGTATCTTGCCGACCAGTACAGCACCATACTCGGCGTGCCCGTCACCCCTGAGCTGATCGCAACCGCCCTTGCCGCCGAGGACCCCGATCCCGACATGGTCGAAGCGCTGCTCCCCCTTATCGAGCAGTTCGCAACCTCTCAGCAGGCTGCCGACGCACTTGCATCGTTCTCCCAGAACCTCACCGGTATCATCGGTGCGGTCAAAACGGCGAATCCCGATGCGACCATCCTGGTGCTCAATCAGTACAATCCCTTCAGCTTCATCGATAACCCCGACGTCAAACCCGTCAACACCGCTTTCGAGACCGCCGCGAATGCCCTGAACGGCCTCATCTCCGCCGGAGCGGGCTCGAGCACGTACACCGTAGTCGACGTGTACGGAGTCCTGAGCGATTCCCAGAACAATCCGTTCAACGCGTCGTTCGCCTCCATGACCGACTTCAATCTGGACATCCACCCCAACGCTTACGGCCATCAGCTCATCGCCGCAGCCGTGAATGCCGCCATCGATATTCTCACGCCTGAAGACCCCGATCCGGAGCCCGGTGTCGGCTTTGCCGATGTCCCCGAAGGCGAATGGTTCTATAACGCCGTCATGTGGGCCGCAGCCACCGGAACCATGACCGGCTATGACGACGGCTCCAACACCTTCGGCCCCAACAACCCCATGACCCGTGCCGAGATGGCAACGGTGCTCTACCGCATCGCCGGCGAACCTGCCGTCGACACCTCCATCCTGCCCGACGACTGCGACCCCGAGGAATGGTACGCCGCACCCGTAGCCTGGGCGCTCACCGTCCACGTATTCAACGGCTATGACGACGGCACCTTCGGCCCCGACGCGTGGCTCACGCGCGAGCAGGCCGCATGCGTCCTGATGAACGCCGCGGCGATACTCGGTGTCGATGTGACCCCGCGCACGGATCTCAGCGCCTTCCCTGACGCGGACGCCGTGTCCGACTGGGCGGCCGACTCCCTGTCCTGGGCCGTGGCCTCCCACATCATCAACGGCTATGAACTCGAGGATGGCACCCGTGAGCTCCAGCCCGGCCGCGCCTGCACCCGTGCGGAGCTTGCAGGCCTCATGATGAACCTGCTCGCAGGCGAGTAACGTCTCTACCAACGCCATATTGCGATTCCGCCGCCCCGATCGAGCTGTCCGGTCGGGGCGGCTTTAATATCGACGACATGAAGCTTAACCATACCCGTGCCAACAGGGGGTCAATGACACATAGTGGGCAATTTAGCACGCTAAAGGGGGTCCGTAGAAGCTGTTAGCGTGCCATTTTGCCCACTTTGTGTCATTGACCCCCTCTTCGCCCTTCACAGCATCACCCATATCAATTGATAAACGGGTGATGCGCAAATGCGTTGTGGGCGTGAAAATGTTACCGACAATCACCATGTTCGAGGGGGATGACGAAATGGGCATGTCGATACGCAGAATCATTCGTACGCTCGCCATTGTGCTGACGATGATCGTCTGTGTTCCGAACCTTGCGTTTGCCGCAGACGGCTCCGACAAAGGGTACACCGTCTCGACAGACTGGGTCTCGGGTACCACAACGTATTCGTTTACCCGAACTGACGACGTCAATTCAGTCGTTGCAGATCTCGAAGGTGATTCGATCCTTGACTTCACAAAACTCAATGAGTTTTCCGAAGACACTCTGTATGTGACTGTCAGACCGCAGGCTGCGGATTCAACGGTTACGGTCGTAGGCAATCCGAACGTCACGAATAGGGTGTCCCTTACCGTTGAAGGTTGTAACACCCGCCTCATCTTGAAAGATTTCAACAACTCCGCCAATATCAACTTCAGAGACGCGACAGGCACACTCTCACTGGTATACGACGGCATGTGTGCGATTGACCAGCTGGTTGTTGACCCAGCCTGTGACTCCCTGAATATCTCCGCCTCCAGCCAGATCTCGCATCTCGACCTCTGGTTCATTAATAACGAGATCGATTTGACCTTGTCAGGCAGCATTACGCTCGATGGCTCGATTACGTGCGACAAACTCACCGTCCACGATGCGGCGATCGAGTGCACAGAGACCGATGTAAGCAACGACTATCGGAACTTCGTCGCCAACCAGATCCATATCAAAGATTCATCGATTGACGGCATCAGCTCGATTACCTCATTTGACTACCTGACAAGCGATGAATCTCGGGACGAACTCTCCACGTCGTCCATCGCCATCAAGAACTCGACGATAGCGTTCAACGCGAACGTGTTCGAGGGGAACGCCGGAACCGCGGTCTTGGGCAACTCGCACACCATCAACATCGAGGGCAGCACGGTATACGGAATCAACGCGAACCTCACCGGATGCCTCGGAGGAACCTTCCAGGAGATCATCATCAAAGACTCTGAGGTTCATGCAAAGAGCAAGAGATCCGCGGCAATAGGCCCGAGCGATTCGCTGTACGGCCGATATGAAGATATGGGCATCGAGAACCCGTCCATCATAATCGAGAACAGCGTTGTCGAGGCGGCAAGCACGTATGGCTCAGCCATCGGCATGCCTTGGATCAATCCGAGCAATTCGACAGCGATAGACGACGCGTGTCATCTCAGCATTTCTATCTCCGGATCGAGCAACGTCACCGCGACGAGTATCGCATCCGCTGCCATCGGATCGGGGGCGGAAGTTTATACGAACAAGGTGCCTGAAGACGGCGTCGAGATTGAGGTGGGCGCCGGAGATATCACATGGGGAGGGACTTCGAGCCTGAGCCTGCTCAGCTCGATGCTGGATCTCTTCGGTATCAACAGCGCGTCGAAAGCTGAAACCCATATCGTTGAGGCTTCCGGTCTGCGCGATGAGTGCTCGGTCACCATTTCCGGTACGCCGATCATCAACGCGAAGTCGGGTTCCATGGCCATCTATGCGGGCACAGTATCATCTCCCGACACCAACGTGGTCCAGACGACGATGGTACTCGCAGACGCCTCCGGAACGTACGCGCCGTACGCGATGGAGACGCCCGGGGCCGTGACGACCTCAAACGGAAGCAAGATCGGTGAGCTCGGCTACGGGTACGCGTCTGTGGCCACAACGGATATCGGCGCCCAGGTTGGAGCTCTGTACTATGCAGGTGAAGCGCTGACGAATGTCGACACTGGAAGCAAAGATTTCACCATTACCGGATCGGGCATCGAAAGCTTCTACGCAACACCCACGCTCAGCATCTCAGGCAGCATCGAGCTGACGGACTCCAGTGGTTTAGCGCTCGAGGGCACCGTCACACCTGGCACGACGCTTAAGGTCGACCCGAACGGATTGAAACCGTCTCAAGCAGCGCAGACTGCGTATGACGGATCTTATAATGGCCTGACGTTTACGTGGTATCGCAATGGGCAGCCCATCAACGGCGCGCTAAAGAACACCTACTCGCTGACTGATAGCGACAAGGACGCCATCATCAACTGCGTTGTTTCCGGCACAGGTTTCTTTAAGGGCAGCGTCACGAGCGAGGCGGTTGTTGTATCGGGCGAAACGGCGGTTGCCGCCCCGAAGCTCGCAAGCCGCACCACGACCAGCATCACGCTTCAGGACGCTGGCGAAGGCTATGAGTACCAACTCGTAGGGGAGAACTCCGCTTGGCAGACGAACACCACGTTCAGTAACCTGAAGTCGGGAACCTCGTACGTCTTTGTCCAGAAGAACGCCTCGGACCTTCTCAGCGCCCCCGCCACCTTCATGACGGTTTCTGAGTCTCCCGACGCGTCTGACTTCACCATCGATTATGTAAACGAAACCCTGTCGTTCCCCGCCGGTGTCAACCTTTATGCAGACAGAGATTGCACCGATCAGCTGAACGAGAACTCGTCCAAGCTCAGCATCAGCATCTCCGATCTGATCAGCGACACCCCAACGAGCGTCTATACACGGTATGCGACGGCGGACCCTACCGATTTGCAGTCCGTGACCGAAGTCGACATTCCCGCGCGCCCAGAAGGGCCCACTCTTGACGCAGCAGGCATCACGGTCACTTCGACAAGCATCTCCTTCACCGGCGATTCAGACGTATCATATCGCCTGCTAGCGAATGGCGCAGAAGTCAAACGCATCGATGCAGATGGAGCCCTTGCCATCACGTTCGACAACCTCGAGCCTTCTACGACCTACACGCTCCAGGCACGCCGCGAGGCCAACAACGCTGGTTGCGGAAGCTTCCGTTCAGCCATCTCCTCGATCGATATCACCACGACCGCTGCTGCTCCCGAGGCGCCCGCGCTCTCTGCCAGCGCACGACGTGACGGAGAAGGATACGAATCGGTTACTGTCGGCTTCTCGTGGACGTTGGCCGACACTAACGGCGCCGCTATCGATAGTTATACGATTATCGCCAAGCCGGCTGACGCTACGGGAAGCTCCATTGAGGTTGCCACCGTCGCAGCCGATCAATCGATCTACGAAATGAATACTGTAGACAACACCGCTCTCGTACCCGGACAAACCTACGAGATGACCCTCCAAGTACATTGGAAAGCCGGCGGCGGTACAGAACTTGAGACCGTTAATTCCAATACGGCGACCATCACGCTGCCTAACCTGCTGCCCGATCCGAGCGCCTTCACCATCGGATACGCCGCAGAAACACTCACAGTGCCTGAGGGTGTCAACCTGTATGCAAATGAGGTTTGCACCGAGCTGCTCGCTCTCGGCGCAGATCGTACCGTGTCGATCTCAAACTACATCTCAGGTGCATCCGAGCGGCAGCAAAGCCTCTATGCCCGCTACGAATCTGCCGGCAACGACACCGAGGCCGTAACACAGATCGACATCCCGAATCGTCCTTCGGTCTCCCTTGACGATCTCATCAGACCGACTATCTCGTACAACTCCATCCGCATCGTTGACCGGGCGAGCGACGGTGCCGACTACGAGCTGAAGCTTGGAGAAAACACTGTCGAACCGGCAAGCCAGACCTCTGATGAAACCCGCATCACCATCACGTGGGAAGGGCTTAAACCTGACACATCGTACACCCTCTACAAGCGCCTCAAGGCCGTAGAGGCAACAGACGGGAAGAAAGGCTCGTTCGCCGCAGAGACGACTCGTGACATCACAACGAAAAAGGCGGTAGAAGAAACAGGACGCATCGTGGTCCCTGCCGGTCCATCCGTTTCGCGCCAATACGATCTGACAAGCTTGCTGAACGGCGCAACCATCTCTTCTGTGCAAACAATAGACGATGCGAGCAGAATTCTTAAACACTGCGGCATGGACTCTCAAAATCAATCTGCCATCAACCTGCAATTATGGACCACGGAGGCAGGGGAGTCCGCCAGCATCCGCGTCGAGGCTCAGCAACCTAATGAGGGGGATCACCTCTTCCTCGACCTCAAGCTTGAAGTGATTGATGCGCTTGCAGAATCTGAAGATGGCACCCTGTGGGTCCGGTCCACATTGACCAACGAGCAACAGGAGCAAATCGAGCAGGCAATCGGCATCGCGGAGAATGGCGACACGGCGCTCGAGGCTGCCTTTGCACTCACGCCGACCGATCCTATCGGAGGAACCACGGCCACCGATGCCGCAGACCAGACCATCACGTTTACGCTGCCTGGAGACTCGGGTACCAAAACCGGTACCTATTCTGTGCACCGTATCGATCCTGAGACGGGCGATGCCACTAAGATCGACGCGACGAAATCCGATACTGCCGTCGCCTTTGTTGCGACGGGGTCTTCCGCGTGGTATGCGATCGCGTACACCGCACCCGAGCCGGCCTCGCACACCATCGTCATCGAGCAGACCGAAAACGGTACGGTATCCGTCGTGCAGAATGCCACCGCCGGAGAAACCATCACCGTGAAGCCGAGCCCAACGCAAGGCTTTAATCTGGACGCGCTCGCCATCACGAGCAACGGCACCAACGTGTCCGCAACGCCCAATCCCGACGGCACCTATACCTTCACCATGCCCGATGCTGACGTGCGCATTGTAGCCACGTTCACCGCCATTACCCCCGACGCTCCGACCTTGAGCGCTCAGGTAGGGGAGGAGCCGGGCACAATCGACGTCACCTGGACCCAGTCGACAGGCAACGGCGCCGTGATCACCAGCTATTCTATGGCCGTCACATCCAATGACGGACTGCATGTCGAGGGATCTCCCTTTGCCATCAATCCCGATCAATCGAGCTATCAGCTGACGGGACTCACCCAAGGCGCAAGCTACACGCTCCAGCTGACCTCGTACAACCACGATGCCTCGGCGATCTCTAACGCGGTATCAATCGACCTCCCCGAACCGGAAGAACCCGAATACACGGTAAACATCGCCGAAGGAATAGAAAACGGTTCCATCGCTATCAGCCCCACAAAGGCGCAAGAGGGCACCCTCGTTACCATCACAACCTCGCCGGCTGAAGGCTACGAGCTCGATTCCGTCAACGTCACCGATGTAAACGGGACATCCGTCACGATGGCAAAACAGGATGACGGCAGCTTCACCTTCCAGATGCCCGCATCCGAAGTCACCGTAACGGCTTCATTCAAGCAAAAGGAAACGGGAGGGGACGTCGACGACAAGGACTTGAACGGCCAGCTCGACAAAGCGTTCGATGATGCCCAAGGAAGCATCGATGCCGTATCGCTCAAAACAGGTACGTACGAGCTTACCGAAGACCTGTCAGTCGCCAACATCGCGCAACAGCATAACGTCGAGCTTATGACCAACGCCTTGTACATCGGTACCGACTCGCAAGCCGCGACTGTCAATCTCGACCTTAACGGATACGCACTTAACTCCGATACCTGCGCGATCATCGTGTCCGAGGACTCGACGCTCAACCTGTACGATTCGGGCAGTTCGTCCACGGGCGATGACTCCCACGTAGGAACCATCAGTGGCAAAACCGGCCTTTCGTACACACAGGACGGCAAAACCTACACCTACGCAGGAGGCGTGGGCGTCTACGGCACGTTCAACATGCATGGCGGATCGATTGCCAACAACACGGCAACAGGCGATGAGGGCTACGGCGGAGGCGTCTACGTCTTTGGTGGCGGCACGTTCAACATGTACGGGGGAGAGATCTCTGGCAACTCCTCAACCACATTCGGCGGCGGCGTCGCGGTGCGCTCGGCCGACGATACGACCCCTGCACCGAACCCGATGAAGATCGAAGATGCCGAGATCAACGATTGGGAGATTGTCGACGGCGGAGACATCACCGCTGAGATGTCGCTCGACATCGACCTCATGAGCACGCCGGGCACCGCATCGTTCGACAGCTCAGATGGAACATTCAACCTGTTCGGCGGCTCCATTTCAAACAACCAGGCTCCTGTGGGCGCTGGCGTGCATGCCGGCGGCATGGTCACCGTCAACGCAGACGCGACCTCCCCTCAAGCCATCATCGTCTCTGCGAACAGGAACGACAACCTCTACGTACCTGCAGAGAAAACGATCGACCTTAAAGGAGCACCCGTATCAGGAACCAATATCGGCGTGACCATGGAGAACGGCTCTGGCAAATTCGCCGATTCTGACGCAGATACCGCCCGAAACGCGCTCGCAAGCTTTACGAGCGACAATGGATCCTATTATGTGACATCGCAAAGAGACGGGCTCGCCCTGGAGGTCGTTCCTCCACCGACCTATGAACCCGACGTCGAGATTCCCGGCGGAGGCGGCGCCGTCACCATCGACCCCCGGTATCCGATTGAAGGCGACAAGGTCACCATCACCCCCGTGCCCGACGAGGGGATGACGGTCGACGAGGTCACCGTCGTGGACCGTGACGGAGAGCCGATTGATCTCGTCGACAACGGCGACGGGACGTGGACCTATGTGCAGCCTGCAGACCAGGTGACGATCACCGTGACGTTCGTGTGCGACGGCGGCCCTTTGTGCCCGTCCGCCCATCTGGAAGATGTCGACCAGAGCCTGTGGTACCACCTGTCTATCGACTGGGCCGTCACCACGGGAACGCTTGTCGGTTACGATGACGGCACGTTCGGTCCCGACAACCCCATCACGCGCGCCGAGATGGCAACCGTGCTATGGCGCATCTCCGATGAGCCTCAGAGGGCCTACGACCTGCCGGAAGACTGCGATCCCGAGGCGTTTTACGCAGAGGCGGTCGCATGGGCGCTTTCCGAAGAGGTGTTCCATGGATACGGTGACGGATCGACGTTCGGACCCGACGACCCGCTCACCCGCGAGCAGGCGGCCTGCGTGCTCAAGAACTCCGCCGACAGGGTCGGTATCGACACATCAGCCCGTGCCCACTTGTCTGGATATCCGGATGCGGACGAGGTTTCCGAATGGGCAGAGGAATCTCTTGCATGGGCGGTAGCGAGTGACATCCTTCACGGCTTCGAGCTCGAAGACGGCACGCGCGAGATTCAGCCGCTGCGGGCCTGCACGCGCGCAGAGATGGCTGCGCTCCTGATGAACCTCTCCGAAAAGGCATAACGCCTAGGAGAATACAGGCCGTTTGACCGATGTGCGCCCGAGGCTTTCCCTCGGGCGCTTTTTTCGTACGCCCCTACATCTGCGTTCATTCTTGAGGTAGTTGGCGCATCGAGCAGAGGACTCCTGAGCACACGCCGAAGGGCCATGAATTCATGTACGAAAAGCGCCGCACCGCAGCAGGTTGCGTCCGAAACGAATGAAGAAGTCGTAGTATCCGCCCACGTGCAAAACGGCGCCCCGATAAAAGGTTTTACCAAGGATCGCGGGAGCCCCGTTTTGAATTTGGTATCAAATCGCGGATAATAAGGACCGTTCGAGGGCGGAACAATGGCCTATCTCGGGGCATCCGCAATCAGCACCGCAAAGAAACCGCAGATCACAGCCTTGTCAGATGTGACCGTTTTCCATTCATACTTCCCGAATTGATACCAAATTCGTATCCAGCAAATGGTAACCCCCTCGTACTTGCAGTTTTATAGTGAGGTTTCCCCACCGGTGACATACCGCGGAGCGACAAGCCGACTGCTCGGCGTAGACGCAACCTCGCAGGAGGGGATAAGCCGGCATAAGAAAAGCCCCGCAGGTGCGGGGCGTAAGTCCTGATGGGTGGGCCCAGCAGGATTCGAACCTGCAACCCAGGGATTATGAGTCCCCTGCGCTAACCGTTGCGCCATGAGCCCGTGAATGCAAGGGACATAGTAGCATAAAACAACAGAAAGGGTTCTAGGCCCCAAGCTTTCGGTAGTAGGAATCCGCCGTGTACAGGGCGGCGACGGGATTGTGTCCGAGCACGCGGTCCTTGACCACGACGGTGGTGCATAGCGCATCGGAATAGCGGTAGAACAGGCTGTCATGCCCGACGCAGAGCCCAACGACCAGATTAAGGTCGGTCTTCCCCTTATTGAGCAGCTTCGCCTGCAGGATGGGATTGCACATGTTCGGACCGACTTCGGTGCAATACGCGGGAATCCCAATCGACTCCTTCGGTTGGGCGCCCGCCTTGCAGGCCACACCCACTACCTCGAAGCCGTGTCGGCGCAGGATCCTGGCCAAGATGCGGCTCTCGGCAAGCAGCCCCACGCACGTCGCGATACCGAGCTTGCGGGCCCCGATCTTCTCGGCGAACGCCATGGTCTCCTCGATACGCGTGTAGCGGCAGTAGTGCTCAGCCTCCACCTCTGCGGACGCCACCGCGACCTTGTTGATGAGCTCGTCCTCATACTGGGCCATGGCATCGGCGAGCACGTCTTCGTCCATATGGGTCGTGAGGCAGAATTGCGGGTAGGTGCCCTGCATCCTGCTGCAATTCTTGACCGCGCAATCGATGCACGAACGCCTGATATCGCCCATAGACCCTCCGACCTGCGAAGATGAACAAATTGTGAGACGAATCGACCCAACAACCAAAATTATAGTTGGCGAGGCCGACATTGTGTGTTAGTATCTTCTTCGCCGAAAGGCACACGGGCGTTTGGCTCAGGGGTAGAGCACATCCTTCACACGGATGGGGTCACAAGTTCAAATCTTGTAACGCCCACCATCGAATCTCAAGGGCTGCAGGCAACTGCAGCCCTTTTGCTTTGCATAAAGGACATGAGCATGATTCTTCTGGTCGATAAGGTCGAAAAGAGCTTCGGAGCCCACACGCTGTTCTCGGGCGCATCCTTCCAGATCAACGCGGGGGAGCGCTACGCGCTTGTCGGACCCAACGGCGCCGGCAAGACCACGATGCTCAAGATCATCATGGGCATCGACTCACCGGATACGGGCACCGTCACGTATGCCAAGGACGTCAACGTGGGCTACCTGGAGCAGGAGACCAAGCTCGCTTCCGACAAGCCCATCATCAACGAGGTCATGGACGCTGCCATCGAGATCCGCGCGATGGGGGAGCGCGCCGAGGAGCTTCAGGTGAAGATCGCCGAGGCCGACCCCGACGACGAGAACCTCGAGGCCATGCTCGCAGAATACGGACAGGTCCAGGACCGCTTCGAGCATCTCGGCGGGTACGAGCTCGAGAGCAACGCGCGCCAGATTCTCGCGGGCCTCGGGTTCAAGCCCGAGGACTTCAGCCGCGCCTGCTCGGATTTTTCGGGCGGATGGCAGATGCGCATCGCGCTCGCCAAGCTCTTCCTGCGCCGCCCCGACCTGCTGCTGCTCGACGAGCCCACCAACCATCTCGACCTCGAGAGCGTCCAATGGCTCCGCGGCTTCATCGCCTCCTATGAGGGGGCCGTCCTCATCGTGTCCCACGACCGCGCGTTCATGGACGCCTGCGTCGACCACGTGGCCGCCCTCGAGAACCGCCGCGTCACGACCTATACCGGCAACTACAGCGCCTACCTCAAGCAGCGTGAGGACAACCTCGAGCAGATGCGCGCCAAGCGCGCCGCCCAGGAGCGCGAAATCGCCCATATGCAGGTCTTCGTGGACAAGTTCCGCTACAAGCCGACCAAGGCGGCACAGGCCCAGGAGCGCATGCGTCGCATCGAGCAGATCAAAAGCGAGCTCGTCATCCTGCCCGAGGGACATAAGCACGTGGACTTCAAGTTCCCCGACCCCCCGCGCTCCGGCGACCTGGTCACCGCGCTCGAGAACGTCTCGAAGAGCTACGAGGACAAGCACGTCTACGACGGCATCGACCTCAAGCTGTATCGCGGCGACCACGTGGCGCTCGTCGGCCCGAACGGCGCCGGCAAGTCGACCCTGCTCAAGATGATCACCGGCGTTGAGCAGCCCACGTCAGGCACCCGTGAGCTCGGTCTGCACGTCGGCGTCGCCTACTATGCCCAGCACCAGCTCGAGGGCCTGAAGGAGAGCAACACCGTCCTGCAAGAGATCGACTCGGTCGCCCCCACGTGGACCACCCCTCAGCAGCGCAGCCTGCTCGGAGCCTTCCTGTTCTCCGGAGAGGATGTCGACAAGAGGGTCGGCGTGCTGTCCGGCGGAGAGCGCGCGCGACTGGCGCTCGCGAAGATGCTCGTCGCGCCCGAGGCGCTTCTGTGCCTGGACGAGCCCACGAACCATCTCGACATCGACTCGGTCGACATGCTCGAGAACGCGCTCAAGAACTTCCCCGGCACCATCGTGCTCATCAGCCACGACGAGCATCTCGTGCGCGCCGTGGCGAACCGCGTGGTCGATATCCGAGACGGCAAGATGACCGTCTACGACGGAGATTACGACTACTACCTGTACAAGCGCGAAGACCTTGCCCAGCGTGCAGCCCTTGCGGCCGAAGCCGCTTCCGCCCCCGCGGCCAAGTCCCAAACACCCTCCCATGAGGGCGGCCGAACGCTGCGCCGCACGCACGAGGCGCCAACGCAGGCCAAGCCGGAGGCGGCAGGCAAAAAGACGCGCGAGCAGAAGCGCGCTGAGGCCGAGGCACGCGCGGCGCTCAACAAGCGCCTGAAGAAGACCAAAGATCGCCTGCGCGAGGTCGAGAAGCTCCTTGACACCAAGCGCGCACGCTATGATGAGCTCATGGAGTTGATGGCGTCTGAGGAGCTTTATGCCGATCAGGCGAAATTCTCCGACGCACTTGCGGAATACAATGCCCTGAAGAAGGAAATCCCGCCGTTGGAGGACGAGTGGCTCGAACTCTCGACGACGATCGAAGAGGAGACCGCACGTGCAACTGCGTAGAGCCGCGGCAATCGCCCTGAACGTCATGGCTGTGGCGTTCAGGGTTCTCGGCATCGTCTTCGGGGCGCTCACGGTCCTTCTGTGCTTTCCGAGCATGGCCCAGCGCCTGAACATCGCAGGATTCGTGCTCGACCTTTCGCACGCGCTCCCCGACATCATCGAGGGCTACGGGCTTGTCACCTCGCCGTTCGGCGGCGTGTTCCGCCTCGATTTCGCACTCGCCATGGTCGGCCTGCTCGTGCTCGACTACGCGTGCCAGCGCATCGCCTATACGCTTCAGACTCGGCTCTAGGACGCACATGCTCAACCTGAACTACATCTTCTACCTGCTCACCTCGGCTGCGGCCCTCATCATCGGCATCGTGATCCACGAGAGCGCCCATGCGCTGGCAGCCTATCTGCTGGGTGACAGGACCGCCCGTTCGCGGGGGCGCATCTCGCTCAACCCGCTCAACCACATCGACCCGTTTGGCACCGTGCTGCTGCCGCTGATCATGCTCGTCGCCGGCGGTCCCATCTTCGCGTTCGCCAAACCGGTGCCGGTCTATCTGGGAAACCTCAAGAATCCCAAGCGCGATGAGGTCGCCGTAGCGCTCGCGGGGCCCGTCTCCAACGTGTTGCTCGCCGGGGCCGGCGCGGTACTGTTGCGCCTCGTGGTGTCGAACGGTGACGCGGTGATCGGGTTCATGGGGGAGAACGTGCTGTACCTCACGAACTTCCTGACCACGTTCATGTCGGTCAACCTGTCGCTCGCCTTCTTCAACCTCATCCCGTTGCCGCCGCTCGACGGCTCGTCGGTCCTCGTGCTGTTCCTGCGCGGTCGCGCGCTGCAGACCTACTACCGCATCCAGCAGTACGCCATGCCGATTCTCCTCATCGTGCTCTACGTGCTGCCGACGGTGCTTCATATCGATTTGGTCTCGATGTACTTCCGGCTGACGCTATACCCCGTCTACGACCTGCTTCTGTCCTTTGCGCTGGGATCATGACCGAGATCACGACCGACGCGACCGCGGTGGATCGGGTTTCAGCTTTTCCCGAGGATGCTCACATTGAGGACTGTCTCCGTCTATCCGGCTGAGATAGAATGAATCCATCTGCGTCGTTTGGTCGGATTGGGGGATGGATTGTCGTACCGCGTGAGCACGCAGGCATATTCAGGCCCCTTCGACCTGCTGCTTCAGCTCGTTTCGCGCCAGAAGGTGGACATCGGCTCCATCTCCATCACCGAGGTCGCCGAACAGTACCTCGCCGAGGTCGAACGCCTTCAGGCACTCGACCTCGATGTGGCAAGCGACTTTCTGCTCGTCGCGGCGACCCTGCTCGACATCAAGGCCGCATCGCTCGTCCCGGAAGACGACGCGCCGCGCCGCGCCTCAGAGGACGACGAGCTCGACGAATATGCCGACCTTGACGGCGACGCCATGCGCGAGGTCCTGATCGCGCGGCTCATCGCATACAAGCAGTTCCGCAGCGCCGCAGCCGCCCTCGGCGCGCGCATGGAGGCCGAAAGCCGCATGCACCCTCGCGTGGCGGGACCCGACCCCGAGTTTCTGAATCTCGTGCCGGACTATCTGGCGGGCATCACGCTGCGCGGGCTCGCGGTCATCTGCGCCGACCTCGACGGGCGGCGCGAGACGTTCCTGCTCGAGGCCGAGCATGTGGCTCCCCATCGCGTGCCCCTGGAGCTCACCGTCGCGTCGGTCGACCGCGTGACCATCTCGCGACCCCATATGACCTTCCGGGATCTGCTCGACGGCGAAGCCACCGCCGAGCAGATCGTCGCGACGTTCCTGGCGATCCTCGAGCTTGCCAAGCGCGGCTCCATCCAGCTCGCCCAAGATGAGAACTTCGGCACGATCACCATCGACCGCGTCGAAGGCGCCCCGGCGTATCATCCCGGAGACGCCCTGATGATTGAGGAGGGCTGACATGAACGATCTTGAGACGCTTGAGCCGTCGTCGCTGAAGGGCGCGCTCGAGGCGCTGCTGCTCGTATCGAGCGATCCGGTGAGCGCGAGCGCCCTGGGCTCCGCGCTCGGCATCACGCCCGGCGAGGCCGCATCGCTTCTCGCCGAGCTCAAGGTGGAATACGAGGAGGCCAACCGCGGCTTCCAGCTGCGCGAGGTCGCAGGAGGCTGGCGCCTGTTCACGCACCCCGCCTTCCATGACCAGGTCGAGAGCTTCGTGATGTCGTGGGACACCCAGAAGCTCTCCCAGGCGGCCCTCGAGACGCTCGCGGTCATCGCCTACCACCAGCCGGTCACCCGCGAGATGGTCAAGGGCATCCGCGGCGTCAACTCCGACGGCGTCATCTCATCGCTGGTCGACAAGGGGCTCGTGCGCGAGATGGGGCGCGACCCGCAGCGCGGCCAGGCGATCATCTACGGAACCACCACCGCGTTTCTCGAGAAGTTCGGCCTGCGCAGCATCCGCGACCTTCCGGACCTGGAGCAGTTCGCCCCCGACGAGCAGACGCGTCAGTTCATCCGCGAGCGGCTGTCGGGCCGCTCCATCTCCTCTACGCTCGAGGAGGCGACCGAGGAGCTCGACGAGGAGCGCGACCTCATGGAGCCGGACGCGGAGTCGGAGGACGACGACCTGTACATCATCGGAAACGCATCGGACGACTACGATGACTGAGACCCGCGAGCTTCCACCCATCGATCCCAAGACCGGCGAGATGATCGTCCCCATTCGCCTGCAGCGCTTCCTTGCGCGCTCGGGCGTGGCGAGCCGCCGCGGATCGGAGGACCTCATGACCGCCGGCCGCGTGACGGTGAACGGGGAGGTCGTCACGCAGCTCGGCAGCAAGGTCGATCCCGCGCGCGACGTCGTCGCGGTCGACGGCGTGCGCGTGTCGCTCAACGAGCGCCCGACCTACCTGATGCTCTACAAGCCGGCCGGCTACCTCACGACCATGAGCGACCCGCAGGGCCGCCCATGCGTGGAGGAGCTCGTGCCGACTGAGCGCTACCCGGGACTGTACCCGGTCGGACGGCTGGACAAGGACACCACCGGCCTTTTGCTGTTCACGACCGACGGGGATATGGGCCAGCGCCTGCTGCATCCCTCCATGCACGTAGAGAAGACCTACCTCGCCCTCGTCGACGGGCGGATGAGCGATGTGCAGCTGAACCCCCTGCGCCGCGGCATCATGCTCGACGACGGGCCGTGCCAGCCGGCGCGCTGCCGCATCCTGGACGGGCGCGAGGCGCTCGTCGTCGCGCCCGATGGCATCCCGCGCGGCACGACCGCCGTCGAAGTCATCATCCGAGAGGGCCGCAAGAACCAGGTGAAGCGCATGCTCGGCAAGATCCATCATCCCGTGCTGCGCCTGCACCGCTCGCGCTTCGGCCCGCTCGAGCTCACGGACATCCAACCGGGATCCTGGCGCCTTTTGACCGACCAGGAGGTCCAGAAGCTGACCGACGCCAGCTCCAAGCGCCGAAAGGCAGGCGCCGGCACGAACGAAGCGTCTGGCGGACGCGCAAAGAACACGAGAAAGGTTCATGCATGATCATCGCGATCGACGGGCCCGCAGGCTCGGGAAAATCGACCATCGCCGACATCCTCGCCGAGCGCTTCGGCTTCACCAAGCTCGACACCGGCGCCATGTACCGCACGGTTGCGTTCACCTGCGCCGACCGCGGCATCGACCTCGATGACGAGACGGCGGTCGAGCATCTGGCGGGGAAACTCGACATCGCGTTTGCCGGCGACTCGTGCCCGCTGCGCGTGCTCGCCGACGGCCGCGACGTGACCCGTGAGATCCGCACGCCCCAGACGGACCGCATCGTCTCGAAGGTCGCGGCGTATCCGGGCGTCCGCAGCGCCCTGCTCGGCTGCCAGCGCTCCTTCGCCGAGGGCCGCGACGTCGTCGCCGAGGGCCGCGATATCGGGACGGTCGTGTTCCCCCATGCGGACCTCAAGATCTTTCTGACCGCCGACCCGCGCGAACGCGCCCGCCGCCGCGTGCTCCAGCGCCATCCCGAGGGGACCGGCGGGGTCGATATCGACCGAGAGGTCGAGCAGACCCTTGCCGACCTGCTGCGTCGCGACGAGATCGACTCCCACCGGGCCACAGCCCCGCTCAAGGCGGCAGCCGACGCCGTGCACATCGACTCGACCGCCCACACCATCGACCAGATCGTCGACAAGATCGTCGCGCTCGCCGACGCCAGGAGGTAGTGATGAAGCTTCTCGACTATAAGACCGAGGACTACTACGACAACGCCATGCGCGACTACCCGCTCATCATGCGCGGGGGATACAACGTGATCCTCGCAATCCTGTACGCGTTCTCGTGCGTCATGTGGCGCACCCGCATGGAGAACGCCGAGAAGGTTCTGTCCGGCCGCGATACGGGGTCGGTGGTGATCAGCAACCACACCTCCATGGCCGAGGTCGTGGTCATCGTCACCTGGTACTGGGCCCGCAAGCGCCGCCTGCGCCCCATCTTCAAGTCCGAGTTCAACCATAACGGCATCGTGCGCTGGTTCTTCGCCCGCGTCGGCGGCATCCCCGTCGACCGCGGCACCGCAGACATGAAGTCGCTGCGCCGCGCGAGCCATGCGCTCCAGCGCGGCGAGGACATCCTCATCTTCCCGGAGGGCACGCGCATCCGCACCGACGACCAGCCGGTCGAGGTCCACGGCGGCTTCGCCATCATCGCCCAGATGGCCAAGGCCCCAGTCGTCCCCATGGCGGTATGCGGCTTCCGCGACATCACGCCCAACGGCAAGCACCTCATGCGCCCCGTGACGTGCTGGATGCGCACCGGGGACGCCCTGTCCCTTGACGACGCGCCGAAAGAGCTCAAGCGCCGCGAACGCACCCAGTGGGTCGAGGACGCGGCCATCGAGCGCATGTACGCCATCCGGGACACCCTGCGCCGCGAGCATCCGGGGAGGCGCTAGGCCATGGCACGCATCGAGATCGCCGCGCACGCCGGCGTCTGCTACGGCGTCGAGCGCGCCCTGTCCATGGCCGCCGACGCCGCGACGTCGGCTCCCGCCCCCGTCCACACGCTGGGACCGCTCATCCACAACCCGCTGGTCGTCAAAGAGCTCGAGGCCCAGGGCGTTGGCCTCGCCGAGACGCTCGACGACGCCGCGTCCGGCTCCATCATCATCCGCGCGCACGGCGTCGTCCCTGCGGTCATCGAGCAGGCGCGCGCCCGCAACCTGACCGTCCTGGACGCCACCTGCCCCTATGTCAAGCGCGTCCACGCGGCTGCCGAGAAGCTCGTGCGCGAGGGCTACCAGCTCATCGTCGTGGGGGAGAGCGGCCACCCCGAGGTCGAGGGCATCATGGGCCATGCAGACGGGGCCGCCCGCGTCGTCTCGTGCGCCGACGACCTCGCCGGCCTCGAGATCTCCAGCCGCGTGGGCGTCGTCGTGCAGACCACCCAGACCCAAGCCACCCTCGCAGGCGTCGTCAGCGCTCTGCTGACGAGAGCGTCCGAGGTCCGCGTCATCAACACCATCTGCAGCGCCACGCAGGAGCGGCAGCAGGCCGCCTCGGAGCTCGCCTCGCGCGCCGACGTCATGATCGTCGTCGGCGGCAAGAACTCCGGCAACACGCGCCGCCTGGCCCAGATCTGCGCCGAGCGGTGCGAGCGCACGCATCACGTCGAGGATGCCTGCGAGATCGACCCGGCGTGGTTAACGGGCGCCGGGCTCATCGGCATCACGGCCGGGGCCTCTACCCCGTCCTCCCATATCGAGCGCGCCGTCAAGGCCATCATGGAGACCACGGGGGCCGTCGATGCCCGCTGAGATGCGCACCGCTCAAGAACCGGTCACCGGGGCGCCGACGGTCGCGGACTACGCCGGCACGGTCGCCAACTACGCCCCCACCGAGCACGCGGACGGCCGCGGTGCCCTCGTGACCGCCGTGGCGCCCGAGTCGCCCGCAGACGACGCGGGCATCGAACCCGGCATGCGCGTGCTTACGGTCAACGGCCAGGACCTGACCGACATGATCGTGTGGATGTGGGAGACCGATGACGACGCGGTCGACCTCACGGTCCTCGACCCGAGCGACGACACCGTGTGCGCAACCACGCTCGAGCGCTTCGAAGGCGAGGACTGGGGCCTCGAGTTCGACGGCGCGGTGTTCGACGGCATGAGGACCTGCGTCAACGCCTGCGTGTTCTGCTTCATGACGATGCTGCCCGCCGACAGCCGAAAGAGCCTGTCGATCCGTGACGACGACTACCGGCTCTCGTTTCTGCAGGGCAATTTCGTGACGCTCACGAACATGACCGACGACGACGTCGAAAACGTCATCGGCCGCTGCCTGTCGCCCATGAACGTGTCGCTCCACGCGGTGACCCCCGACGTGCGCCGGCGCATCATGGGCAAGAACGCCGCGCGCGGCATGGAGGTGCTCGGGCGCCTCATGGACGCGGGCATCGAGATCCATGCGCAGATCGTGCTGTGCCCCGGCATCAACGACGGCGACGAGCTCGACCGCACCCTCGCGTTTTGCGAGGAGCACCCGCAGATCACGAGCCTGGGCATCGTGCCGCTCGGCTTCACCAAGCATCAGAACCGCTTCACCACGTCGTACTCCGACGACCCGGACGCCGCGCGCGCCGTCATCGAGCACGTGCGCCCCTACCAGGAGCGGGCCTTCGGACGCTTCGGCCGGCACACCTTCCAGATGTCAGACGAGTTCTACCTGGACGCCGGCGTCGAGGTGCCCGCGGCGGACTGGTACGACGGCTACCCGCAGTACTACGACGGCATCGGTATGATCCGAAGCTATCTCGACGACACGGATGCGGCCCTGGGCGATCTCGTCGATGTGCTCGGCCGCATCCGCCGCGCGCTCGCCGAGCGCTCGCGTACGCTCCGCGTCGTTTCGGGTACGTCTGCCGCCGACACCGTCCGCGGCTTCGTCGAGGATCCCGCCCTCGGCGGCCGCGTCATACCCATAAAGAACAGGTATTTCGGCGGCAACGTCGATGTAACCGGGCTGATCTGCGGCTGTGACCTGCTTGAACAGCTCTCCGATTCGCTTGACGGCGATATACTGATTCTGCCAAGCGTCATGTTCAACGCGGACGGCATGACGCTTGACGGGTATCATCAAGATACGTTGATACGCGAGCTCGATCGTCGCGGGGCAGAGGTGCTTGTCGCCTCGACCATGCCGTTCGAACTCGTGAGGTCCCTCGAAACCGCGCTCGAATCTTCCGAGCCCTAAGTGTCAAGGAGCAGCGCCTATGAAGCCTGTAGTTGCCGTTGTCGGCCGCCCCAACGTCGGCAAGTCGACCCTTGTCAACCGCATAGCCCAGACCTCTGACGCCATCGTGCACGAGAGCCGCGGCGTCACCCGCGATCGCTCCTACTACGACGCCGAGTGGAACGGCCGCGATTTCACCCTCGTCGACACCGGCGGCATCGAGCCCCTCAAGAGCGACGACGTCTTCTCCGTACCCATTCGCGACCAGGCGCTCGCCGCCGCCGAGGAGGCCTGCGCCGTGCTGTTCGTCGTGGACGGCACCACGGGCGTCACCGAGGAGGACGAATCGGTCGCGCGCATGCTCAAGCGCTCCAAGAAGCCCGTCTTCCTGCTGGTCAACAAGCTCGATAACCCCGACCGCGAGGAAGAGCGCCTGTGGGAGTTCTACTCGCTCGGCGTGGGCGACCCGCTGCCCATCTCCGCGCTGCACGGACACGGAACCGGCGATTTGCTCGACGAGGTCGTCGCCCTGTTCCCCGATGAATCCGAGCTCGAAGACGAGGAGAAGCCCGACAACATGCTCTCCATCGCCATCATCGGCCGTCCGAACGCCGGAAAGTCCTCGCTGTTCAACAAGATGATCGGCTCCGACCGCTCCATCGTCTCCGACGTCGCCGGCACCACGCGCGACGCCATCGACACGGTCGTCGAGCGCTCCGGCACGTTCTACCGCATGGTCGACACCGCCGGCATCCGAAAGAAGAGCACGGTCTACGAGAACATCGAGTACTACTCCATGGTCCGCGGCCTGCGCGCGATCGACCGCGCCGACGTCGCCCTGCTCGTGATCGATTCGTCCACCGGCATGACCGAGCAGGACCAGAAGGTCGCGAACCTCGCCATCGAGCGCGGCTGCGCGCTCGTGATCCTGCTCAACAAGTGGGACCTTCTCACCGACGACAACGCGCGCGAGCACGTCATGGAATCCGTCGACCGCAGGCTGACGCTCGCCCCGTGGGCAAGCGTCCTGCGCATCTCCGCGCTGACCGGCCGCTCGGTCGAGAAGATCTGGGCGCTCGCCGACGCCGCGGCCGCCTCCCGCTCCACGCGCATCACCACCTCCGCGCTCAACAAGCTGCTGACCGACATGCGCGAGTTCGGCCACACCGTCGTGGACGGCAAGCGCCGCCTCCGCATGCACTATGTGACCCAGACCGGCATCGAGCCCCCGACCTTCACGTTCTTCGTGAATCACCCCGACCTGGTGAGCGACTCCTATCGCCGCTATATCGAGAACCGCATGCGCGACGCCTTCGGCTTCAAGGGCACGCCCATCCGCCTGCGCTTCCGCAGCAAGGAGCAGCGCGAGAAGGGGGAGAAGTGATGGGCGGCGTATCGTTCGGTTCCCTCTACCTGCCCGCTGGCGACGAGGCCGCCTTGTTCTCCCTCGTCGCGTGCATGGTCGTCTCATATTTCATCTGCGGCATCCCCTTCGGCCTCATCTTGGGCCGCTTCATGGGGCATGTGGATATCCGCAAGTCCGGGTCGGGCAACATCGGCACGACGAACGCCCTGCGCGTCGCAGGGCCCAAGGTCGCCGCGGCGACGCTTCTGTTCGACGTGCTCAAGGGCGTCGTGTGCATCAACGCGTCCCGCAGCGTGATCGGCTCGGCGCTCGCCGGCACGGCGTCGCTTGAAGCGGGGGGAGGTGCCGACTGGATGGTCGCGCTCGTGGCGCTCGCCTGCCTGTACGGCCACATCTTCTCTCCCTACCTCAAGTTCCACGGCGGCAAGGGTATCGCGACCGGCGTGGGTATCCTGTTCGGCTTCTTCTGGCCGCTCGCCCTCGTGCACCTCGCCATCTTCATCGTGCTCGTCGCGATCACCAAGTACGTGTCCGTGGGCTCCATCGCGACGGCTGCCGTCGTGCCCGTCACGGTGTTTATTGCCTTCCCGTCCATGAGCCCGCTCTCGCTCGCCGTCTGGGCGCTTTTGGGCTGGACCGTCGTGTGGGCCCACCGTTCCAACATCAAGAAGCTGCGCGCGGGCAACGAGAACAAGCTCTCGTTTTCGAAGCGCGCCGACAAGAAGGATTAGCTCCTCATGAAGATCACCGTCATCGGTTCCGGTTCCTGGGGCACCGCCATCGCCGGTCAAGCCGCCGCCCACGTCGATGAGGTCTGCGTCTGGTCGTTCGGCGGCGAGGCCGTCGAGGGCATCAACGGGCATCATCGCAACAACATCTACCTGACCGACTACGTGCTTCCCGACAATGTCTGGGCGACCGCGTCCTATGAGGAGGCGATAGGAGGCGCCGACGGGATCATCCTCGCGGTCCCCTCGGCCTTCCTCCGCTCGGTGCTCGAGGGCGCCGCCCCCTTCATCAAGCCCGAAACCCCCGTCCTCACGCTGACCAAGGGCATCGAGGACGGCACCGGCTACCTCATGAGCGAGCTCGTCGCCGACTGCATCGGGGCGCCCGAACGCATCGGCGTGCTCGCCGGACCGAATCACGCCGAGGAGGTCTGCCGCGGCTGCCTTTCCGCCGCCGTGATCGCCGCCGAGGACCCGGCTGTCGCCGAGTTCTTCAAGTCCGTGCTGCTGTCCGACCACTTCCGCATCTATGTCGGCAGCGACCTCATCGGCGTCGAGATGTGCTCCGCCGTCAAGAACGTCATCGCCATCGTCTGCGGCTATCTGGCCGGCATGGGCTATGGCGACAACACGCTCGCGCTCGTCATGACGCGCGGCATCGCCGAGATCAGCCGGCTCGTCCATGCGCGTGGCGGATCCCCGATCACCTGCATGGGCCTCGCCGGGATGGGCGACCTCGTGGTCACCTGCACCTCGCACCACTCGCGCAACCGCACCTTCGGCGAGTCCCTGGCGCACGGCGGCACGCTCGAGGAGTACCAGAAGCGCACGCACATGGTCGTGGAGGGCGCTGCGGCCGCAAAAAGCGTCGCGCAGCTCGCCCGCAATATCGGCGTCGACGCGCCCATCACGTTCGCGCTCGAAAAGGTGCTCTGGCAAGGCGTTTCCAAGGAGACCGTCTTCAACGAGCTCATCGACCGATTCCCGACCGAAGAGTTCTACGGAATGGACGACTAGAAAGGCATGCCCATGCTCGACCGCGTCAAAGTTTCCCCCTCCGTGCTCGCAGCCGATTTCACGCAGCTCCATGCCGAACTCGACCGCTTGAGCGATGCCGACTACATTCATTTCGACGTCATGGACGGGCATTTCGTCCCCAACCACTCGTTCGGCCCCCACATCCTCATGGCCGTCAAGCGCAGCACCGATGCGTTGCTCGACGTCCACCTCATGGTCACGAATCCCGATGAGGTGATCGACTGGTACGTCGACGCCGGCGCCGACATCGTGTCCGTGCACCTCGAGGCTGCCGACGACCTTCCCGCGATCATCAACCGCCTCCACGAGCGCGGCGCCCTCGCCGGCGTGGTCATCAACCCGCCCACGCCCGTGCAGGAGCTCGAGAGCATCATCGACCTCGTCGACATCGTGCTCATCATGAGCGTGAATCCGGGATTCGGGGGGCAGAGCTTCATTGAAGGCACCTACGACAAGGTCCGCGAGCTGCGCCGTATGTGCGAGCGCCACGGTGTCGACCCGCTCATCGAGGTCGATGGCGGCGTGACCCTCTCCAACGCCCGCGCGCTCGGAGAGGCCGGCGCCACGGTCCTGGTTGCGGGATCCGCCGTATTCAAAGCGGAAGATCCCTCGATGATCGTGCGCGAGCTGCGCGAGCTCGGCACCATCGGCATGCAGGCGAGGGAAGGCTGACGCATTGACGACGATCGCAGCCCAACCCGTCAACCTCGATTACGCCGCCTCGACGCCCATGCGCCCCGAGGCGGTTGCCGCCCAAGCGGCCTACGACGCGTCTCCGATCGCGGGCGCGAACCCCAACTCGCTTCATCGCCTGGGCCGCGAGGCCGCCCTGGCCCTTGAGGGCGCGCGCCGCGACCTCGCCCGCACGCTCGGAGCCCGCGTGCGCGCAAGCGAGGTCATCTTCACCGCCGGGGGAACCGAATCCGATCAGCTCGCCCTGCTCGGTATCGCCGAGGGGGCACGCGAGCGCGACCGAGCCCGCACCCGTGTCGTCGTGAGCGCCATCGAGCACGACGCGATTCTCGATAACCTTCCGCTGCTGCGCGCAGCGGGGTTTTCCGTCGATCTCGTCAAGCCGACCGCTGCGGGGCGCATCGAGCCCGAGGCCCTCGAGGGGCTGCTCGGACCCGACGTCGCGCTCGTCTCCATCATGCTCGCCAACAACGAGACCGGTGTCGTGCAGCCGATCAGCGAGCTTGCACGCGTCGCCCATGCCCATGGCTCCCCGTTCCACACCGATGCCATCCAGGGATATCTCCACATCCCCTTCGATGTGGCCGACCTCGGGGTCGATGCGCTCAGCATCGCGGGCCACAAGATCGGGGGCCCGGTCTGCACAGGCGCCCTGTACCTCAAGACCCGCACACCGCTGAGACCCCGCGTCTTCGGCGGCGGGCAGGAATCGGGCCGACGCGCCGGAACGCAGGACGTGCGGTCCGTGCTCGCCCTCGTTGCAGCGGCCCGCAGCGTCTACCCCCATATCGAGGAGGACCGTGTGCGCCTGTCCGCACTGTCCGATTCGCTCTACGAGCGCCTCTGCGCCCACGGGCGCGTCAAGGCGACGATGGGGGACTGGCGGGCGGTAGACCGCCTTCCGGGCATCGTCTCCGTCACGGTGGACGGAATGGATTCCGAGGAGCTCGTCTTGCATCTCGACGCCGCGGGGTTCGAGGTCTCGGGCGGCTCCGCTTGCTCGAGCGGGAGCCTCGACGCCAGCCATGTGCTGAGCGCCATGGGGATCGCGCGCGAGCGCGCGCTCGGGTCCTTGCGGGTCTCGTTCGACGACCGCGTGGACCCCGATGACCTGACCCGATTCGCAGACGCCTTCGACGAGCTGATAGGGTGATCGATATGCTGGTACGAGACCTGGAGCGGGCGCTGTTCGACCGCTTTCCCGCACAGGATGCCGAATCCTGGGACCATGTGGGGCTTTCGGTCGGCGACCCCGAGGCTGCCGTCACGGGAGTCGCGGTTGCCCTCGACGCGACCGAGCGAAACGTGCGCGCGGCCGCCGACAGGGGAGCCAACGTGCTGCTTACGCACCATCCCGTCTACATCAAGGCGCCGGATGCCTTCACGCCCGCCGACGCGATGCGCCCCTCGAGCTCTGCGGCGATCTACACGGCGGCGCGGCTCGGCGTGAGCATCCTGTCATTCCACACGAACCTCGACCGTTCGTATGAGGTGCGCGAGCTGCTGCCCTCCCTCGTGGGGATGCAGGCCGCCTCCTCTCTTGAGCATCCCGGCGACCCGACCGCACGCGGGCTGGGGTCGGTCTGCACGTGCGCTCCGCGCACCTTGGGCGAGCTCGCCGCCGCCTGCGCGGGCGCATTCGGCGGAGCGCCGCGCGTATGGGGCGACCCCGACGTCGCGGTTAAGCGCGTCGCCTTCCTCGGCGGATCTCTCGGCTCGTTCGGAGAGGACGCCATGAGATGGGGTGCCCAGGCTATCGTGTGCGGCGAGGGCGGCTACCATGTCTGCCAGGACCTCGCCATTCGCGGCTGCGGCGTGATCCTGCTCGGTCACGACCGCTCCGAGGACCCGTTTGCCGCTATCTTGATGAACGCCGCGATCTCTGCTGGTGTAGACGACGCGGTACTGCATAGAATAGGTCTTCCGCATCAATGGTGGACCGTATCGACAAAAGAACAGGAGCGCTCATGAGCGTCGGATCAACCCTTCTCAAGCTTCAGGAACTCGACCTTTCCCTCGAGCGCGACCGCAAGGCGCTCGCCGAGATGCCTGAGATCGCCGAGCTCGCCAAGAAGCGCCGCGCCTACCAGAAGCTCAAGGCGGACGCGACGAAGCTCTATGCGCAGCGCAAGGATCTTGAGACCTACCTCAAGGAACTCGACGACCAGGAGATGGACGCCAACGACGACATCCGCATCGCGCAGCGCAACGTCGATTCCTCCGATTACCGTTCCGTCCAGCAGCTCGAACTTGAGCTCTCGGACCTCGCTAAAAAGCTCGAGCGCATCGCCTTCGACCGCAAGGACTACGAGGCCAAGCTCGCCGATCTCAAGAAGAAGGAGGACTACCTCGCCGAGTACACAGCGAAGTTCGAGGCATCCGTGATCGCCGACACCAAGCGTGCACGCGAGAAGGCGGGATCCCTCAAGGACGTCATCGAGGCCTCCGAGCGTCAGCGCGCCTCGCTGCTGCACACGCTCGACGCCGAGACCCGTTCCTTCTACGAGGCTGCCGCGAAGCGCTTCCGCGGCCTGGGTGTCGAGCGTCTCGAGGGAAACGTTCCTACCGTCTGCCGCATGACGCTGCAGGCATCGTCCCTGGACGCGCTCAAGCATGCAGGCGATGTCGCCGAGTGCCCCTACTGCCACCGCATCCTCATCCTGAGCGAAGACGGTGACGAGTGATGGCCGAAGCGGCAGCCCAGCCCTGCGTCCTGCTCTGCGTGACGGGATGCATCGCGGCGTATAAATCCTGCGAGATCACCCGACAGCTGCAGAAGCGCGGCATGCGCGTGAAGGTCCTCATGACCGAGCACGCCACGAAGTTCGTGGGACCCACGACGTTTCGCGCCCTCACGCACGAGAAGGTCGCCGTCGGCTTGTTCGACGACCCCGAGGACCCCATCCATCACATCTCGCTCGCCCAGGAGGCCGACCTCGTGCTCGTGGCACCCGCGACGGCCAACATCATCGCCAAGATGGCCCACGGCATCGCCGACGACCTTATGTCCACGACGCTGCTTGCCACCCGCGCGCCCATCGTCGTGGCGCCTGCCATGAACGTTGGGATGTGGGAGGCGAGCGCCACGCAGGAGAACGTGGAGGTGCTCCGTCGGCGCGGTGTGCACGTCATAGCTCCGGACTCCGGGTATCTCGCCTGCGGCGATGTCGGGGGAGGCCGCCTGCCCGAGCCTTCGCACATAGCCGATATGGTGGAAGCCGTCCTCGGGGCACACGGCCCCCTGGCGGGCAAGCGTGTGCTCATCACGGCAGGCGGCACCCATGAGGCGATCGATCCAGTGCGCTATATCGGTAACCGCTCGAGCGGCAAGATGGGTGTGGCCCTGGCGCGCGCCGCGGTGAATCTGGGTGCCGAGGTGACCCTGGTGCTCGGCCCCGCAACTGCCGCCGTTCCGGCGTCGGTTCCCACCGTGCGCGTAGAGAGCGCCGCGCAGATGCTCGAGGCGGCCCGGTGCGCCTTCGAGGATGCCGATATCGCGATCTGCGCTGCAGCCGTCGCCGACTACACCCCGGTCCATCCCGCCGACCACAAGCTCAAGAAGGCATACGAACGGCTCGATGTCGTCGAGCTGACCGAGACGGAAGACATCCTCGCCACGCTTGCAGCGAACAAGGGGGAGCGCATCGTTATCGGCTTTGCCGCGGAGACGGACAACGTCATCGCCTATGCCCAAGACAAGCTCGCCCGCAAGGACTGCGACGCCATCGTCGCCAACGACGTCAGCCGTGCGGACTCAGGCTTCGGTACCGACACGAACAAAGCCTGGTGGATCACAAGGGGAACGATCGAGGAGCTGCCTTGCATGAGCAAAGACGACCTCGCCCGGAAGATTCTGCTCAACGCGTGCGGTTTGGACGCCTGATTTGAAGGGTTTCTTAGCATGAAATCGGGTATAGTGCCGGAATCCTCGGCACTATACCCTAATATTTGCATATAGTATTTATTTGTTTGTATTTTACTCTATTACATCAACAGAAATCGGACTTATGGGTACATCATACTGAGCCAGCCCAGTATACTTTCTTTTCAATAACTTATCACATATGTGACACAATGTTATACATTGTTCCAATACAGGTCCACTTTGCGGACGCTCAAATTTGTACCCAAAAGTCCATTATTTCTTTTCCGCCAGCGCCTTAGCGTCATCCCCGTATCGATTCTCGGCTCGTTCCGCACAAAATACCCACCAGCAAGCCCATCTGATGTCGATATGACCCCAAATTGCCCCTCATGACCACGCCCTTGCATGAGCAAGCCGCGCAATATCCTCATCGTTGTTGCGCTACGACTCACTCCTAAGCAGTGCTAGATTCAAAGAGAGTCCACCAACCCGCTGCGATATGTCCTTCCGATCCCCGCACCAGCGCCGTCACAACTGCGCGGTACCGTTTGCCGAATTCCCTATCCCGTTCATTCTCTATTTCCTGCATCCATTCGGCCGTCTTATAGCGCCCGCCACGCTCCATGGGATACTAATCGGCATACATGCCGGATGCGGGATGGCCGGCAGGGGAGCCAGGAAAGGAATCGCAAATGCTGCATTTGAACGGCGCATGGCGCGACCAAACAAAGAGCCTGATTGTACGCGGCGCGCTCGCGCTCGGCATCGCGGCGACAGCGCTGGGCGCCATGGCGGCGCCGGCACGCGCGCTCGACACAGACGACCTCGGCTACGCGAAAGCCCACGAGGCGTACAACTTCACCTCCGAAAACTCGACCATCCGCCTTCAGACGGCATCCGAGGTCCTGCCCGACACGTTCGACCTGCGCGACCGCGGCGTGGTGACGCCGGTCAAGCTCCAGAACCCCTGGGGCACCTGCTGGGGATTCGCCGCCATCGCCGCCTCCGAGACGAGTCTGCTCTCCGAGCTGGGAACCACCTATGCGGACACCGGCCTCGACTTCTCCGAGCGCCACCTTGCCTACTTCATGGCCATTCACCTACCGGACGATGACGCGACAGATGAGAGCTACGATGGCCAGGGTGGGGAGGGCGGATACAACGCGCTGACCGAGACCGACGACGTTCCCAACCCGGAGTTTGCCGAGCAGACCCTGGGGTACCCGCTTGAGAACGCGGTTTACAACTACGGTGGCTACGTCGCCTATGCGACCTCGCTATTCTCCAGTGGCATCGGGCCCGTCGAAGAATGGATGGCTCCCTACAGGAACGACGAGGGCATCATCTATGATCACATGTTCTGGTCGCCGGCAGGCACCTGGACGCTTGACGAAGCCCTGCGCGCAGGATCGTCCGCCGCTCTCGAGGAGTCGTTCATCCTGCCCTCGCCCGCAACGTTCGACGAGAACGACGCCTATGTGTACGACGAGAACGCGACGACCGCCATCAAAGAGCAGATCTTTGAAGGACGCGCCGTCTCGATCTCGTTCTTCGCCGACGCGTCCAAGCCCGGCGAGGTCTCCGAGGACGCCTACATCAACACCGAAACGTGGGCGCACTACACCTACCACCCGGCCATGACAAACCACGCCGTGACCATCGTGGGCTGGGACGACAGCTATTCCAAGGAGAACTTCAATGCCGAGCACCAGCCGCCGGCAGACGGCGCCTGGATCGTGAAGAACAGCTGGGGTGCCGAAAGCAACGAGTTCCCCAACAAATCCAACTTCGGCGACGACGGCTATTTCTATCTGTCCTACTACGACCAGAGCATCTCAGTTATCGAGGCGTTCGACTACGATGTGGATGGCCGGGAGACCGACAAGAACGGCACCTACATCGTCAACCAATACGACTACATGCCAACGAATATATCCCTCAATGATATGTACGAGGATATCGCCCGCACGGCAAACGTTTTCACGGCGGAGGACGGCCAAAGGCTCACAAGCCTGTCCTGCGAGACGGCGCAACCTGGCACGACGGTGACCTACGAGGTCTACCGCTTGGCCGACGGCGCCACCGATCCGACGGACGGCGAGCTGCTCACCCGCTTCGAGGCGAGCTACGAGTACGGCGGCTACCATCTGGAGAAGATCCCCGCTCAAGACCGTGGGAAGATGGGCTTCGGCAAAGGTGGCCGCTTCTCGGTTGTCGTTACGATGCGGCTTGCCGACGACACGTATGGCATCCTGTTCCAGGGCTCGCCGGGCAGACAGCTTCGCGACCTCGAGCTTAACGAGCTGCGCATCGTCGAGGATCAGACGCACGCCATCAAAGACCAAGTTATCGAGACCATGCGCTCCGAATACCTCGAGACGCATCCGGAGGCGACGGATGCTGAGGTCTCCGAGTACCTGGCTTCTCAGGAGCAGGCCATCGCCGATAACGTCGAATCGGTCATCCAGGCGCAGGTGCCCATCTTCTTCCGCTCAGTCGTCAACGAAGGCGAAAGCTACCTGTACACCGACGGTGCATGGTCCGACCTGGTCGATAAGCTTGCAAGCGACTACCTTCCGATGAGCGACGCGCTCGCCTACGACAACTTCTCGATCAAGGCCTACGCCGACCCATTCGACCACATCTTCACAGACGTGCCCGCTGACGAGTGGTACAGCGCCTGTATCGAGCGTGCTGCGGACCTCGGACTCATGGGCGGCTATGGGGATGGCACGTTCGGCCCGAACGACACGCTCGTCCGCGAGCAGGCGGCACAGGTCATGTGGAACCTTCTGGGCGAAGACGACACGGACGCGGCCGCAACTGCGCATGTCGACGTCGACCAGGGCGCCTGGTACGCCGACGCGGTCAACTGGGCGGTGGCCAACGATGTCATGGAGGGATACAGCGCATCCGACACGTTCGGCGTGGGCGACGCGCTCACGCGCGAGCAGTTCTGCTCGGTGCTCGCCAAGGCCGTGGGCGCCGACCTCGACGCCCAGTCGACCGAGAGCCTCAACGAGTTCCCCGATGCCGACGGAATCTCCGCATGGGCGCGCACAGCCGTGGCCTGGGCGGTCGACAACGGCGTCATCGACGGGGTGGAAACTGAGGGGGGTCGCGAACTCCAGGCGGCCCGCGAGATGACCCGCGCCGAGATGGCCAAGGTGATGATCGCCGCCGTCGACGCAGGCATCTTCGCCGAAGGGTAACGTTCCTATCGGGGAGGCGGGGCCTGCGCGCCGTCAAGGCGCCCGGATACCCGCCTTCCCGACATGCCGTAAACTGGCGTATTACTCTGTAAAATGATTTCGCAAAAGAAAAGGCCAGAGTGAAAACCCTGACCTTGAAGCTTCTGGTCGGGACGACTGGATTCGAACCAGCGACCCCTTGACCCCCAGTCAAGTGCGCTACCAAGCTGCGCCACGTCCCGAAGCAATGCGCTGTCTCGCTGACAGCAAGGAGTACTTTACTCACTTCTTCGGTTCAATGCAAGTACCTTTTTCAAAAAAGTTTTGATCTAGAGGATATGACCGTTTGCAGCCTATACCGAAGCCCCTTCGGAACTCTCGCGAGACCGCGTCTCATCATGCAGGGAAAAGACCGCAAGCCCGTGGGTCTATGAGCCTTTTGCATGTTCTTCTGTTAGACAAAGGCGGTTCGGGTATCATTCCTCTAGTTGAGTGCAGGAGTACCATGACGGGGGAGAGACGTGAGCCTCAAGAAAAAGATCAAGAAGGAGCTCATCGGAACATCCGACTACCCTTCGAATAAGATCTTCACGATCTCCAACTTCATCACCTTCACGCGCCTGGTCCTCACCTTCGTTTTCCTGTACCTGTTCATCACGAACGAGAACCGCTACATCGCCCTCATCATCTATGCCATCGCCGCCTCGACCGACTGGCTTGACGGGCAGATCGCCCGCATGACCAAGACGGTCAGCTGGCTCGGCAAGATGATGGACCCCGTGGTCGACCGCGCCTTGCTGTTTACGGGCGTCTTGGGCCTTGTTGGCAGGGGAGAGCTTCCCATCTGGGTCTGCATCCTCATCATCGGGCGCGACGTGTACCTCGCGGGCGGAAACCTCATCGTCCACCGCTACCATCGTCGCCCCATCGACGTGGTCTACACCGGCAAGATCGCAACCGCGCTGCTCATGAGCGGCTTTTCCCTCATGTTGCTCGGCCTGCCCGTAGTCGAGGGACCTCAACTGTTCGATGCGTCGGTCAGCGCGCTCCCCGGCCTGAATGGACAGCCCGTGCCGCTCGGCATCTTCTTCGTCTACGCCGGCTGCGTGTTCTCGCTGATAACCGCCGTCCTGTACACCATCAAGGGCGCGTTCGCGATCAGGCACGCGCTGCAGCACCCTGAGGAAGAAGACATCGATTTCCTGAACCCCGAGATTGATGACTCCGATGAACCGTATGGCGCTGAGGTCGCGCACGGCTCCGGTGGGGTAGAATAGGAAAAGTATTGACCGTTTACTCGATGACGTAGGGAGAAACTATGTCTGATATGATGCGCACTCCGTTTGGTCTCGACCAATCCGGAGATTCGACCTGCGTCTTTCGTATGCCCGTCGATGATGCGACCGTGCCCGACCTCATGAAGAACGTGCAGGCCAACACGCCGGTTCTCACGATCATCAAGGGGCCTCAGACGGGTAACACCTTCGAGCTCGAGGGTGCAGAGACCACCATCGGTCGCGACCCGTCCAACGGCATCTTCCTGAACGACATGACCGTATCGCGCGCCCACGCCAAGATCATTCGCAATGCCGCCGGCGTCCTGATCGAGGACCTCGGTTCGCTCAACGGCACTTGGGTCGATGGCGCCATCGTCAACTCCGCGCCGCTTCATGACGGCTCCTCGGTTCAGATCGGCACGTTCACGCTGATCTACCATGAAAGCCAGACGGAGCGCATCGAAACCGGTGAGTAGCGGTGGCTGAGCGCAGTTACCTCAGCATCGGCCAGGTCGTCAACTATCTTCGTGGCGCGTATCCCGACCTCTCGAATTCCAAGATCCGCTTCTTGGAGGACGAGGGGCTCATCACGCCGCACCGTACTCCCAAGGGCTATCGCCAGTACTCCAAAGAAGATGTCGACCGTCTGGAGGTCATCCTGCATCTCCAGAAGACCCGCTACATGCCGCTGAACGTCATCAAGCAGAAGCTGGACAGCGCCACCGACCTCTCGACGCTTGCCTATGAGGTCGGCCTGCTGTCCGATCTTCCCATGAAGTCGGAGCCTCGTGAGACCCAGCAGAAGCTCCACCCGATCGAGGACATCCCCGACCTCCTCGGGGTCGAGATCTCCTTCATCCGGGCGCTCGCCGACAACGACCTGATCCGACTCATCCGCAGCCCTCAGAACCGCGAGCTCGTCGACGGTCGCGACTTCAAGATCATCCGCCTATGCTCCGAGCTCAACAGGTTCCATATCGAGCCGCGCAACCTTCGCCAGTACGTGGTGTCCGCCAACCGCGAGTCCTCGATGTTCGAGCAGGTGCTCATCAGCATGATCAGCTCGGACGACTCCGACGACGAGCGCAACAAGAAGCTCGAGCGAGCGTTCAACAAGCTACACGACCTGACCGACGGCGTGCACACCGCGCTGCTCAAGAACCGCGTGTTCGAGTCGCTGAACGCTGTGGTCGAGGACGCAGACCTCGACTCCATCGACGACGAGATCACGCGCGCAGAAGCCGCCAAGCAGGCCGAATCGGCCTCGACGCAGACGAGCTCCACGGGCGTCAAGCCGCTGCCCCAGCGGCGCGCCACGAGAAAGCCCAGAGCATAAAGCCCGTTTTTGGCCTCGAAGACCATCGCGTCCTCGGGGCCTTCTTTTTAGCCTTCATACCCCGCAAAAGCCAGATAGCTCATCAGAAACACCTTCGACGCGAAAGCCGCGGCAGCGCTGCGCACCAGCAGCGACTCGCGCGTCACGAGCGACGCCGTGTCCCTGCGCATGCCGTCGTGACGTGAAAACGCGCTATCCACCGCGTTGTTGATCTCCGCGGACACGTAGTCGAACGCGACATCGATCGGATAAGTGACCTTCTGGATGCGGAACAGGCGAGCGATGGCATCGATCGGCAGAAACTGCTTGAAGATGCAGATCGTAAGCAGGCGGGCGATCTGCTCGCGCCCGTACAGCTTTTTGACCGGGGCGGGAACGAGCCGCTGCTTCACATAGTTGTTGACCATGGAGGGCGTGAGCCAGGGACCGTCGGAACAGCCCGAGAGGGGACCGAGCACCTGCTCGATGTACTCGATGACCTGGTCGCGATACAACTCGACGTTGGGAAGCTCATCGTAGCGGGGCATATGGAAATGCTTTGCAGCGCACGCGACGTCAGACGTCAAAAACGCATCGGGGAGAACCGTCGGCGACACATCCTGCTGCGTGATGCGCTCAGACGAGTCTGACATGGGAATGATCGTGACGTGCTGCTCCATAGAGCGCCCCCAATCTTACTGTTTTCTAGAAGTATAGCGACTCACATGGTCTTTACGACCGAACAACCTAGTTTTCAAAACTATGAGGAGGGGAGTGCCCTATACTGGAGGGGCAGGAGCTATCGAAAGGATGTCTCATGACTTGGGCGATCGTCGCTGACTCGAGTTGCAACCTCAGGGGCTGGAAGCCATCGGCTCCTGATACCACGTTCACGTCCGTTCCGCTGACCATCCATGTCGGCGGCGAGGAGTTCGTCGATGACGAGCAGCTCGATGTATCCGAGCTCAACCGCAAGGTTGCCGAATCCAGCGAGTCGTCATCCAGTTCCTGCCCAAGCGTCGGCGTGTGGGCAGAAGAGTTCCGCCGTGCCGACAACGTAATTGCCATCACGATCTCGGCAAACCTTTCCGGCAGCTACGAGGCAGCCTCGACGGCGCGCAACATCGTGCTCGACGAGTACACGCGCGAGCACGCGGGCATCATCTCGGGCAAGAACATCTACATCCTCAACTCGCGTGCCACCGGCGGCAAGATGGAGCTCATCGTCGATCTGCTCGATCGTTACCTAAGCCATCACACGCCGACATTCGAGGAGGTCGTCGAGTATCTTGAGCGCCTGGATGCGTACTCGACCGTGCTCTTTTCGCTGTCAAGCTACGACAACCTCGTCAAAAGCGGCCGCATGCCGCGTCTCGCGGGATCGATCGCAAGCAAGCTCAACATACGCATGCTCGGGACCGCGAGCGCCGAGGGTACGATCAAGATCGTAGGCCCGACACGCGGCGAGAAGAAGACGTACCGCAAGACCGTCGAGTGCATGGCGCAAGACGGCTTCCACGGCGGCCTGGTCTACATCGATCACGTGGACAACGAGCGCGCCGCGCTCGAGCTGAAGAACGCAATCCAGGAGTCTTGGCCCCAGGCTGAGGTCAAGATCCTTCCGTGCGGCGGGCTGTGCTCGTATTACGCAGAGGAATCCGGTCTGATCATCGGCTACGAGTGGGCGTAAGCCCGTAGAGCGATAGGCCCCGCGCACCCGAGGGGGGTGCGCGGGGCCTCTTTCAGTTCCTATCTACTTGACATAACATATATTATCAGAAGTTCATACCGAACAAGGGGAGTCGGGCGCGGAAAAGCCCTGCAGCCTGGCCAACCATGCGTCGAGTCCGCACAGTCATCAGGCCGCAGAAACCAACCAGACCATCACGGCGCCGGGTGAACCTAACCCCGAAGCTCCCGAACGTACGCATAGGCCGCCGACCCGGCGATGGCTCCATCTGCCGCCGCGGTCACGACCTGACGAAGCTTCTTCGAGCGCATATCGCCGGCACAGTACAACCCGGGCGTCTTGGTCGCCATGGTCTCATCGGTGACGACACCGCCGTCTTGCGCGATCTCGACCATAGGACGCACCAGATCGACTACCGGGTCGTTTCCCGCGAACACGAAGATGCCGACCGAGCCCTCGGGATACTCTTCGACATAGGTCTCACCCGACACGTTGTCCCTGAACGCGATTCGGGAGATCAGGTGCCCGCCTTCGACGGAATCTATCGAAGTCGAATACTTAACGGAAACGTTGTCGCAGGCCAACAGCTTGTCGACCCGTCCCTGAGGCGCGCGGAACTCGTCACGGCGCAGGACCATCACGACCTCGTCCGCGATATGCGCGAGATACAGGCCCTCCTCGCACGCGGAATTGCCGCCACCGACAACGAACACCTTCTTGTTACGGTAGAACATGCCGTCGCACGTTGCGCAGTATGAGACTCCGCGACCGCGGAACGTATCCTCACCCGTGAACCCGGCGGTACGCGGGACCGCCCCGGTGGCCATAATCAGAACCGGTGCGGCATACGTCTCGGAATCGGTCTTGACGGTGAAGATGCCGTCCTCGCTGCGATCCACGGCGAGCACCATCGCATAGGCGACTTCGACACCCGCCGACTCCGCATGGTCGAGCATCTTCTGCCCGAGCTCAGCGCCAGTGATGTTCGGGATGCCCGGATAGTTGTCGACGATATCCGTCGTCGCGATCTGCCCGCCCGGCATACCCTGCTCGATCACGAGCACCTGCAGGCTAGCGCGCGCGGCATAGAGTCCCGCAGCGCTTCCCGCAGGGCCTCCGCCGATGACGATGGCATCAAATTCACGAGCAGAATCCATGAAATCCTCCTTCAACGGTCACTCGGTCTCCTCATACCCCAAGTTTTTATGTACAAACATGATACAAGGTATTGTCTATCAACCATACCGGCAGCAAACGTGGTCGCATCCTCCTGCACAGCGTACAATAGGACGGAGTTCGCAAAGGAGGCTGCATGTCATCGCAACATATATCCGATACACCAAACGCAGCCCCGACCCCCTCCGACGCTCAGATCGCCATGGCGGCATCCCCCGCCAAGCCCGTGATCACCATCATGCACGCCTCGGTCGGCTCGGGACACCGGGCGGCCGCGCATGCGGTCGCGCAGGCCATCGAGCGCATGCGCGGCACGGACGGCATCCCCGATGACGTCCTCGTCGATGTTATCGACATCCTCGACTTCGGCCGTATCAAGTTTGACGGTAACAAGACCGCCGCCGCATTCACGGGAGCGACGCGCCCCATCTACGATATCACCTGGCGCTACACCCTGACCGGACGCCTCCTGTGGGGCGGCGGCACCGGATGGTCGCGCGTCATGTTCCCTGCCTTCAATGAATATGTTCTCGACAAGCGACCGCTCGCGATCATCGCGACGCATATCACCGCGGCGAACGTCGCCGTCGGCGCCCGCATGATCACCGGCGTGGAATACCCGATCGTCTGCATTCCCACCGATTATGAGATCGAGGGCTGGTGGCCCCACAAGGAGACCGATCTGTTCTGCGTGGCCACCGAGTTCATGGCTGAAACCCTGCGTCCCCGCAAAGTCGAGGAATCCCGCATCGCCATCACAGGCATCCCCGTGCGCGGCGGTTTCGATATAGATTCCGACCCCGTTGAGGACCGCGAGAAGTTTGGATTGCCCAAAGACAAGAAGATCGTCTTGGTCATGGCGGGAGCGAGCCTGCCGCAACCCTACGTTCGCTTCCGCGCATCCATGGAGCAGACGCTCCCCTTCCTGCGCGGCTTCGAAGACATGCATTTCGTCTTTCTGCCCGGCCGCGACACCGAATACTCCGATCGGCTCAAAACGATCTTTTCCGCGATGAGGCTCGAGAACGTAACCGTCATGGATTACGTTGAGGATATGGCGACCCTGATGCACACGTCTGACCTCGCCATACTCAAGTCGGGCGGTCTTGCCGTCACCGAATGCCTCTGTGCGCACCTGCCGATGCTGCTCCTCGGAAAATCATACGGCCAGGAGAAGGCGAACACGACCATGCTCACCGGCTTTGGCGCCTGCATGCACGTGACTACGGCACGAGAGCTCATCACGACGCTGAAGCACCTGAACGACAATCCGAGCGCGCTCAGGGCGCTCCTCATCAACGCGGATGCGCTCTGCCATCCCCATGCGGCCGAAGACATCGTGCGCGAGACGATGAAGCTCGTCGGAAAGCCCAAGCGCCGCGAGCGCCATTTCGCCGAATTCTACATCGGAGACAAACCCGCACACATCCGCTAGCGTTCTTTGGCCTTCACCGGGTAACAAAAAACGGACGCACGCATGCGTCCGTTTCCAAACCGTGTCGAGGCCATCTAGTGAGAGCCGCTCGACCCGAACCCGCCTGCACCGCGATCGGTCTCATCGAGCTCGTCGACCTCAACGAGATGAACGACGGGAACCTGCTGGATAACCAGCTGCGCGATGCGTTCACCGCGCTCGATGCGAATCGTCTCACGGGGATCGAGATTCACCGCGATAACCTTGATCTCGCCACGATAATGGGCATCGATGAGGCCAGGGGTGTTCGCGATCGAGAGACCGCGCTTGAGCGCCATACCGCTCCGAGGCTGAACGAAGCCGGCGTAGCCGTCAGGAAGCGCGATCGCGATACCCGTGGAGATGAGCACGCGCTCATGAGGGGGAATCTCGACGCTCTCGTTCGCGCGAAGATCCAAGCCCGCATCTCCCTCATATGCGTATGTGGGAAGCTCGACCTCGGGGTCAAGTCGCTTGATTGAAACATTCAGCTCTGCCATGTCATCACCTGATTTTATCTAGCTCTTCAATGAACTCGTCAACATCCTGGAAGTCGCGGTACACCGACGCGAATCTGATGTAGGCGACCTTGTCGATCTTCTGCAGGCGCTTGAGAACCATGTCACCGAGCTCGTGAGAGCTGACAGCGGTCAGCGTACGGCCGCGGAGCTCGCGCTCGATGTCATCGATGATACCGTTGAGCGCCGACAGATCGATATCTCGTTTGGAGGTCGCACGCATGAGGCCGACCAGCAGCTTGTTGCGATCAAAAGACTGAATCGATCCGTCGCTCTTGAGCACCTCGATGGGATCTTCGCACCGTTCGAACGTGGTGAACCGGTATCCGCATTTCCGACATTCGCGGCGGCGCTTGATGGCGTTCGTGGCCTCTTGGGTACGAGAATCGACTACACGGGTATCGTCAAAGCCGCACTTTGGGCAACGCATGCGACCTCCTCCGTCTCCAAACTGACGATACGAACAAGTCTACCACGGACAAACGGGACACATCGAATCCCCAGTCGCAGGCGCATCGCCGGCCAGAAAACCTCACGGAAAACAGCAAGGGGGCCATGAAGGCCCCCTTTCGATCATTATGCGGGAACAACCAACGTCGTGCCCGGAGTCAGCGAGCTTGTGGAAAGGTCGTTCCATTCACGCAGGACCGATACGGTGTCTTGGGTGCTCAGCCCCTCGATAGCGTGCTCGGAAGCGATACTCCACAGCGTGTCCCCGGAACCAACGACGAGCTCGGCGCGCTGCTGGGACGCAAGGCCCGTATCGTAGGCGCGCTGTCCGGCGATGAGCGTGCCGAACAGGCAGGCGATCATGATGGCGGCAAGCGCGAACACGATCGCCAGGGTCTTCGGGGCCAGTGCGGAAGCAGCGGCGTGCTCCCGAGCCAGGTTACTCGAATCATAGGTGCGCTTATAGCCATCGACAACGGAAAAGCCGGCACGGGGCGTATCAAGGACCAAGGCAAGGTTTCCGTCGGTGTACATACTGGTGCTCATCGATATCTCCTCTCGTCTGACTGACGATAGTAGGTATACCTTCTCGCGCGGACATATTTTGCTGGCGCAAGAACGAGTGTTCGTATATTATTATGTTCGAACAGTTGTTCTTGTCAAGAAAAATGGGAACATTTGTTTGGGTTTTGATTGGAGAGGGACATGGCACGCAAAATCACGAAGCGCCAACAGCAGATCTACGACTTCATACGCGCCTATCAGCAGGAGAAGGGTTATCCCCCCAGTGTGCGCGAGATGGCGGCGGCCGTCGGCCTGTCCTCCCCTTCCACGGTCCACGCCCATCTCTCGGCTCTCGAGGAGCGCGGGCTCATTAAGCGCGACAAGACGAAACCCCGTGCGCTCGAGGTCTTCAACCAGGACGGGTCGGCGAGCGCACTCGCCGAGGTCAAGGAGGTTCCCGATCGCGGGACCATCTCGCTTCCGCTAATCGGGCGCGTTGCGGCCGGCCTGCCCATCCTGGCCGAGCAAAACGTCGAGGACACTTTCACCCTGCCGACCGAGATAGCGACGGATTCAAGCTCCTTCATCCTTGAGGTGCACGGCAACTCCATGATCAACGTCGGCATTTACAACGGCGATTACATCGTGGTCCGCGAGCAGAAGAGCGCCATGAACGGCGAGATCGTCGTGGCGATGATCGATGGCGAGGCGACCGTCAAGACGTTCTACAAGGAGCAGGGACGGGTGCGCCTGCAGCCGGAAAACGATGCCATGGAACCCATCTACGCCACCAATCCCACCATCTTGGGCAAGGTCGTGGCGCTGATGCGTCGCTTCTAGACCGTCTGCGAAAGCACATGGGTAGCAACCAGGCAACTCAGAGAAGGCGTATCGCATTTTTCGATATGCTCAGGGGATTCACCATCATCTCGATGGTGCTGTTCCATGCGGCGTACGATGCAGCCTATATCTACGGCTTCGACATGCCCTGGTTCCGGGGCACGCTGTTCCAGGACATCTGGCGAGCCTCCATCAGCTGGGTCTTCCTTGCACTCGCCGGCTGGATGACATCCTGCTCGCGCAACAATCTCAAGCGAGCCGCGGTCTACGGTTCTGCCGCGCTGGTCGTATGGGCGGCAACCACGGTCGCAGCCCTCGACACGCCCGTATCGTTCGGCATCCTGTTTTGCATGGCCGCGAGCACCGCGATCTACGCTGTGCTCGATCCCCTGCTCAGGCGCCTTCACCCGGCCATACCCTGTATCTCCGCCCTCATCCTGTTCCTGCTAACCCTCGATGTTCCCCACCGTCTCTATCAGGTAGAGGGACTCGCATGGCTCGGATTCCCGGCCGCGGGCTTCACATCGGGAGACTACTACCCCATCGTCCCGTTTACCTTCATGTACCTCGCGGGAGCCTACGCCTCGCAGCTCTTCTCGCGAATTCGCCCCGAGGGCTATCCAGCATGGATGTACGTCGATGCCGTCCCCGCGCTTTCAAGGATCGGAAAGCTGAGCCTGCCGATTTACCTCATCCATCAGCCGCTTCTCATCGTCATCTTCGAGCTTGTCTGCCGATGACGGCGCATTGACCGTCTTATTCGACGGCGTAGCGTTGCAGCCTGGCGGCTATGCGCTCGGGAACCTTCGCAACGATCCGCATGCGGTCTTCCAGGTACTCCTCGGATAGCACCTGGCCCTGCTCGCGCACGACCTTCATAAGCGACCCCTCGCGATACGGGACCTCGGCACTGATCAGGCGGTCGGTTGCCGCAGCCTCTGCAACAAGCCTGTCAAGAAGCTGCTCAAGCCCCAGCGCAGTGCGAGCGGAGAAGAAGACCGCTTGCGGCATTCGGACGCGCAGGGTCTCGAGCTCGTGCGCGTCGAGCAGATCGGCCTTGTTGTAGACCGTAAGCGAAGGCCGCTCTCCTGCTCCGATTTCCTCCAAGACGCGATCGACGGCTTCAAGATGGCGCTCGCGATCCTCATCGGCGACATCGACCACCTTGAGGATAAGATCCGCCCCGCGCACCTCGGAAAGCGTCGATTTGAACGCCTCCACCAGCCCATGGGGGAGCTTCTGGATGAAGCCGACCGTATCGGTGATCGTGATGGAGCGACCGCCCGGGAGCACGTAGGAGCGCGTGGTGGGATCGAGCGTTGCGAACAGCTTGTCCTCCGAAAGCACCCCCGCACCCGTCAGCGTATTCAAAAGCGTCGACTTGCCCGCGTTCGTATAACCTGCAAGCGCCACGCGGAACGCATCGGACTCGACGCGATGCTTGGATTGGACCTCTCGCCGCTTCTCAAGCTCCTTGAGCTCGCGGCGCAACGCTGAGATGCGATTGCGGATCAATCGCCTGTCGACCTCAAGCTGGCTCTCGCCCTGACCGAACCTGCTTCCGATGCCGCCGCGCGTCTGCTCCTTCGCCAGATGTGACCACATGCCGCGCAGGCGCGGCAGCAGATATTGGAGCTGTGCGAGCTGGACCTGCAGCCGCCCCTCACGCGTCTTGGCGTGCAAGCCGAAGATATCGAGGATGAGCGCCGTGCGATCGATGATCTTCGTCGGCTCACCGATGGTCTTCTCCAGGTGAGACTGCTGCGCCGGAGTGAGATCGTCATCGAAGATGACGACATCGACATCGAGCCGTGAGACAAGGTCTTTGAGCTCCTGCACCTTACCCGATCCGATGAACGACTTCGGCACCGGCCGCTCGAGGCGCTGAGTCAACCTGCCCACCACCTCGGCGCCCGCCGTGCCCGCAAGCCGCTCCAGCTCGTCAAGGGAGCGTTCGACCGGCCAGGCATTCGTGCGCCACTCGACGCCAACGAGCAGCGCGCGTTCAGGTTCAATCGAGGTCGAAAGGAAGGTGAATCGAGCCAAACTCAGCCTCTCTCGTATTCTTCGATGATGCGTTGAGCGGCCTGCTCGACGCCCATCTCGTCCATATCAAGCCAAACGATGCGCCCATCGCGCCTGAACCAGGAAAGCTGGCGCTTGGCATAGCGACGTGAGCGCATCTTGATGGTATCGATCGCCTCGGACATTGTGCAACGATGCTCGAGGGCGTCGATAATCTCCTTGTACCCGATCGCCTGCCGCGAGGTCAATGCGTCCGCAGCACCGTGCGCCACGAGTTCGCGGACCTCATCGACAAGGCCTGCGCGCACCATCTGGTCCACGCGTTCGTCGATGCGGGCGTACAGCCGCTGCCGATCCATGGTCAACGCGAACTGCATGCTTTCGTACCGAGCGCGGGGGCAAGAGAATCCCGAGCTCTGATCGGCATACGACACCCCCTCGTCAAGCATCTCGAGGGCACGGATCGTCCGGCGTACGTTATGGGGATGGATCAGGGCGGCGCTGCGCGGGTCGCGCTCGGAAAGCACGGCGTGGATCCCCTCATCGCCCAGCTCCGCGGCCATAGCCTGATACCGCATGCGGGACGAGCTCTCGACATCGCCGCTCGGGAAGTCCATCTCATCGAGGGCAGCTCGGACATAGAGACCCGTCCCGCCGCACAAAATGGGCGCTTTGCCGCAACCGAGCAATCGGTCTATCTCGCGGCGTGCATCGATCTGGTACAGCGCTGCCGAGTAGGCCTCGCAGGGGTCGACGATATCGACGAGCAGCAGCGGGACCCGGCGCTCGGCCACCGGCGTTTTAGCCGTACCGATATCCATACCCCGATACACCTGCATGGCATCCGCGGAAATGACTTCCGTATCGAGCCGGACGGCAACCTCGTCGGCCACCGCGCTTTTGCCGGACGCCGTGGGACCGACTATTGCGATGACCGGTTTTACCTGCGTCTCTCCCCTGCCGTCACTCATCGCGGAGATCCGACCACCGTTCCAGACAGATACCAGGTGCGCGCTCGATCGACGTCGACGTCGACGATCTTGCCGATAAGCTCGTCCACCGTGTACCCCTCGGGAATCGGAGCGTGAACCGTCTGGTTCTTGGGGCTCTTGCCCAGAAGCCTGGTCGCATCCTTTTTCGAGGTGCCCTCGACGAGCATGGGCACAACCGTATGGAGATCGTGCTGGTTGTAGGCGTACGCGCCGTCCTCGATGACCTTCACGAGACGGTTGAAGCGCTCGAGGATGACATCGCGCGGCGTGGGGTCCTCGATGGTCGCCGCCGGCGTGCCCGCTCGCTTAGAGTAGATGAACGTGAACGCATGCGCGTATCCCACCTGCTCCGCCAACGACAGCGTCTGCTCGAAGTCCTCCTCGGTCTCACCCGGGAAACCGACGATGATATCCGTGGAAAGCGCGATGTCGGGTATCCGCTCCCGAACCTGGTCGATGAGCGCGAGGTACTGCTCACGGGTATAGCGGCGGTTCATCAACTTGAGGATGCGGGAGGAACCGGACTGGACCGCCAGATGCAGCTGCGGCATCACCGCGGGAACCTCCGCCATGGCATCGATGGTCTCGGGCAGAAGGTCTTTCGGATGGGACGACGTGAAGAAGATGCGCTCGATACCGGTATCGCCCACCGCGCGCAGCAGCTCCGCAAAACGGGGAGCCCCGAACAGGTCGCGCCCATAGGAGTTCACGTTCTGACCGAGCAGCGTGATCTCGCGCACGCCGATGCGGACGAGCCCCGTGACCTCGTCGACGATCTCCTCGAACGAGCGGCTCTTCTCGCGTCCGCGAACATAGGGGACGATGCAGTAGCTGCAGAAGTTGTTGCAGCCCGTCATGATGGGAACCCAGGCGCGATAGTTTTCAGCGCGGTGCCACGGCATGTCCGTCGCGGCGCCGGAGTCCTTCTCTTCGCAGCGAATGTGGTGGCCGCCCTCCATAAACGCCTGCTCGAGCAGTTCTGCGACATGGGCGATGGACGCCGTGCCGAAGATGACGTCCACGTTATCGAGATTCGTCAACAAGCCGGCACCGTCGCGCTGCGCGATGCAGCCGCCGACCGCGATCACGCGCTTGCCGCCCGGAGGCGCGGGAAGGCTCTTGCAGGAAGAGCACTGACCGTACAGACGGGTGTCTGCCGCCTCGCGCACGCAGCACGTCATGAAGACGACGATGTCCGCCTCGGCGGGCTCAGCCACCTCAAGGCAACCGCACGAATCCAGAAGACCGCTCACGCGCTCCGAATCGTGCATATTCATTTGGCAGCCGAACGTACGGATGAAATAGGTTTTACCGGAAAGAACAGAGGATTGCATACCCTACCCGACTCGAAGATTATCGTCTGTGAAATCGAAGGTGTCGCCCGCCTGCGCGGAAAGCCGATGCACGTACACCGAGAGCCTGATCGCCGTACGGGATTCACCGTTGATAAGGATATCGGAGAACACCGGAGCGCACGAGATGTCGAACCCGGTGGGAATCAGAAAACCACGAGCGATCGCGATGGCCTTGATCGCCTGGTTCACCGCGCCAGCTCCGACGCATTGCATATTGACGGGCACGCCGTCTTTTACCATACCGGCAATGGCGCCGGCAACCGACGCGGGCGACGACTTGCTCGATACCTTCAGGAACTCCATGCTACATTTCTCCTGCGTGTAGTGCATAATTAAGGCATTATGAAGACTTTATCGTATCGGACCCCCTGATACAAGCGCAAGAGCGGCTATTCCTCCTTGCCGATATCGAACGTGATGGTGATGCGGTCGCGCGTCACCCGGATCTTGGGGTCGTTGACGAGATTCAGATAGTACCGGGACGCGAGCTCGTTGAAATCGCGCTCGACCGCTCGAGAGAACTGGCTCAGGTCCTCGTGGGCGATCTTGAGCCCGCGTCTGTCGCGCGCCAGGTCAACGGGCCCCGCCTGCTTCGGCGCCACCTTGGTCCGTTCGCGAAGCAGACGCGCGGAGACGCTCCGTACCGGCTTGATGGTGCCCGCGAGGATGCGGTGCGCCGTGCGCTCGGACACATCGATGCCTATCTCCTTGGCAACGCGCATGAAGTCGGAGGCATCTCCTGCATTCCCCAGACGATCGATGACGGGAAGCTGGTTGGCGTCATCGACGAACAGCAGCGTCGAGGCATCGAGCGAAGAAGAGGCATGGGAGAACAGCGTCGCCGCGATTTCGGCCGGAGAGCCGAGGAAGACGTCGCAGCCGTGCAGCTCGCTCAAGGCGAACTCGCATGCCGAGCGGATGATGTTGTGCGGCCCGCGCGTGCAGCTGAAAACCCCCGCGTCATCCTTCTCCGCCAAGGGCCATGTCGACTGGTCGGCGCGCTCGGAGAGCTTATCGGTGTCGACGACCACGCGAATCGCCGAGCCCTTGCCGGGAGCGGAGGTGACGACGTGCGCGGACTCGGCGTTCTGGCGAATGGAGAACAACGCCATGCCGCGCCCGTGGACGCCCCACTGGTCCATCTTCATCGTCTCGAGCTTCGAGGTCACGCGTGCGTCGAAGATGCGCTCATGCATGTCGGACGGAATGCCGGAGCCGTTATCAAGAAAGAGGAGCGTGCGGGCACGCTCCTCTTTAGCTGTGGCGACATAGATCTTCGTGGCGCCGGCATCGCGCGCGTTGCGAAGCATCTCGATAACGATGTCCTCGACATGCTGGATGTCGTGCTTGGCCTGACGGCGCTCAGCCTCGGAGACGCGAAGCTTCACGAAACCCTCGCCGAGATTCTCCTCGACGCGCAGGTTCCCCTCACCGGACATGGAGGCGATAAACGAAATGAGCTCGTTCGCGTCAGACATGGGCGCTACTTGGCGATATCGACGGCACGACTCTCGCGGATAACGACGACGCGGACCTGGCCGGGATACTCCATCTCGTCCTCGATCTGATGCGCGATATCATGCGCGAGCACCGTTGCCTGGGCATCGGAGATCTTGTCGGGCTGAACCATGACGTGCACCTCGCGACCAGCCTGCATGGCATAGGTGCGCTCGACGCCTGCATGGGAGTTGGCGATCTCCTCGAGCTTCTCAAGGCGCTTGATGTAGCTTTCAGCGGATTCGCGGCGAGCACCGGGACGGGACGCCGAGATGGCGTCGCCGGCCTGAACGAGGACCGCGAGCACCGAGCTGGGGTCGACGTCGCCGTGATGGGCCTCGATGGCGTGCACGATCGCGGGCTTCTCGCCATAGCGGCGGGCGAGATCAGCGCCGATGACCGCATGCGGGCCCTCGACCTCGTGATCGATCGCCTTGCCCAGATCGTGCAGGAGGCCGGCGCGCTTGGCGGCGCGCACGTCGACGCCGAGCTCGGAAGCCATGATGCCGCAGAGCTCGGAGACCTCGATGGAATGCTGCAGCACGTTCTGGCCGAACGAGGTGCGGTAGCGCAGCGCGCCGAGCGTCTTCACGAGCTCAGGGTGCAGATCGTGGATGCCGGTATCGAACGCGGCCTGCTCACCCGCATCACGCACGCGCTGCTGGACGAGATCGGAGGCCTTGCGGTACATCTCCTCGATGCGCGCAGGGTGAATGCGGCCGTCGGCGATCAGGTTCTCGAGCGCAACGCGCGCCGTCTCGCGACGAACCGGGTCGAAGCTCGACAGCACGACCGTCTCGGGCGTGTCGTCGATCACAAGGTTGACGCCGGACACCTGCTCGAACGTGCGGATGTTGCGGCCCTCGCGACCGATGATGCGGCCCTTGAGGTCATCGGAGGGAATATGCACCGAAGTCACCGTGACCTCAGCGGTGTGATCGGCGGCGCAGCGCTGGATGGCCAGGGAGATGATCTCCTGGGCGGTCTTGTGGCACTCGGCGCGGACCTGCTGCTCGGAGTCGCGGATGATGGCCGCCGCCTCATGGGTCACTTCGCCGCGAACCTTGTCGAGGAGCTCGCGATGGGCGTCCTCGCGGGTGAGCTCCGAGATGCGCTCGAGCTCCGTGGTCTGCTTGGCGACCAGCTGATCGAGCTCACGGGAGCGCTTCTCGATCTGGCCCGCCTGGCTCGACAGCTGGTGCTCGCGCTTGTCGAGCGCGTCGTTGCGGCGATCGAGGGATTCCTCGCGCTGCATGACGCGGTTCTCGAGGGCACGAAGCTCGCGCTTGCGCTGCTTCTCCTCGGCCTCGGCCGCCTGCTTGTTCTGAATGATCTCTTCCTTGGCCTCGAGCAGGGCCTCTTTCTTCATCGTTTCCGCAGTACGCTTGGCATCGCCGATCAAGCGCTCCGCCTCCGCGTGAGCCGACTCGATCTTCGAATCGGCCTCTCGCAGGCTTCCGCTCTTGGCGCTGCGCATGGCGATTGCGGCAACGGCAGCCCCGATGAGGAGGCATACAATGCCGATCGCTACTTCCATGCTCAGTTCTCCTTAATCATTACGCATTCTTTAACAGACAAAGCACCGCCCGTGCTGTCACACGGACGGCGAGACATTTGCTAGGGATGAGTCACCCAGTATGAAAGTCGACATTGACAGTACAAATATCTATCTCATCTATGATGAGCGCATATCACATAACAAATGACTTTTTAATCCTACGTTTACTCAGTCGCGATGTCAAACAAGCAGACGGTGTATGGAAAGGATACATATGTGAGCGGCGGCGGACACAATACGGCAACGGTTAATCGTCTGCAAGACGGTCACGAACGGCGTCGGAGGCGATACCGTATGAGAACCCGCGTGTCACGAGGAATCTCACGAGCTTCTCGAACGCCCGCTCGGAAGGAACGGTTTTGCGCTCAAGGGCCGCACGCGCACGGGCGAGGTCGTCCTCCTCGGAAAAGTACCGCTCGGGGTAGCCGGGAACGGCTTCGAGATCGACGCCTTTCCTCACGAGCTCGGCCTCGATGCGCCTGCGTCCCCAGCCGCGGCGCAGGCGCTCCTCGATGAAGTAGCCGGCAAAGCGGCTGTCGTCGACAAAGCGATGGCTTTGGGCGCGGGCGATGGCGGGCTCGATCTCCTCGGTCCGGAACCCGTACGACAAGAGCTTCCGTCTGAGCTCGTCGACCGCATGATCCCTTCGTGAGAGAATCTCTGTGATCATGGCGAAGCACACGCGGCCTTCGAGCGCATGGATAGCATCGAACGCATCATCGACCGGACAAGGGAAAGCGATGCCCGCCTCGTCAAGCACGCGGCCCACGCGGACGGGCACGACGATCTGGCGCTCATCACCGGAGTCGAGCGTAAGCGTGACCTCGGCCATCGGCTTTCGGCCGCACGCCTGAGCCCGGGCACGCGCCGCGGCGTCGGGAAGCCTCACCTCGAGGGCAACGGCCTCGGCGGCCGTCGCGCCCTGTTCCCCCACGGCTACTCCTCAGCGGGACCGGTCGTCAGATCGACGGCCTCCCCCACCGGCTCGTCCTCGAACTCAAGCCCGCAGGAGACGCGCACCTTGTGCTCGATCTCCTCAGCGAGGCCGGGGTTCGTGCGCAGGAACTCCTTGGCGGCTTCGCGACCCTGACCCAAGCGCTCGGTCTCATAGGTGTACCATGCGCCTGATTTGGTCACGATGCCGAAGTCGACGCCCATATCCAGGATAGAGCCTTCTTTGGAGATACCCGTACCGTACATGATGTCGAACTCAGCGGTCCTGAAGGGGGCCGCGACCTTGTTCTTGACGACTTTGCAGCGCACGCGGCTGCCCACGACCTCCTGGCCGTTCTTGATCTGGTCGATGCGGCGGATATCGATACGGACCGACGAGAAGAACTTGAGGGCGCGACCGCCGGTCGTGGTCTCGGGATTTCCGAACATGACGCCGATCTTCTCGCGCAGCTGGTTGATGAAGATGCAGGTCGTACGCGATTTGGCGAGGGAGCCGGCGAGCTTGCGCAGCGCCTGGCTCATGAGGCGCGCCTGCAGGCCAACCGAGGAGTCGCCGATCTCGCCCTCGATCTCGGCGCGGGGCACGAGCGCGGCGACCGAGTCGATGACGACGACGTCGATGGCGCCGGAGCGCACGAGCATGTCGCAGATCTCGAGGGCCTGTTCGCCGGTATCGGGCTGCGAGATGAGCACCTCGTCGATATCGACGCCGATGCGGGCGGCATAGCCGGGATCGAGCGCGTGCTCGGCGTCGATAAACGCAACGACACCGCCAGCCGCCTGCGCTTCGGCGCAGATCTCGAGCGCAAGCGTGGTCTTACCGGAAGACTCGGGTCCATAGATCTCAATGATGCGCCCGCGCGGAACTCCTCCGATACCCAATGCTGCGTCGAGAGCCAGCGCTCCGGTGGGAATCGCTTCGATCTCGAGCTCAGGACCTCCGTCGCCATAGCGCATGATGGCGCCCTTGCCGAACTTCTTCTCGATGTCGGCCTTGGTCAAGTCGATCATCTTGTCGCGTTCTTCGCCGAACGTGCGCTCGTGAATCTGGCGCGCCGGACCTGAACTCTTTGCCATGCGAATCCTCCCTAGAACGTTACCGTCTTGACTATATTCGAACAGCTGTTCGCAGTCAAGAACTGACGAGGATATCCTAGAGTACGACCCTGACGAGATGTCCCGTGTGTCCCGACGGGTCTCCGGCGCGCCCTGCACCAAGTCCGACCGGATTCCAAACCGGCAGCTATGGACCCACATCCACGTGTATTTGACTGTGGGCCTGTATGCTTCGCCGCGCGATGCATCCGCAAAAGGACATGACGGGCCACGCGTATCAAGAGCAGTCAGCTACCTGCTTTCGGCGCATTCGTCCAGACACTCGAGTATGAGCTTCAGCGCCCGTATGGCGGAGCGCATCCGGACGCCGAGACGGTCTCCGTCGAACACCTCGCGCACGGAACGTACGCCCGCATCGCTGGCGATTCCCAGATACACCGTTCCGACGGGGTTCTCCTCGGTCCCACCGGTGGGCCCGGCATAGCCCGTCAGGCTCACCGCGATGTCGGTCGAAAACAGGTTGCGCGCACCCGTCGCCATCTCGCGGGCAACCGGATGCGAGACCTCGGTGAAGCGATCGAGCGAGTCGTTGCTCACCCCGAGGACCGCATGCTTGATCTCGTTGACGTAGGTGACGGCCCCTCCGCGCAGGATCTCAGAGGCGCCGGGGACGCCCGCAATCGACGAGCAGACCATGCCCGCGGTCAGCGACTCGGCCGAAGCGACGGTGACCCCGCGCTCCGAGCAGCGCGTAACGACCTCATGCGCCATCTCGTCGATCTGGCGCTGCAGTTCCTCATGTCCTCGCATGGACCCGCTCCTTCGCTACGAGAAGATGACCGACCGGCCGTTCCAGAAATACTGGATGCCGGAAACGACGGTGAGCACCACGGCCGCGATCATGAGCGCATCGGAGATGAGCAGAAGCCAGCTTGCGAGCGACGTGGCCAAGCCGGTCGCTCCAGCCGCAGCCGACAGGGCGAACGTGAACAGATACGCGCAGATGGCCACCATAGTCACGGCGGTCTTGGCCTTGCCGAGCTTGTCAGCGGCGATCACCACGCCGGCCGCGCTCGCGACCATGCGCAGTGCGCTCACCAGAAACTCGCGCACCAGGATGATGAAGACGAACCACAGGTTCACGTAGCCGATGTCCATCAGGAGGAGCAGTGCGGAGAACACGAGCAGCTTGTCCGCGATCGGATCGAGGAACTTACCGAAGTCGGTGATCTCGTGGCGCGAGCGCGCCAGGTACCCGTCGACCTTGTCGGTCAAGCTCAGGACCATATACAGGACGAACGCCGCGAACGCGAGCCCGACGGAAACCTGGCCGGACCCGTTGTTGTACGACAGGTCGCAAAGCACCATGAACACCGGGATGAACACGATGCGCACGCAGGTCACGATATTCGCCGGGGTCCAGATGCTCGGATGCCCCTCGGGGACAGAGGTGCCAGAAGTACCCATGATTCCTCGCTATTCCACAACATGGCCGACAAGCTCGTAGCAGAAGCTGTCGGTGAACTCTACTTCGAGGATATCCCCCACGGCGGCCTCGCCCGCATCGAGATGGACGGCGCCGTCGCTGTCGGGAGCCTGGAACCAGGCGTGACCGATGAGCTCATATCCCTCGTCGGTCTGCTCGATGCCATCGACGATGACCTGCGCGCGCTCGCCGACATGGGATGCCGTCGCGGCGAAGCCCAGCGATTCGGCCAGGTCCATCGCAGCCTGGGTGCGCTCGAGCTTCACGTCGTCGTCGATCTGGCCGTCGAGCTTGACCGCGCGCGTCCCCTCCTCGGGAGAGAAGGAGAACACGCTCGTGTAGTCGAACCCGGTGCGGTCCATGAAGGCGAGCATGCGCTCGTGCTCCTCATCGGTCTCGCCGGGGAAACCGACGAGATACGTGGTGCGGATGACCATGTCGGGAATCTCGCGGCGCAGGCGGGCGAACAGCTCGTCGAGCTCCTCTTCGGAACCGGAGCGGTTCATGGCGGAGAGCACGCGGGAGCTGCAGTGCTGCACGGGGATATCGATATAGGGAAGGACCTCGGGGGTGTCGCGGATCGCGGAGATGAGATCGTCGGTCATGCCCTCAGGCTGCAGGTAGAGGACGCGGATCCAGACGTCATGGGGGCGAACCGCCTCGGCGACGGCGCGCAGCAGCGACGCGAGGTCGTGCGGCCCCTCACCCTCATCGGCGAGGTCGCGGCCCCAGATGCCCGTATCCTGACCGATGAGGACGAGCTCCCGCACGCCCTCGGAGACAAGGTCGACGACCTCGTCGCGGATCTCGGACCACGGACGGCTGCGGTAGCGGCCGCGGATATAGGGGATCGCGCAGAAGCTGCAGAACCGGTCACAGCCGTCGGAGATCTTGACGAAGGCGACAGAGCCCTCGACCGTGCGCTTGACGTCGGGGACATGCGCGGGAACCGCGCGCGTGACGCCCAAAAGGCCGTCAACGACGCCGACGATGCCATCCTCCTCGTCCGTCCTAACGAACGCGGCGACCTCCGGCAGCTCGCCGGGAAGGTCCGCGCCGTAGCGCGAGGGGACGCAGCCGCACATCACGATGGGCAGGCTGCGCACGCCGTCAGCCGCCTCCTCGGCGAGCGCGAGGGTGGCCTCGATGCTCTCCTCGGTCGCGGAGGCAAGAAACGAGCAGGTGTTCACGATGGCGAGGTCGGCCTCCTCCACATCAAGCGCCTCCTCGTAGCCTGCCGCGAGCAGCAGGGAGCGCATCCGGTCGGTATCGACCTCGTTCTTGGCGCACCCGAGCGTGATGAAGTAGACGGCGCCAAAGGCGTCGGCGAATTGTTCGGACATATCCTCGATCCCCTTGATTGCACAAACCCGTACGACGGGTCCTATCGATAGTTGGTGAACTGGAGCGGCTGGCCGTAGTCCTGGTCGCGCAGGAACTGGATGACCTGCTGCAACGCATCCTTGGACGGTGAGGTCACGCGCAGCTTGTCCGCCTCGATGGTGACCTTGACCTTGGCCTTGGTGTCCTTGATGTCCTTGTTGATCTTCTTTGCCGTGGGCTGGTCGATGCCCTCGACGATATGGCCGAGCACGCGGACCGTGCCGCCAGATGCCGCCTGTGGAGCATCCCACTTGACCGCAGCCAGATCGATGCCGCGCTTGATCAGCTTCGAGCCGAACAGGTCGATGATCTGGCGGGCGACGAAGTCGGCGGGGGCGTTCACCGTGACGAGCTTGTCGCTTTTGGACAGCGCGATCGTCGCACCGGAGTCCTTGAGGTCGTAGCGCTGAGAGATCTCGCGCGTCGCCTGCTGGAACGCGTTGTCGACCTCCTGCATATCGACCTGCGACACAACGTCGAAGCTGGAATCTTTTGCCATGGAAGGCTCCTTTCGTCTTGCGGCGGCCCGTTATGCAGCTGCCGCAGCGGAATCGTCAGTCGTGGAGGTGCCGTCGGTGGACTCCCCATCCGTCGTGCCCTCGGCATCGGTCGTGGCGGGGGTCTCGGGCTGCGGCACGTTGATCGTCACCTTGCCGACACCCGAGGTGCGGGTATCCCAGTCGACGCTCTCCCCGTTCTTGGTGATCTCGACGTCGCCGGGATGGTCGACGGTGATCTCGATAGAGGACTCGGGCGTGTAGCTCTGCTCGAACGGGCCCGCGGTCTGGGCCGCATACACGCTCACGCCGTCGACGTAGATCTCGAGCCAGGAGGTGACGCCCTCGGGAATCGCGACGGTGACGTTCGTCTCGACCGGTTCGGTGGGAGTCTGCGGGCTCGTCGCGGTGTCGGCGGCGTCGGCATCCGACGAATCGGTGCCCTGGGTGTCGCTATCGGTCGCAGGGGTGTCCGTCGAGTCGTCGCCCGTCGCGTCATCCTCCTCGCCAGTATCGGTCATCGCGGTCGTCGCGGGGGTTTCAGCCGTTGCGGGATCGGTTGCCGCGGGCGTGGCGGTGCAGCTGCGAACCAGCAGGAAGATCACGAGGATGAGCAGCACCACGATGGCGATCAGGCCGCCGATGATGACGCGCGAGTCGTTGAGAAAGCCGCCGCCCTGGGGCGAGGAGCCGCGACGGGGCGGACGCCCGCCACCGCCGCCGCGATTTCCGGAGCCGCGATACCCGGGGCGCGAGGGCCCGCCGGGGCGCTGGGCGAGCTGGCCCGAGCGCGGCGCACCGCCACGCTGATAAGGACCCGCCTGGCGCCCCATATTCGTCGTGCGCGACAGGTCCTGGGGACGATTCATGCGAACGGTGCGGTCGGGTGCGCCGCCCGGCTCAGGAGCGCCGTAGCCCCCGCGATCGTATCCGGACCCCCCGAGGTCGCGCCCGTACGCATCGCCCGAAGGCAGGTTCGCCGCCCGGCGCTGGTTGTCCGCCACGCGCAGCGGCACGTGGCCGGAGGTGGAATCGGACACGTAGCCGGCCTGCGGCGGCCGTTGCGCGTAGCGCGAATTGGGAGCAGGAGGCGTGTCGACCATGAGGTAGCGCCCGCTCATGCTCGCGCTTCGGGGCACAGGGTTCGTCGCCCCCTCGGTAAACTGGCTTCCGGCCGCGCTGCCGCCGCGCTCGTAGACGTACAGCTCGTCGAAATACGCATTGACCACTTCGCGGGGATTCAGACCGAGGTAGCGGGCATAGCTGGCGATCATGCCCTGCGCGTAGCCGCGCGGGGGCATCGACGCGAAGTTTCCCGTCTCGAAAAACTCGATGATCTGCGGGCGAATCTTGATGACATTGGCGACCTGCTGGATAGACATACCGAGCTCGCGTCGCCTGTTGAGGAGCATCTCTCCGAATCGACTTGCCATCAGAACCCTCCAAACTCATCCTCATCGGCCATGCGGGCCTCGACGGCCTCGAGCGCGGCCAGACCTTCCTCGTCGAGAAGGACCTCGCGCGGCTTCGATCCGTCGGGCGGACCGACCACGCCCTTCTCCTCAAGCATATCCATAATGCGGCCGGCGCGTGCGTAACCGACCTTGAGCCTACGCTGCAAACCGGAAGTTGAACCCAGCTGGGATTCGACGACGATGCGCGCCGCCTCCCAGATGAGCGGGTCGTCGTCGGACGCCTCCCGGGCGCCGGAACCTCCGCCCGCGCCGCCGAGGGCAGCCGGGGAGACCGCCGAGAGGATCTCCTCGTGGTAGTCGGCCGGACTCTGGTCCTTCACGAACTCGACGACCGAGAAGATCTCCTCGTCGGAGACGTAGCAGCCCTGGATGCGCTTGGGCTTGCCCCAGTCGACGCGCGAGAACAGCATGTCGCCCTGGCCGATCAGCTTCTCGGCGCCCGTCTGGTCGAGGATGACGCGCGAGTCGATGCCCGTGGCGACGGTCAGGCCGATACGGTTGGTGATGTTCGCCTTGATGAGGCCGGTGACGACGTTCGAGCTCGGACGCTGGGTGGCCACGATCATATGGATGCCCGCGGCACGTCCGAGCTGCGCGATGCGCACGATGGAGGCCTCTACGTCCTTGCCTGCGACCATCATGAGGTCGGAGAGCTCGTCGATGACGATGACGAGATAGGGCATCTTCGCCGGCGGGTTGTCGTATTTCTCGAACTCTCCGGCAGCCTGCTTCTCGTTGAACGTCGAGATCTTGCGCACGCCGATGCGCTCGAACACCTTGAGGCGGCGCTCCATCTCCGATACCGCCCACTGCAGGGCGCTCGCCGCCTGCTTGGGCTCGGTCACCACCGGGACGTACAGGTGCGGCAGGCCGTCATAGGGGGCGAACTCGACGCGCTTGGGGTCGATCATGATCAGGCGCACGTCCTCGGGGAACGTCCGCATGAGCAGGCTCATGAGGATGGAGCTGATGACGACGGACTTGCCCGAACCGGTGGTGCCCGCGATCAACAGGTGCGGCATCTTGGCGAGATCGGCGACCATGGGCTGGCCCTCCGCGTCGCGGCCCAGGGCGAACTCGAGCGGACCTCCCTGGACATAGGGCAGGATGTCGCCGAACGCGACCGTCTGGCGCGTGCGGTTGGGAATCTCGATGCCCACGAGCGAGGTGCCCGGAATCGGCGCGAAGATGCGCACCGAATCGGTGGCGAGCGACAGGGCGATGTCGTCCTCGAGGCTGGTGATGCGGCTCACGCGCTCGCCTTCACCGGGCTGCACCTTGAAGGTGGTGACGGTGGGGCCGGCGATCCAGCCCACGACGCGAGAGTGCAGGCCGAACTCCTGCAAGGTCGACTGGAGTCCCTCGGCGGTCTGCTCGAGCTCCTTGGACGAGCTGGAGCTTGCCTGCGCCGTGGGGTTGTGGCGGAGCATGGAGACGGGAGGCAGCTGCCTGGTCTCCCCCTCCTCCTCGAGAATTGACGTGGCGGGTGCCGCCGTGCCGGTCGCGGGCAGGGGGCGTGCGGGCGCGGGGCGGCCCTGCGGCGCGGCGGAAGCGGGCGCCGACGCCGCCTGCGATGCCTTGGTAGCAGAGGCGCCGGCAGCGGCCTTGCGCAGGAAGTCGGGCACGGGCTGCGCGGCGATCTCGGCGTCGGGCTCCGGCGCGCGTTCGCGCGTGGACGCCTTCGCGGCATCATCGGCCTTGGCGACCTTGGCCGCGCGGCGCGCCTCCGTTTTCCCTTCGACCGGCTCGTCCCAGGGCAGAACATCCTGGGGCTCGATCGCGGAATCGGCATCTTGGACCTTCGCCTCGCTCTTCAGGGCGGAGCGGGCGCCGGAGATGATATCGAGAGCGGACCCTGCGGCCTTGGGCGTGCGTGTGGGCTTCTCGAGGACCTCGGTCTTGGCGGTAGCTGGGGCGAAGCGCTCCTCTACCGGGATCAAGGTGGTCTTTGCCTGCTCGGCCTTCACCTGGGCCGACACGTCGACGAAGGGATCCTCATCGGTATCGGGCTCGTCATCGGCACCGAGCACCGTGGTGGTCTGATTGCCCAGAAACGTGGTCTCGGCGGTCCCGTCGCCATCGAACAGGCGGCCCTGCTTGGGCTTTACCGGACGCGGCATCTTGCGCGGGGTGCGCCTGGCGGGCGCCACGGACGCGGCCTCGCTATCGCCCCACGGGCTGTCGTTCACGTCGATATGGCGGCGCTGGGCCAAACGCTCCACGCGCTCAGCGGCCGACCGGGCGACATCGCTGATGGAAAACCCGATGATCACGAGACCCAGCACGACGAATCCCACGAGCACCACGTAGGAGATCGCCTTTCCGAGCGCGCCCTGAAGGGTGCTCGCTATGAACGCCCCGAGGTAGCCGCCCGAAGAGGACAGGTTCTGCGGAATGAACATGGCGTCGCTCGACAGCTCGGTGCCGGGCACGGCGAGCGACAGCATGGCGACCGCAGAGCAGAAGATGAGCACGGCGCCTGCACAGGTCCTTGCCGAGACCGGCGTGGAACCCTTGATGAAGAGCATGGCAGCGCAGCCGAGCAGAACAAGCGGCAGCAGGTAGCCCCCCAGGCCGAAGCCCAGGTGGTAGAACCCGGCGATGGCGCTGGTGACGGGTGCGCTCGAGGGCGAGACGACGGCGATGAACGAGGCGACGGCCACGACGGCGAGGATCACGCCCGCGATATCGCGGCCGGACCCCTCGCCGAGCAGGGGTGCCACCTCGACGGCCTCGGCGGCGCGCCCCTCATTGGCGCGCAGCCCGGCTGCAGCCTGCGCCGCCTTCGAGCGTCCCTTAGCCGAAGCCTTGCCTTTTGCCTGGCCCTTGCGGGCGTTGTTCGAACCCGTGGCCGCCACGCTAGACCTCCATGACGACCGGGATGATCATCGGGCGCGTGTGCATGCGGTTCCAGATGAAGTTGGACAGCGAGTCGCGCACCGCCTTGCGCAGCGCATCGGTGCCACTGCTGGTGTAGTTGAACGTGCCCTTCTCGATGACCTTCATGACGGACGCGGAGGCATCCGCCGAGAACTCGTCATCGATGGTGAACGAGACGCCGCGGCCGGAGAACTCGATCGCATCGATCTTCTTGCGCTTGAGCGAGACGATGGCCACGGCGGTCACCATGCCGTCGTTGGCGAGCTTCTGGCGGTCGCGCAGCACGATGGGGTCGGTGTCGCCGATACGCAGGCCGTCGACGTAGACCACGCCGGACTCCACCGACGCGCCGCGCTTGACCACGCCGTTACGCATCTCGAGGGAGTCGCCGTTGTCGAGGATGAAGATATGGTCGCTCGGGATGCCGACCTTGCGGGCGAGCTCGGCGTGCGCGCGCAGGTGCACGGCCTCACCGTGGACGGGCATGAAGTAGCTCGGCTTGGTCATGGCGAGCATGAGCTTGAGCTCCTCCTGGCTGCCATGGCCCGACACGTGCACGAGCGTGCGGTTCTTGTCGTAGACGTTACAGCCGATCTTGGCCAGGCTGTTGACGACCTGCTGGACGCCCTTCTCGTTGCCCGGAATGGGCGTCGCGGAGATGATGACCGTGTCGCCCTCGTGCATGGAGAGCGTCTTGTGCTCGCCGTTCGCCATGCGGGACAGCGCGGAGAGCGGCTCGCCCTGAGAACCCGTGCACATGACCACGATCTGGTCCTCGGGGATGTTGTTGATCTCGTAGGCGTCGATAATGTCCTCTTCGGGGATATCGAGGTAGCCGAGCTCGCGGGCCACGCGGGTGTTGGTGAGCATCGAGCGGCCGGTGACCACGATCTTGCGCCCGCAGGTGCGCGCCGCATCGCAGATCTGCTGCAGGCGGTGGATATGGCTCGAGAAGCTCGCAACGAACACGCGACCGGGCGCGTTCTTGATGGCCGCAAGCAACGACGGGCCGACCTCGGCCTCGGACTTGGTGAAGCCGGGGCGCGTGGCGTTGGTGGAGTCGGACATGAGCAGGTCGATGCCCTGCTTGGCAAAGCGGCTGATGGCGGCGTAATCAGGCGTCACGCCGTCGATGGGCGTCTGGTCGAGCTTGAAGTCGCCCGTGTGCATGACCGTGCCCTGGGGCGTGCGGATGAATACGCCGAGCGCACCGGGGATGGAGTGGGTCATCGCGAAGAAATCGAGCTGGATGGAGCCGAGGTTCACATGCGTGCCGCCGTTGACCTCGCGGAACTTAGGGGCACGGATGCGGAACTCGGCGAGCTTGCCCTCGATGAAGCCGAGCGTGAGCTTGCTCGAGAAGATGGGCACCTTGTTGTTGAGATCCTGGAGGAGGTACGGCAGAGAGCCCGTGTGGTCCTCGTGGCCGTGCGTGACCACGATGCCGCGCAGCTTGTCCTCGTGCTCCAGCACATAAGTGTAATCGGGCAGCACCAGGTCGATGCCGGGCTGCGTGTCGTCGGGGAACATGAGGCCCGCGTCGACGAGCACCATGTCCTCGCCGCACTCGAACACCGTCATGTTCTTGCCGATACCGTCAAGGCCGCCCAAGGGGATGATCTTGAGCGGCGCGGGCTTTTTCTTAGTTGTTGCCATGGGGTCGATTAGATCCTTTCTGTCGATCCGAGTATCCAAACGACGGACGCACCGCCGTGACGTTCAAATCCATGCCGCACGTGAGAGCTGCGGCAGGTGCATAGTGATATTGCATTGTACCAATTCGGGGCGCTCCCCATTCGAGCCCAGACGTTATCCCTACACAAAGCGTGGATTTGACAGGACGCACGGATATGGGTTGTTTGGGGACGGGTTCGTTTCAACCCATACGGCGGCCCCTGCGGTCCCCGCGAGCCGGAACGGGAGCGTCCCGTAGCCAGTCGCCCTCAAAAGCGCGATGAAACACAAACCACGGTAGAAAAAGGCGGGCCCCACATACGTGAGGCCCGCCATTACAGCTAACGAAACGGTCAGCGCGGCGCATTAACCCTCGTGATGACGACGCGGGGTGCGGCCGCCGTGGCCGCCGTTGTCACCCGGGGTGCGGCGCGGACGGTCGCCGTGGTCGCGGCGCGGACGGCCGGGGCGATCAGAGCGCTCGCGACGGGCACGACCGCCGAAACCGCCGCCGTTCTCGCCGGATTCATCGCCGGAGCCGGCGGGAGCCTCGGGCTTGTCGAGGCGGTCGAGGGAGATCTTGCCGCGGTCGTCGACCTCGATGACCTTGACCTTGACCTCGTCGCCGACGTTCAGGACATCCTCGACCTTATCGACGCGGCCCTGGGCGACACGGGAGATGTGCAGCAGGCCGTCCTTGCCGGGCAGGAGGTTCACGAACGCGCCGAACGGCTGGATGGAGACGACGCGGCCCGTGTACTCCTCCCCCACCTCGGGGACCTTGACAATGAGCTGGATGCGCTCGATGGCAGCCTCGACGGAGTCGCCGACACCGCCCACGAACACGGTGCCGTCCTCGTGGATGTCGATGGACGCGCCGGTCTCGTCCTGGATGCCGCGGATGGTCTCTCCGCCCTTTCCGATGACGTCGCGGATGTTGTCGACCGGGATGGAGATCGAGGTGATGCGAGGCGCGGTCTCGCGCGTGGCCTCGCGCGGCCCGGGGATAACGTCGAGCATCTTGCCGAGGATGAACGCACGGCCCTGCTTGGCCTGCTCGAGCGCGGCACGCAGGATGTCGAAGGTGAGACCCGTGGCCTTGTTGTCCATCTGGAGGGCGGTGATGCCGCGCTCGGTGCCGGTGACCTTGAAGTCCATGTCGCCCAGGAAGTCCTCGATACCCTGGATGTCGGACAGGACCACGGTCTTGCCCTCCTCCTGGATGAGGCCCATGGCGATACCGGAAACGGGGCGCTTGATGGGCACGCCGCCGTCCATCAGGGCAAGGCAGCTCGCGCACGTGGAGGCCATCGACGAGGAGCCGTTGGACTCCATGACCTCGGACACCACGCGGATGGCGTAGGGGAACTCGTTCTCATCGGGCAGCACGGGCAGCAGGGCGCGCTCGGCAAGGTTGCCGTGGCCGATCTCGCGGCGCTTCGGCGAGCCCATGCGGCCCGTCTCGCCGGTGCAGAACGGCGGGAAGTTGTACTGGTGCATGTAGCGCTTGCCCTCGACCGGCTCGATGGTGTCGAGGCGCTGGCCCTCGTTCAGCATGCCGAGCGACAGCACGGAGAGCACCTGGGTCTGGCCGCGCTGGAACAGACCGGAACCGTGCACGAGCGGCAGGTAGCTGTCCTTGACCATGATCGGGCGGATCTCGTCGGCGGCACGGCCGTCGACGCGCTCGCCGGTCTCGACGACCATGGTACGCATGGCCTTTTTCTCGAGCTTCTTCAGGTTCACCGGGATCTCGCGCTCCCACTCGAGCTGCTCCTCCTCGGTGAACTCGGCGCGGATGCGCTCCTTGAGCTCCTCGACGTGGGCGATGCGGGAGAGCTTGTCGGCATCGGAAAGCGCGGCGTACATCTCGTCGTAATGGGCGAAGATGCGCTCCTCGACCTCGGGGACGGGCTGATCGAGGATGTACTCCTTGGGCTCGATCGGGCCGTTGACGCGCTCCCACTCCTCGACGAACGCGAGCTGGGCGTCGCAGAAGGCGCCGATGGCCTCCTGGCCGAACTCCATGGCGGCCAGCATATCCTCCTCGGTAACCTCCTTGGCGCCGGCCTCGACCATGGAGATGAAGTCGCGCGTACCCGCGAGCTCCAGGTCGAGGTCGGAGTTCTCGCGCTCCTCATAGGTGGGGTTGACGATGAACTCGCCGGTCTCGACGTTGCGGCCGATGCGCACGCAGGCGAGCGGTCCCTCGAACGGCACGCCGCCGAGCGTGAGGGAGAGCGAGGCGCCCATGGTGCAGATGACGTCGATGGGGTTCACCTGGTCGGCAACCAGGGAGGTCGCCACGATCTGAACCTCGTTGCGGAAGCCGTCGGGGAAGCTCGGGCGAATCGGGCGGTCGATCATGCGCGCGGTGAGCGTTGCCTTCTCGCTGGGACGGCCCTCGCGCTTGAGATAGCCGCCGGGGATGCGACCGGCAGCGTACATCTTCTCGTTGAAGTCGACGGTCAGCGGGAAGAAGTCGTAGTTCTTGCGCTCCTTGGAGACGACGACGGTCACGAGCGCGGTGGTGTCGCCCTGCTTGACGAGCGTGGCGCCGGTGGCCTGCTTGGCGAGCTCGCCGCTCTCAAGCGTGTAGGTCTTGCCGTACAGCTCAAAGGTTTTGGATACGAGTGACATTTTTCTCCTTCAACTCCGTGGACCCCATTGCCCACGGGACGTCTGGTCCGATACGGGGCGGAACCTCCTCGGACGGTGTAGGGACCGCGATTGCTGCCCCCTACATGAAAAGGAGCCCCCGAGGGGGCTCCTGCATGCACGATTCTCTACTGGATGTTGTCGCGGATGCCAAGCGCCTTGATGAGCTCACGGTACTCGAAGATGTCGTTCTTCTTGATGTAGGAGAGCAGACGACGACGGCGACCGACGAGCATGAGCAGGCCGCGGCGGGTGTGGAAGTCCTTCTGGTGGGACTTCATGTGCTCGGTGAGCTCGCGGATGCGCTCGGTGAGGATGGCAACCTGAACCTTGGGGTTACCGGTGTCGACGGGGCTGTCGCCAAACTGTGCGGTGAGCTCGGCCTTGCGCTCCTTGGAAACGGTCATGATGTACACCTTTCTTCTCACGTACGCCCAGCACTGGGAAACCGCCGGTGCAGCGAATCTCTAAGTGCGGGTAACCAACAGCTGCATATGGTACCACAGCTTTCACGCTCCACCAGAACTGCACGACAATGCGCATGAAACTCTAGGGACAGTCCCTAAAAATTCAGCGTTGCCGGAGCTTGAGCATCCGCGCGACCGATGCCTTGCTGGTTCCGATCGCTTCCGCGATCTGTCGCTGCATAAGCCCCGCGTCCTCCATTGCCAGCGCGAGGTCCACACGACGCGCGTGGGACATATCCTTGATGAGGGCAAGGTCGATGCCACGCTGCCTTGCGATCGCGCGGGCAATTCGGCGGGCGTCCTCGTCGGACATGGCGCGCGTTCCCCCAAAACAATATGTGCACGCATCGCGGTCTGCCACGAATCGGGAGAAGCCTTCCGGTCCGTCCAGCATATCCAGGATAAGCCCAGTCGCAGTGATGTTCGCCTCGGACATGTATTCCCGGTAGCTGCTCCACGGATAGATATCTGCAGGTGCCACATGAGCGTTCGCCGGGTTGTTATGGATGTAGCGAACGCACTCGAGTAGGTAGGCATCGGTGTCTATGGCCCTGCTCGAAAACCGCCCTTGGAAGAGGTGCCCTATGCGGCCGGTTCGCGCATTGAAATACGCGGCGTAGCCGCCGAGCAGCCGCTTCATGGCTTCGCTCAGCTGTCCATGGAGGTCTTCCAACAGCAGGTGGACATGATTGCTCATGAGGCACCAGGCGATGATGTTGATATCGTACTGGGCGCAGCAGTCCTGAAGCAGCTTGAGGAACCGATGCCGGTCGACATCGTCTGAAAAAACGGGCCGCTTGTTGTTGCCGCGTGACACCACATGGTAGAACCCCGTCTCCGACCGTACCCGTGCGATTCTATCCATAGCAACTCCTTAAGCTCATCTACACTGTAGACAATATCTTAATACTATTAGTTGCATAGAATAGATGCAAGACGGAGAGGCGGTTTTTGAGGGACAGTCCCCAGGAGTTCACGGTAGAGAAATCCCGGGGACTGTCCCTAAAAAACCGGCTCCAGTGTGCACGATGCTGAACGACTGGCACGTGTGAAATTCCAGGGACTGTCCCTGGAATTTCACGTTACGCGTCGCTACAGCAGCAGGAAGTAGAGCAAAAAGGCGATCGCCGCGATCCACATGAGCGGGCGGACGTACTGCGAGCGGCCGCTCACCACGGCGACGACGACGTAGGTGATGAAGCCCAGACCGATGCCGTTGGAGATCGAGTACGTGAACGGGATGCCCGCGATGATCATGAACGTCGGGAAACCCTCGAGCACGTCGTTCCACTTGACCATGACCGCATCGCCCATCATGAGGAAGCCGACGAACACGAGCGCGCCGCACGTCGCGGCCGAGCTGATGCAGGAGATAAGCGGCGAGAGAAACGCGGCGAGGATGAACAGGATGCCGGTGAAGACCGAGGTGAGGCCCGTGCGACCGCCGTCGGCGGCGCCCGACGCGGACTCGACGAACGTCGTGATGGACGAGGCGCCCATGATGCCGCCGACCGCGGCGGCAGCGGAGTCGACGATGAGGATCGGCTTGATATCCTCGACCCTTCCGTCATCGGTCAAGAACTCGCCCTGCTTGGCGACGGCCATGGCGGTGCCCATGGTGTCGAAAAAGTCGCTCATCATGAGCGAGAAGGCGAACAGCAGGATCGTCGGGGTGGAGATGGCCTTCACGAGACCCATCACGCCGTCGGAGTCGCTCATGAACGGCGCGCCGAACGTCGAGAAGTCCAACGGGGCGACCAGGCCGGTGGGGATCTGGGTGACGCCCAGCGGGATGCCGCAGACGGCGGCGATCACGATGCCCCACAGCAGCGCGCCCTTGACCTTCATGGAGTACAGGACGACCGTCACCACGATGGAGATGACCCCGACCAGAAACGTCGGGTCGGTCACGTTGCCAAGGGACACGAGCGTGTCGGCATTGGCCAGGATGATGCCGCCGTCCTTGAGACCGATCATCGCGATGAACAGGCCGAGGCCGATGGAGATGCCGCGGCGCAGCGATACCGGAATGGCCTCCATGATGGCCTCGCGCAGGCCGCAGAGCACGAGCAGCAGAATGGCGATGCCCTCGATGAGGACGACGGCCATGGCGGTCTGCCAGCCAAGGCCCATAGAGCCGCAAAGCGTGTAGGCGACGATCGAGTTGATGCCCATGCCCGAGGCGCAGGCAAGCGGACGGTTCGCGCAAACGCCCATCAGGATGGTCATGATGCCCGCGCCGACGCAGGTCGCGGTGACCGCCGCGGCTATGGGCACCCCGCCCGCCTCCAAGATGAGCGGATTAACCACGATGATGTAGGCCATGGCGAGAAACGTGGTGAGGCCCGCGCGCAACTCGGTTGCCACCGAGGACCCGCGGTCACCGATTTTGAAGAACTGATCCATGCTTTCCTCTCCCTCGAAACAGCAAAAGCGCCCACCAGGGACGCTTTATCCACTCTAGCACGCCTTGCAGGAGTTCAAACCTATGAAATACGTCGGCAACCGAACCGAGCGCAACCCCAAACCTGAAATTCTAGGGACTGTCCCTAGAATTTCACAGGGGAATGAAGCGGCGGGCGGCGATGGGTGGCAAGACGATGCCGAGGACGATCCACAATATGGTTCCGGGAAGAGATGACCAGTCCTGCAAGAAAATGAGAAGCGGCAGGCCCGCTATCTCGACGGGCAGGCCCGTGAATCCCAGCAACGCAAAACCGAGAAGCAGGCCATCTTGCCGCGACCACGTCTCCCTGGTGGGATATCCCTGCGCCTCGAGATCAAACAACCATGACTTGACCGCCCGATAGGCCCTGGACGCAAGCACCAACCCGTAGACGCAAAAGCCCAGCACGACGACGACCAGAAGCCACGTGAAGCCCACGAGGCTCAACGCGCCGACCGGGTCATCGGACCCGGCGCCGTGGAGCACCGAGTACGCAAGCAAACCGAACACGACAGTCGTCGCCAAGAACAGAACTATCTGAAAACGGATGACTTTCTTGATCGCCGCCCTCGGTGCATCGCCGAGCGCATACCAGTACTGCTTGACGGTGCTCATGATGTCCTCCCCTCCCGTTTTCCCAGTTCTGCGGCCAAACACCGTAGCGTCACGAGCACCTGGATGAGAATCAGCACTGGACAGATATACAATCTGACGTCGAAGGAGCGATCAAAAAGATCTATCACCATTCTGACAAGGAAAAAAGGCATAAGCGCGAGAAATGAAAGCGACAGCGGCACCATCGTCTTGAGCGTCGATCTCCCGAAAGCTCTTGTCTGAGGGCTCAGTCCGCAGCGCAGCATCCAATTAGACACCGCCGGCCGCATCCGGCTTGCATAAACCAACGTTACGGCAACGCATGCAATAAACAAGCCGAGCAGCGCAAGGAGAAGCAACCCGCCCGTATCGCTCCACGAGATACGACCGGAATCGACCGACATCTTCAAGGCTACATCAAGGACACCGCACATGACCGCGCAAGCTGAACCGACGAGCAAGGGCTTTACAACAGCTCCCCTCTCCCGCTCGTCACATGAACGCCAAACGCGAACCACCGAACGCATCGTGTCCCCCTTTTGCTCGTGCAACACATATATCAGTAATACAACTAGGGACTCTTAGCAGGAGTTTCCCTCGTTACCACGATTGTTTACGCTCACTGTGGAACCAGTCGGCAGGCGGCAGAAAAAAGCCGCGACCGGCATTGCTGCCGGTCGCGGAACACAGCGAAGAGGAGCGGCGTCTATCGTCCCGCTTGAATCCTACTTCGGCATCGACCACGCGGTGTGGTCGGTATGGAGAAGCTCCTCGGCGCGCTCGGAGAGCGGATGGCCGAAGAAATCGTCGTAGACGAGCTTCACGCTCGGGTTCTCGTGAGAGAACCTGATGGGCGCCTGCGCGTCAAGGCCCCACAGCACGTCACCGCGCTCGCCGGCGAGCTCGCAGCCGTCGTGAATGGGCTGGCCGCCGCCGCCCACGCACCCGCCGGGGCACGCCATGATCTCGACGAAGTCGTATGAAACCTCCCCGGCTCGCAGGGCCTCGATAAGCTTGCGGGCGTTGCCCAGACCGTGCGCCACGGCCACGCGCAGCGGGGTGCCGGCCAGATCGAAGGTCTTCTCCTTCCAGCCGTCAAGGCCGCGCACGCCGGAGAACGCGTCGGGATCGGGATTCTCGCCCGTCGCGAGGAAGTAGGCGGAGCGCAGGGCCGCATCCATGACGCCGCCGGTCGCACCGAAGATGACCGCCGCGCCCGTGCCGACGCCGAGCGGCTGGTCGAGCTCCTGCTCGGGCAGGGCGCTCGCGTCGATGTGCGACGCGCGGATCATGCGGTCGACCTCGCGCACCGTGAGCACCACGTCGACGTCGGGGTCTCCGGTCTCGCCCGCCATGGTCGGCAGCGCGGCCTCGGCCTTCTTGGCGACACACGGCATGATGGACACGCTGAAGATCTTCGAGGGGTCCACGCCCAGCGCATGGGCATAGTAGGTCTTGGCGACCGCGCCGAACATCTGCTGCGGGGACTTGGACGTCGAGACCTGGTCGAGCAACTCCGGATAGTGCGACTTGACGTAGCGGATCCATCCGGGGCAGCATGAGGTGAACATCGGGAACTTGATGTCCTCCCCGCCCGGCTCGCTCGCCTTCTTGATGCGCTCGAGCAGCTCGGAGCCCTCTTCCATGATGGTGAGGTCCGCCGAGAAGTTCGTGTCGAACACGTAATCGAAGCCCATGGCGCGCAGAGCGCTCGCCAGGCGCTCAACGGTCGCCTCCTTATGGGTGAGGCCAAGCGACTCGCCCCACGAGGTGCGGACCGCCGGGGCGATCTGCACGAGGCAGATCTTCTCCTGGTCCTCCAGGGCGTCGAACACGCGCTCCGTGTCGTCGCGAGCGCGCAGCGCGCCGGTCGGGCAGTGCGTGATGCACTGGCCGCACAGGGCGCAGTCGGTTTGCGAGAGCTCCTTGCCGCCCGCCACGTTTACCGACGCATGGCTCGCGCGGCTCGTGAGGTCCCATACGCCCGTCGCCTGGACCTTCTCGCAGATCTGGATGCAGCGCAGGCACTTGATGCACTTGTCGTTGTTGCGGATGAGCGGGAAGGCGGGATCGGAGCGGAACCCCTCGAGATGCTTGGGATACGGCAGGTCGGTGATTCCCAGGTCGTTCGCGAGGCTCTGCAGCGAGCAGTTGCCCGAACGGGCGCAACTCGTGCACTCGGAATCATGCTGCGAGAGCAGAAACTCGACGTTCGCCTTGCGCGCGATCCGCGCCTTGCGGCTGTTCGTGTGCACGATCATGCCGTCGAGCACGTAGTTGTTGCATGCGGCCACGAGCTGGTCGATGCCCTCGACCTCGACCACGCACACGCGGCACGCCCCGACCTCGTTGAGGTCGCGCAGATAGCACAGCGTCGGGATCTTGATGCCCACGCTCGCCGCAGCGTCCAGAATCGTCGTGTGCTCGGGCACCTCGACCACGCGGTCGTCGATAATCAGCTTTACCACTGGAAATTCCTCCCCCCACGGAACGCGCCGAAGCCGAAGTGATCGCAGCGCAGGCAGCGCGATGCCTCCTGGTGCGCCTCCTCCTCGGTAAGACCGATCTCGGCCATCTCGAAGTCGCCGATGCGCTCGGCGGCGTCGCGCTCCTTGAGCTCGCAGCGGCCGCACAGGCGCTTGCCCTTGAACTGGACGGGTGGCAGCTCGACCTCGAGCAGGATCTGATGGTCAAAGCCGAGGTAGCGGTCGATGTTCGCCGCAGCGACCTTGCCGGCGTTGATGGCGCGGATGACGGTCGCGGGCCCGGTCTGGCAATCGCCGCCCGAGTACAGGCCCTCGAATCCGGGCACGGCCCCGTCGGAATCGGTCACGACGCGGCCCCACTTGCACGGCACGCCCATGGCCTCGAACGGAGCGGAATCGATGTCCTGTCCGATGGCCACGATCACGCGGTCGCACGCGATGAGCTGCTCGGGCGCGGCGGCGGCACGAGGGGCCGGGCGCCCACGGCTCGGGGCGCCGATGATCTGCGGCTGCACGACGACGCCGGCGACGCGCCCGGCCTCATCGGTCTCCACGCGGACCGGTGCGTTGAGCTCCATGATCTGGCAGCCCTCCGCCTCGGCGCCCGCGATCTCGGCATCTTGCGCCGTCATGTCGCAGATGCGACGGCGGTAGGCGATGATGACCTTCTCGGCACCCAGGCGGACGCTCGAGCGGGCGACGTCCATCGCGACGTTGCCGCCGCCGATGACCACGACGCGCTCACCGGAGAAGTCGGGCATCTCGCCGTCGCCGATGACGCGCAGCATCTGCACCGCGGAGACGACGCCCTCGGCATCCTCGCCGGGAAGGCCGAGCTTCTTGTCGTTGTGCGCACCGATGGCAAGGTAAACCGCGTCGAAGTCAGCGCGCATGCGCTCGAGCTCAGCGCCGTCCACCGCGTGCTCGAGCTCCACCTTGATGCCGCAGTCCAGGATCCACTGGATCTCCTGGTCGAGATCCTCGCGCGGCAGGCGGTAGCTCGGAATGCCGTAGCGCAACATACCGCCCAGGTGCTTGCGCTGCTCGAAGATCGTGACATCGTGACCCATGATGGCCAGGTAGTACGCACAGCTGATGCCCGCGGGGCCGCCGCCGATGACGGCGATGCGCCGACCGGTCTTCTCGGCGATCCACGGACGGTAGTCCTCTTCCATGTGATCGGTGGCGTAGCGCTTGAGCGCCAGGATGTTCAACGGGTCGTCGACGATGCCGCGGCGGCAGTGCATCTCGCACGGGTGCTCGCACACGCGGCCGCAGACGATGGGCAGCGGATTGTCCTTGCGGATGAGCCTGACCGCATCGGTGTAGCGGCCCGCCTCAACAAGCGAGATGTACCCGGGAATGTCGACGTTGGCGGGGCATCCGGCAACGCACGGAACCCGCTCGTTCTCTGCGAACCCGCAGGCGTGCTCACGGACGTGATGCTCGAAGTCGTCGCGGAACCCGCGCACGGCCATGAGCGCCATCGAGCCCGCCTCGTAACCGATCGCGCAGTCGCTCGACAGGTAGATCGTGTTCGCGGTCTTTTCGATCAGATCGATCGTCTCGAGCGTAGCGCGGTTCTCCAGCACATCCTCGAGCAGATCCGACAGCGCCCTGAGCCCCACGCGGCAAGGCGTGCATTTGCCGCAGCTCTGCGTGGCGCACAGGTTGACGAGCGCCGCGGTGAACTCGACCGGGCACGGCGCGAGCGATCGAGCGGCGAGACGCCGACCGAGTGCATCATGCAGGTCGTCCATGACGGCCTGGGCATGGCTGCGCTCCATGACATGAAGTCGTGCCATAAGTACTCCCCTCTACTATGTACAATAACTTTTTATTGCATTAGGGGTCGTTTTGGCCAGCACAACCCTATGGACGGACGATTCCGTCTCGTAAGCGTTATCGCAGGTAGAATTTTCCGTAGTATTCGTGGAGAGAGCCGTTGGGCATGTGTTGGCTTACTTCGCGATGTACCGAGCTCGAGTTCAGTCTAATATTTTTTTATCATTGTCCAGAGCGGACAAGGCGGCGCGCCCGCTATACGACCAGATGGTGTAGGTCTGCGGATAGCCGAACACCTGGACACCCTCGAACCATTGGAACGTACCCTGGCGCTCGATGCTCCATCCGGGTCGACCCGCGTAGGCGTAACGCTCGCCGTTATCGGACATATGGATCACCGTGACCGGATGCGCGATCTCCTCCTCGATCTTGTCGAGGAAGCGCGCGAGGACCGGGGTGTCGAAAGGGTTGAACAGGTATATGTGGGTATAGGCGCCGAGCGGCTCGTCGAGCACGTTCGCGCATCGTACAGAGAGCTGGGGAAACCGCCCGATCCAAGAGGACGCGCGCGTCACGAGGTCGCGGTCGAGCTCGACGCCGACCGCTGCGCCCGAAAAGCCGCGCAACGCGAAGTACGCGAGGACGCGCCCCGTGCCGCATCCAACGTCGAGAAGCTGCGAGCCTTCGTCGAACGCGAGATGGGAGAACAGCTCGTCGAGCACGAAATACGGCGTAGGCGTCGGCTCGTGAGCCCCCTCGGCGCTGCGGGCGGCAGGACGCGAGCATGCAAGCGACCGACCGCAGGCGACGATATCGCGCCGCTCGTCCTCGGCAAGCAGGCTCTGCTTAGTCCTCATGAAACTTACCCCTTCTGCAGCGATACTCGAACGACCCCAAAGGTAACACCGAACAAAGCCCTTACGGTGGAACTCGTTGAGGAAAACGCCTTTGCAGGCATCGTCCTGAAGCACCTTGCGGCGTGAGTCGCTTCGGGCTTCCACCCGTTGCGGCCAAACTGGCTAAAAAGTTCTGTTTTGCTGTTAGACGAGCCAGACAAAGGAGGTCAATCTGGCTGAGATGCTGCCGTCAGCGCCTCAAATGCCCCGAAACGGAACCTGTCAGGGTGGGCAAGCAGCCACAGACGGCGGATCGGGACCCGCCCACACGGAGTTCGTTACAGCAAAATAGAAATTTCTAGCCACTTTTCCTCAGAGGGCAGCATGGGCCGCGCGCGAAGCGGCGAAGTCGACCGGCATTTCCCCGCAAAGGAAACGATGATCAGCGACCCAGCATGAATTCAAGGCACCTCAGGCGCGCATCGAGATGGGTCGCCGCCCACACATGGGCAAGAGCCAGCATGAACGTCGCGGTCATGCCGTCGACAGGAGCCTCGACCAGCTCATCGAACCGCAGGGCCAGCAGCGACTGGAGCCAGCGCACCTGATTGGCGTCGACCTCGTCGGCGCCCGGCACGCTCGAGGCGCACGACGCGCACAGCAGGCCGCCCGCCGAAGCGGAAAAGTAACTCAGCGCAGCGTCCCCGCACAGCACGCACGACGAGAGGTCGGGTCGATACCCCTCATGGGAAAGCAGCTTGAACACAAAGGCGGCGACCAGCACATCGAGATGCACATCGTCGCATGCCTTGTCGCCCGCGAGCGACAGCGCGCGCTCCGTGATGGCGAACGTGAACGGATCCTCGGAATCCTCGTAGCTGCAAAGCTTCGCGACCTCGGCGATCGCGCTGGCGGCGCACATGCGCTCATAGGTCGCGCCCGCGCCGAGCGGGGCCGCGAGCAGCTCGGCCTGCGAGACGACATCGAGCGTGCGGCCATGGGCGAGCAGCACATCGACCGTGCAGAACAGCTCGCAACGCGCAGCAAGACGGGACCCCGGCTTGCGGGCGCCCTTGGCGACCGCGCGGATCTGGCGTCCCTTCTCGGACATAAGAGTCAAGATCAGATCGGTCTCTTTGAGCTTGACCTTGTCGAGCACGACGGCGCGCGTGCGATATGTACGCGATCCCGCCACGGAAGGAGCCCCTCTCGGCTATTCCTCGAAGGCGTAGCCCATGCGGCGGATCTCGTTGACGTCGTCGCGCCAACCCTGCTTCACGCGCACCGCGAGCTCCAGGTACACCTTGCGACCGAACAGGCGCTCCAGGTCATGGCGAGCATCGGTGCCGATATGCTTGATCATCTCGCCCTTGCGCCCGATGAGGATGCCTTTTTGCCCCTCGCGCTCGACGTAGACCGTGGCATGGACGCGCACGAGCTTCGATGTGCTCTCGAACGAGTCGCATACGACGCCGACCGAGTGGGGCACCTCCTCGCGCGTGCGCAGCAGCACCTTCTCGCGCACGAACTCGGCCACGAGCGTAGCGTCGTCGGTATCGGTGTCCATGCCCTTGGGGTACCAGCGCGGACCCTGCGGAAGGTAGTCGGCGACCAGCTGGATGAAGGGCTCGACGTTGAACCCCTCCGTGGAGGAGACGACGATCACGTCGTCGAAGTCCACGAGCTTGCGCGCCTCCTCGATCTGCTTGATCATCTTGGTCTGATCGACCTTATCCGCCTTGGTGAGGACGAGCACCTTGACCGCGGAAGACGCCGCCACGCGCTCGGCGACCCATGCATCTCCGCGCCCGATGGGCACCGACGCATCGATCAGGAAGGCGACCACGTCGACATCGGAAAGCTCCGCGAGCGCAGAGCGGTTCAGCTCGGAGCCGAGCCCGTCTTTGGGCTTATGGATGCCCGGCGTGTCGACGAACACGAGCTGGAACTCGTCGCGATCCACGACGGCGCGCATGCGCCGGCGCGTCGTCTGGGCGACCGGCGAGGTGATGGCGACCTTGGTGCCCATGCAGGCGTTGAGCAGCGTGGACTTGCCCGCGTTGGGACGACCGACCAACGCGACGAAGCCGCTGCGGAATCCCTCGGGCGTGTCCCCCGCCACAAGGCCCAGCTCGGCGCCGACGCCGCCCTGCGACTCGACGAGCGCATCGAGCTCGTCGTCGCTCAGGCCCGCAAAGGGGTCGAACTCCTCGAGCTCCTCGTCGGCATCGAGCCCGTCTTCCTCCTCGAGGACGTCCTCGGCGTCATCGAGCTCCTCAGTCGTCTCCAGCAGGTCTTTATCCAACTCAGTCATGGTTCCTCGTCTTTCTTGGACGCTAGGCGATGAGCCCCAGCGCACGGGCGAACACGATGATGCCGACGATCGCCGCGGTGATCGACAGCGTGTAGACGCTTGCGGCGGCGATGTCCTTCGCGCGCTTGGCAAGCGGATGGTATTCCTGGGTGGCGAGATCGACGATGGCCTCGATCGCCGTGTTCACCAGCTCCGCGAAGATCACGAGACCGAAGCACAGGGCCACCAGGCACCAGGAGAGCAGGTCGATCTTCAGGACGCAACCGACCACGACCGCGGCGATGCCCAGCGCGAGCATCACCTTGATGTTGCGCTCGGTGCGCACCGCCGTGACAAAGCCCTCGAGGGCGTATCCGAACGACCGGATGAACGACGGGTGGTCCTTGTTGGAACCGGGAATCATCTCAACCCCTCCTACTCGCCCTGGTGGCGGGTCGTGGGACCGATCTTCACGTCATCGGGATCGTCTCCGCGGCGGCGAGCGAGCTCCCGCAGGACCTCGATCTCGCGCGCCTCCATGTCGGCGGCCTCGGCATCTTCGAGGTGATCGTAACCCAAAAGATGGAGCAGGCCGTGCACGAGCATGAGGCGGCACTCCTCCGCCGGCGTGTTGCCGAACTCGGCGGCCTGCGCGGCGATCACGCCGGGCGCGAGGATCACGTCGCCGAGCTCGACCGCCTCATCCGCGGGGATGTCCTCGTCAAAAGGCGAGTCGCATTCGAACGACAGCACGTCGGTCGGGGCGTCGATCTCACGCCATGTGCGGTTGAGCCCCCGCATCTCCTCGTCGTCCACGAACGAGACCGATACCTCGACCGGACGCTCGACGCCCTCGTGCTCGAGCGTGCACAGGACCGCCTCCTCGATCTCGGGCGCCGCGATCAGCGTGTCCAGCTCTGCATCGTTACTGATGAGCACGGCCATGGCCGCCTCCCTTCTGCGGGCGCGCGCCGGCAGGATGCGCGTCCTCGTATGCGTCGTACGCCTCGACGATGCGGCCGACGAGCGCATGGCGCACCACGTCGGCGCGGTTGAGGTGGATGAAGGCGATGTCATCGACCCCGGAGAGGATGTCCTCGATATCGGTCAGGCCGCCGCGCCTGCCGGGCAGGTCGCGCTGGGTCGTGTCGCCCGTGATGATGAACTTGGAGTTGAACCCCAGGCGGGTCAGGAACATCTTCATCTGCTCGGGCGTGGTGTTCTGCGCCTCGTCGAGCACCACGATGGCGTCGTTCAGCGTCCGGCCGCGCATGTAGGCGAGCGGGGCGATCTCGATGATGCCCTGCTCCACAAGCGTCGTCGCGCGCTCCATATCGGTCATGTCGAACAGGGCGTCGAACAGCGGGCGGACATAGGGATCGATCTTCTCCTCAAGGGTGCCGGGGAGAAACCCGAGGTTCTCGCCCGCCTCGACGACCGGCCGCGTGAGCACGATGCGGCCGACCTCATGGCGCTTGAGCGCGGCCACGGCGATGGCCATGGCCAGATAGGTCTTGCCGGTGCCCGCCGGACCCATGCAAAACGTGATGGTGTTGTTGCGGATGGCGTCGATGTAGCGCTTCTGGCCGATCGTCTTGGGCCTGATCGCGTGGCCGCGATACGTCAGTAGGATGTCGTCGGAGAGGCCCGAGATGTCCGAGCGCTCGGCGCGCAGGGCGTCAAGCGCGCGCAGGGCGTCAGATTCGCTGGGGGTCTCGCCGGCAGATGCGAGCTTGATGATATGGGTGAACAGGCGGCAGAGCAGCTCAACCTCGTCGGGCGTGCCCGAAAGCGAGATGGCCGTTCCGCGCACGACGATCGAGGCGCTCGTATGGTCCTCGACCGCTCGCAGAAGCGCATCGCCCGTACCGGTGATGCGCGTAGGATCGATATGCTCAGGAATGGACAGGCGCACCTTCGCGGTATCCATGCTCCCCCTTATCCGCCGCAGGGCGCCGGCGCGCCCAAGCGCGTCGGGACTCGCCCCGGTTTACTCGTCAGCGTCGAGGACCGGACGGCCGTGCAGCACGCCCTCCTCATCCATATACATGATAGCAACGTCCACGATCGATTTGACCGCGAGGTCGGGGGCGTTATCGAGGACGACGCGATGGAACGACCCCAACGTCCCGCGCCCGGGATATTCGACCACCGCGCGCTCAGTCGTGCCGATGCGGGCCTGCGCGTCCGCGCGAGCCGTGCGCTCGACGAGCTTTCGGATGGCAAGCGACCGGTCCGCCATGACCTCGGGCGCCACCTGATCGGGCATCTCGGCGGCAATCGTGCCGGGACGCGCGCTGTAGCGGAAGACGTGCAGCCGGGAGAACCCGACGCGCTCCACGAACGCGCGCGTCTGCTCGAACTCCTCGTCCGTCTCGCCCGGAAACCCGACGATCAGGTCGCCCGAGATGGAGGCCGCCGGCAGGATCTCGCGAATGCGCGCGACCGTGCGCTCGAACTCCTCCGCGGAATACGGCCTGCCCATGCGCTGAAGTGTGGCGGTGCAACCGGACTGCACGGGAAGGTGCAGGAAGGGGGCCACGCGCCGAGGCTCTGCGGCCATGCGGCGAACCAGGCGCTCGCTGACATCCATCGGCTCGATGGACGACAGGCGCACGTGCGGGATATCCGTCTCGGTCAGGATGGCGTCGAGCAGCTCGTCAATCTCGACGTGATCGTCGTCGGGACCCATGCCGTCGTAGGCCCCTAGGTTCACGCCCGTGAGCACGACCTCGGGAATGCCCGCGGCGAAGGCCTCGCGAACCTGCTCGAGCACGGCGTCGACGGGCACGGAGCGCTCGGGCCCGCGGGCCTTCCAGACGATGCAGTACGTGCAGCGGTTGTTGCAGCCGTCCTGGATCTTGACCCCGAGCCTCGAGCGGCCGAGCAGGTCGGCGAGCTCGCGGGAATCGAGGCCGCCATCGCACGCTCCGGTCTCGCCGAATCCCAGGAGGTCCGCGGCGCGCGCAGCGACGTCGGTCTTCATGGGCTCGATCACCACGCGGTCGGAAAGCTCGGCGAGGGAGTCGGGGTGCAGGTTGACCGCGCATCCCGTGACGACCACGTAGGGCTTGCGCGGCAGGTTGACCGCATGGCGAACGGCCTTGCGGGTCTTGGCCTCCGCCTCGCCGGTGACAGCGCAGGTGTTGATGACGACGAGATCGGCCTCGTCCTCATCGACCAGGCCGAAGCCGGCGCGGGCAAAGTCTACGGTCATGCGGTCGCTCTCGACCCGGTTGACGCGGCAGCCGAGGTTCACGACGCTCACAAAGGGCATGGGCACGGGCAGCTACTCCAAGATGTCGTCGATGGCGTCACGGATGCGGTCGCCCATCGTCTTGCGCGGCGTCGGCGATTCACCCATCTCGCGGGCGAACTTCTCGAGCGCCTCGCGGGCGGCGGGGCTCATCTTGCGCGGGACGACGATGGCGACGCGGACGATCAGGCGCCCGCGCGAGCCGCCTCCGCCGGAGCGGGGCATGCCGCGCCCGTCCACCGTGATGGCGTCGCCGTACTGCGTGCCCGACGGGATCTCGACATCGATGCGCTCGCCGTCGAGGATGCCGTCCACCTGGACCGTGCACCCGAGCGCCGCGCTCGCCATGGGGACCTCGACCGTGCAGTACAGGTCGTCGCCGCTGCGTTGGAACCGATCGTGCTCGGATACCTGGACCGTGACGATGAGGTCGCCGGATGCGGCACCGCGGAATCCGGCCTCGCCGTAGCCGCGCACGCGCAGTTGCCGGCCGGTGGCGATGCCCGCTGGCACGTCGATATCGATCTTCTCATGGGTGGGCGTGCGGCCCTGGCCGTCGCACATCTCGCAGGGATGGTCGATGACGGTGCCCTCGCCGTGGCAATCGGGGCACGGGGAGCTGGACTGGACCTGGCCGAAGATGGAGCGCTGGACCGTGGTCACGAAGCCGGTGCCGTGGCAGCGCGGGCACTGCTTTTCCTGCGCGCCGTCGGCGCCGCCGGTGCCGTGGCAGTCCTCGCACGTGGCCAGGCGGTCGTAGCTGATGGTCTTCGTGCAGCCGCGCGCAGCCTCCTCGAGGGTGACGGTCAGCGTGATGGCCATGTCGCGGCCGCGGGTGCGACGCGCGCTGGCGCCTCCGCGCGAACCGGCTGCCCCGCCGCCGAAGAACGACGAGAAGATGTCGTCCATGCCCATGCCGCCGAAGATATCGGAGAAGTCGACGTAGCCGCCTCCCATGCCCGGCCCGTCCGCCGTGCCGAACCGGTCGTAGTTCGCGCGCTTCTGCTCGTCGGAAAGGACCGAGTACGCCTCGTTGACCTCTTTGAACTTGGCCTCCGCATCGGGATCGTCGGACACGTCCGGATGCACCTCGCGTGCCTTCTTCAGGAACGCGCGCTTGATCGTACGCTGGTCGGCGTCGCGGTCGACGCCCAGTACCTCGTAGTAGTCCCGTTTATCCGCCACAGCGAACTTCCTTCCCAGAAATCCTCAGCAACACAGCAAAGCGAAGGGCCGGATAAAAACCGACCCAAGAAGATATACCCAACGCGCCGCACTCGTAGGCGGTACATTTTGCGACGGGGTCATTTTTAATCGTGGCCCCCGTTTCGAGGGCCATTATCAAAAATGGTTCCGTTCCAAAACGTACCGCCCGGTCGCCGTTAGAAGAGATAGTAGTACGGGCGCATCATGCACGACGAGAACGACACCGAGATGAGCGCCAGCAGCAGGCCGTTCGCCATGCCGTTGACCACCTGCGACAGGCCGCGTTTCCACCAGATCTTCGAGCGGCTCTTGAGATCCGAGCGAATGATCATGGAGAGCCCCATGAAGAACGGCACGAGGCACAGGATGGCGAACACGCCGAACACGCCCTGGACCGCCGAGAGAATCAGGAAGGGCAGGACGAATCCCACGAGGTAGAAGCCCGTGCGGGGCGTACCCTCGAGGCGCTCGGCCGCAACGTGCGCGCGACCGACCAAGTCTCCGCCCGCCGCACCGTTCGTGCCCGCGTGCCCCATAGACGAGACGCGGACGGTGTCGCCGTCGTGGGTGCCAGCAGGGAACTCGACGACCGCCTCGGTGACCACCGGCGTCCTTCCCGAGCCGCCGCAGTCGGGACACGGGTCGGCGATCACGCGCCCCGAGCCCCCGCATTCGGGGCAGACCGTCTGAAACGTACCCGCGCCGAACATGAAGGACAGGTCGACGTCGATGGTGCCGGTGCCGTGGCATGAGGGGCACGCATGGGCCTCGCCCGAGGAGACCGAGCCCGACCCGTGGCAGCGGTCGCACGGCTCATACCGGCGATACTTCACCGCGCGGCGCGCGCCCTGCTTGGCCTGCTCCGCGGTGAGGTCGACATCGACCACGACATCGGCGCCGGTCTCGGGGTTGTACGCCGAACCGCTGCGGCGGCGCTGGCCGTACGCGTTGTCGAACGGAAAGCCGCCGAAGGGAAAGCCCCCGTACCCGCCGCCGGTATAGCTGCCGGAATACCCGCCGCCATAGGGCTGGGACGTCGGCGCGCCGGCAAAGGGGTTGCCCGAGCGCATGGCGTCGTAGCGAGCGCGCTTCTGCTCGTCGGACAGCACCGCGTATGCCTCGGATACCTCTTTGAACTTCTCCTCGGCATCCGGTGCCTTGTTGACGTCCGGGTGCAGCTTGCGCGCCTTCTGCTGAAAGGCCTTCTGGATCTCGCGCGCCGACGCATCCTTCGAGACGCCGAGGATCGCGTAGTAGTCTTTCTCGTTCATCGTTGCCATATGGCGACATAACCTCCTGCGGTTTTTTCAGTTGCTCTATTGTACCGAACCGCACGGTTAATATGCACACCCCACGATACCTGCACGTCCGTACACTAACGAGAGCGGTGAAATTCTAGGGACTGAAATTCTAGGGACAGTCCCTTAAATTTCACGTAGGCGATCTTCTCTTCCCAGGGCATCTTGTCAGAATGTGAAATTATAGGGACAGTCCCTAGAATTTCAGTCCCTATAATTTCATGCGGAGGCCAGGTCCCAGAACAGGCCGTAAAGCTCGTTGCCGAGAAGCCAGCCGTCGTGGGTGGGCACCAGGCGCCGCCCGCCCGCCGCATCGCACCAGCGGGCGAGCCCCCGCGACAGCGCATGGTCGACGGCGCGGTCGACCGCATCCAACCCGATCTCCTCGCGGGCGCGAAGGAGCAGCTCGCCGTCCACCCCGCACGACATCCTCATGCCGAGCATCAGGTCCTCCGCGACGGCCTCGCGGGCGCGCATCTGCTCGATATCGAAGGAAGCCGGCGCGCGCCTTCCGCCGGGCAGCGCGTCGGTCGTCTGGACGAAGCGGATCCTCGCGGCATCCTCCCCGACCTCGGGCAACGAAAGGTTGCAGCGCAGCTCACCATACGTCTTACGGTCGAACATGCTCGCCGCAGACCGCCCGAGCCCCAGATAGCTCTTCCCGGTCCAATAGGCGATGTTGTGGGCGCACTCCTTGCCCGGTCGCGCATAGCTCGCCACCTCGTAAGGGCGCATGCCGGCGGACCCGAGCCGCCGCCTCGCCTCCTCCATGCACCATGCCTGGAAGTCCTCGTCGGGCTCGGCGAGCGCGCCGCGCTCGACCTTCGCGGCGAGCGGCGTTCCGTCCTCGATCGTGAGCGGGTAGACCGAAACGTGGTCCGTCCGGGCGGCGACGGCTGCATCGAGCGTGGCCTCCCAGCTTTCGGCCGTCTGCAAGGGAATGCCGCACATGAGGTCGCACGACACGTCCAGCCCCGCGGCACGCGCCGCGTCGATGGCCTCGCGTGCGCCGCGCGCCGAATGCAGGCGCCCGAGCGCACGGAGCTCGTCGTCGACGAAGCTCTGGACCCCGAGCGACACACGCGTCACGCCTGCGCCCGCGAGCGACTCCGCCAGTCCCGCCGAAAACGATTCGGAATTCGCCTCGCACGAGAACTCGACGACGCCGGGCGCAGCCTCGCGCACGGTTTGCGCGAGCTCGACCAGCAGGTCGCCCAAAACGCTCGGCGTGCCGCCGCCAATATAGACCGTCCGGCAGGACGACAGCGCGCCCGTCTCCCCCAGCCGCTCGATGCACGCCCGCATGGATGCAACGTACGCATCGTAGGCCGAAGCGTCCCGGCATGCCCGGGAATCGAAATCGCAGTACAGGCACTTCGCATGGCAAAACGGCACATGGATATAGAGCGCATCGACCATTCGCATTCCCCTTCCGCACGTCCACGGCGCGCACATGGAGCGTCCACCGACCGAGTGTACGCCACGGAAGCGCTATTCGCCCGAATGCGCTCCCGTGGCGCTCTTTGGAAGCATGGGCGCCGAGCGCTACGCGCTCGCGAGAGGAGGCAGGGTGCCGCCCGCGGCGAGGATCTCCTCGCAAACGGCCACGTCCGCCTCGATCTCGTCGACCAGGTCCATGAAGTCCCTGTAGTCCGTGCACTTGACCACGCGCCCGCGCCACGCGGCGGCATGCGGCATGCCCTTGAGATACCAAGTCGCGAACGTGCGGGCGCGCGCCATGAACGGCAGGTAGCGGTGCACGAGGCCCAGATGCTCCCGCAGGGCCTCGAGACGCTCGTGCGCCGAGCGGACGGGCACCGCGGTCCCGTCCGCGGCGAGGGCGCGCGCATCGTCGAAGATCCAGGGGTTACCGTAGGTGCCGCGCGCCACGAACACGGCCTCGGCCTTCGTGGTCTTGAGCATGCGCACGGCGTCCTCGGCGGAGAACACGTCGCCCGAGCCAACGACCGGGATCTCCACGGCATCGGCGACCTCGTCGATGATGGACCAGTCGGCGGCCCCGGTGTAGAGCTGCTTGGCCGTACGCCCGTGGACCGCCACGGCGGCGGCGCCCGCGTCCTCGAGCATGCGCGCGAGCTCGGGCGCGGTGCGCTCGCCCGTACGGAACGCGATGCGCATCTTGACCGTCACCGGCACCTGGGCGCGCTCGACCGCGGCGCGCACGATATCCGCGGCTAGCTCGGGGGTCTCCATGAGGGCGGAACCCTCGCCCTTGGTGATGACCTTGCGCGCGGGGCACGCCATGTTGATATCGATCAGCAAGAGCTTGTCCCCCACGCGCTCCTGCACCGCATCGACGGCGCCCGCGAACTGCTCGGGCTTGGAGCCGAACAGCTGCACGCAGATCTGGGGCTCCTCGTCCTCGGGCAGCACGAGGCGCCAGGTCTTGTTGCTCGCGTATGCCAGCCCGGCGACGCTCACCATCTCGGAGTACGCCATGGCCGCCCCGCGGCGACGGCACATGATACGGTAGGCCGCGTCGGTCACGCCCGCCATGGGTGCCAGCAGAAACGGCTGCTCGGCATAGGCCGCGCGCAGGTCGTCGGAAAACCCCATGAATCCCCTTTGCACGCAATGAAATTCTAGGGACTGTCCCTAGAATTTCACGCGGTTACTCGTCCACCTTCAGAATCGCAAGGAACGCCTCTTGCGGCACATCGACCGAGCCGATGGCCTTCATGCGCTTCTTGCCCTCTTTCTGCTTCTCGAGCAGCTTGCGCTTGCGCGAGATGTCGCCGCCGTAGCACTTGGCGAGCACGTCCTTGCGCACCGCCTTGACCGTCGAGCGCGCGATGATCTTGTTGCCGATCGCGCCCTGGATGGGCACCTCGAACTGCTGCCTGGGAATGATCTCCTTGAGCTTGTCGCACAGCCCGCGCGCGAGCGGGTAGGCCTTGTCCTTGTGGACGATGAAGGACAGTGCGTCGACCTCGTCGCCCGAAAGCAGGATGTCGAGCTTGACGAGCTCGCTCGTGCGATAGCCGGAGAACTCGTAGTCGAGGCTCGCATATCCCTTGGTGCGGCTCTTGAGCTGGTCGAAGAAGTCCAAGATGAGCTCGGCGAGCGGCATGTCGAAATGCATCTCCACCGACTTGGCGGACAGGTGGATCATGTCGGTCATGACCGCGCGGTGCTCGATGGCGAGCTGCATGACCGCGCCGGTGTACTCGGGCGGCACGATGACCTTCGCAGCGAGGTACGGCTCCTCGATATGGTCGATGCGCGTCACGTCGGGAAGATCCTGCGGGCTGCGCACGTCGACCATGGTGCCGTCGGTCTTGTAGACGTGGTAGTCCACGCTGGGGCTCGTCGCGATGAGATCGAGGTCGAACTCGCGCTCCAGGCGTTCCTTGACGACCTCCATGTGAAGCAGGCCGAGGAAGCCCACGCGGAAGCCGAAGCCGAGCGCCACGGAGGTCTCGGGGCTCCAGGTGAGTGACGGGTCGTTCACGCGCAGCTTCTCGAGGGCGTCGCGCAGGTTCTCGTAATCCTTGTTGTCGATCGGGAACAGGCCCGTATAGACCATAGGCTTGGCCTCGCGATAGCCTGGCAGCGGCTCAGGGCACGGACGGTCGCGGTAGGTCAACGTGTCGCCCACGTGCACCGCCCCCGGATCCTTGAGACCCGTCACCACGAAGCCGACCTCGCCGACGGCGATCTCGTCGACAAGGATCTCGGCGGGGCGCTTGATGCCCACGCCATCGACCAAGAAGCTCTCGCCGGTCTGCATCATGGTGAGCGTGTCGCCTTTGCGGATCGAGCCGTCGAAGACGCGCACCGTCGCCACCACGCCGCGGTACTCATCGAAATACGAATCAAGGATGAGCGCCTTCAGCGGCGCCTTCGCGTCGCCCGTCGGCGGCGAGACGAGAAACACGATGGCCTCGAGCAGGTCGTGGATGCCTTCGCCCGTCTTTCCCGAGACGCAGACCGCGTCGTCGGCGGGGATGGCGAGCTCGTCCTCGATCTCGGTCTTCACCTCGTCGGGATGGGCGCTCGGAAGGTCGATCTTGTTGATGGCCGGAACGATGTCCAGGTTGGCGTTCATGGCCAAATTGGCGTTGGAGACCGTCTGGGCCTCGACGCCCTGGGTGGCATCGACCACGAGGACCGCGCCCTCGCACGCGGCGAGCGAGCGCGAGACCTCGTAGGTGAAGTCGACGTGGCCCGGCGTGTCGATGAGGTTGAACTGGTAGACCTCGCCGTCGTCTGCCGTGTACATGACGCGCACGGCGTTGCTCTTGATGGTGATGCCGCGCTCGCGCTCGATGTCCATCGAGTCGAGCAGCTGCGACTCCATGTCGCGCTCGTCCACGGTGTGCGTGAGCTCGAGGATGCGGTCCGAGATCGTCGACTTGCCGTGGTCGATGTGCGCGATGATGGAGAAGTTTCTGATATGTGAGGTGTTAGTCGTATCCATGGGGCCTATCATACCCGAACGCCGAGGGCTCACGCGAGTGTCCACTCGTGCACATCTCGTGAGCATCACGCCTATTCCACACCGAATACGCTTTTCTTCCCTGCATACGCGTGCTATACTCACCGAGTTGTGACCTCACCGTGTCTCAGAGGCCGTGAACATAAGGCTTATCGAAGCATTTGAAAGGATTTCTGCAAGTGGCAAACATCAAGTCTCAGAAGAAGCGTATCCGCACCGCCGAGGTTGCCCGCATCCGCAACAAGGCGATCAAGTCCGAGCTCAAGACGCTGATCAAGCACGTTCACGCTGCCGTTGAGGCTGGCGACAAGGCTGCTGCCTCTGCTGCCGCGACCCGCGCCAACCGCGCGCTCGACAAGGCTGTCGCCAAGGGCGTCATCCACAAGAACCAGGCCGCCAACCGCAAGTCCGGCGTGCAGCACCTGGTCAACTCCATGGAGTAACTTCTCAACGGTACAACGTTGATCGCAAGGGCCCCGCTTTCGCCAGCGGGGCCCTTTTCCATGGCGCGAGGGCGGCGCGACCTCGCACGAATGCACCGCCGCGCCTTCCGAGAAGGGCGAGCGTGAGCGCGAAATGACACAAAGCGGACCGTTTGGCACGCTATAGGGGGTCAGCAAAAGCATTTAGAAGATATGACCGATAACTGATCGGTCGGAGCCTCCCCGGATGCCCGCGGGATGGGCGACAATCGTTGTTGTCAGCGCAAACGGCGGTCGCGCACCGCAGTCGAA